>CAYYSX010000225.1:0-10174 GCA_964474315.1 uncultured Verrucomicrobiota bacterium | reverse complement strand
CAGGGCCTCGATTCACGTCCGGATTTTGGAGGTCCAGCCTTCTTTGGAACTTGGAACTTGGCCTTTGGAGCTTTCACCCCTCGGTCTCCGTTGCCGTTCCGGTAACGACCATTTCAAGATGCCCCCTCGTCGTGCCGGGGGAACGCTAAACGACCTTCGGGCGCGTCGTTGGCTTCCGGACCGGACGCTCTGGACTTCGACCGTTACCTCTGGGTGGCTTGATCTCGTGACCGGATTGGGCTCACGCCGCCAACCTCCGAATACTTAGTTGGACGGAGGGATCGGCTTTCGACCGCTCGGTCCGAATGAACCGGAAAACGCAAGCAGGAACCGCAGGAACCGCGAAGGGCACGGATCGCTCGTTCGGCGTTGAACAAACTCTTCCTCATTGAGGTTATCCGAGCCCTCCGTGGTCCTTCAATTCCCGAATTTAGAAGGAACAGTTGCCCGAGGGACGGCACCCGTCCCCACCTTCGGTACCGACGTTCCTGCCGACCACCATTTGATCCGGGCTGTCGTGTGTTCCCTGCGGCGGCGGCGGGTTCACGTCCAAGCGGCAGAAACGGTACTCGGCCGTGCGGTCGTAGTACGGAGAGTAAAACAACACTGAGATACACCCCGCCGCCGCCGTTGACGGCCCGTCCGGTAGATGGGCATCGATGGGGTTGGAGGTGAGTTAGGCATGACCGAACGGAGCAAAGACAGCGATCCTGGCAAACGTCAAAGGATGGATCATCTCGAGTGGGGAGTGCGACCGGGATTGGAAGGACGAGCCGCCGGGAAAATCGTTCTTTGGTATTCTGTTGCCCGTCTCTTTGTGGCCGCCCTTCCGGAACCAAAGAGACCATCGCAAACCCGAAATAGGGGATCAGGCTCAAGTGGGCTTGTATGCCGATGGGAGGAACCGGTTCGGACTAGATTCCAGAACACGTCGCCCTGGAAACGGTGGTAATGAAATGGAACGATCAGGATGACTCCTCCCCTGGGGCGGCGAGCTTGCTGTCCGTCCAGGTCGAAGGTTGAGGGGTTGATGCCCGACCGGGCCGGACCTTCCCCCCAAATAGAAAAACATCCTGCCGAGGCAGGATGTCGTTCAAAGGCGGCCAACTTGGCGGCGTGATCCGGAAGGATAGGGTGCCCACCCGGCCACGCCCTTTCAATATGGGCTCCGACTTGGTTGTCCTCAGTTGACAACCGACGGAGCGGGGTCAACCCACCCAAGCGAACTGCCCGGGGGCAATCCGTTTGATTTCTTTAAGCTTCCGGCCAGTCGAGGAAAACCAAACATGGATGTTCTGGGGCTTCACGCCGAGCTTGGCGGCCACTTCCTTGACCGTCACGCCTTCTTTCCCTGCCGCTTCCAACAGGCCCACGATCCGCTCTTTCAGGGCGCCCCGCGGTCCGCGTTTGCCGGATCCACGAGGGCGTCCCGGCGAGGCGCGACGGGCCGGCGCGGGAGCAGCGGGAGCGGGAGCGGCAGCTCGGACCGACCCCGAACCAAATGAATTCAGTTCAGCATCCAACTGAGCCAGACTGGCCAGCAGGGATTCCTTCTGTTCGATGAGCTTGGAGAGACGCTTGAGGTCTGTGGATGTAATCGCAGAGAGATTCATGAGAGGACAGAATTATCATTGATTCGAATTGTTGCAAGCCTGGTGAGCGAATATTTCGCAAAGAATTTTTTTAGGGTGGATTGACTGGCACTTGGGTGCGAACAAACGGAAACAGAGGTTAGTCCCCCAAACGAAAGCCGTAGAAACGTCCGTTGGCGGTGGCGGATCCTGAGGACCGAGCCCCGGGTCCCGCTCCGGTTTTTCGGGGCCGCAAACGGCGGAACGAAGCACACCTACGACCTTTGGGGCGAGCTATTCAATCGTGGCTTCGAGTAGCTTGCTCAGTGCGACCGTCGTCGTTCTGGCCGTGATGGGACTGACCTTTGTTGACCCCGTCGCATTCGCAGTGCGAGACGACCTCTGCATCGTGAACCTGGGCATACCTACGTTCCTGCTGTGAGTTTGAGCTGAGCCGAATGGGATGGGGTTGAGTGGGACGGCCACCCCAAGGCCGAGGAGGGAATCTTCCGGAAGCTGTGTGAAGCCCTGCGCAAGAAACTGAGTTCCGGGGACCAGGTTCCGCCAGCGCGCTACCAAGCCAATCCCACCTCACGACGGTGGCGCCGGCTGCGTCAAATAGTGTGTCGGGAGCGCGAAGAAAAACTCGATCAGTCCCTGCCTAGGGCCTCTCAAATACGCCAATTCCGGCTCGACAGATCCACCGGCAGTTTCCAACCTTTGAATCCCTGGAATGACCTGCCGACCTCCATTTGTCCCGCGTTGGGAATTCCCCTGGACCCGGGGCCGGCAGTGAACGTCCTCATCTTTAATGCCGGCTCCAGCAGCCTCAAGTTCGACCTGTTGGACGCCGGTTCAGAGCGCACGTTGGCCCAAGGTGGCATCGATTGGGGAACTCATCCCGCTCAGCTCACCTTGCAGTTTGCCGGTATCGCTCCCCAGCGAACCACGGTCCAGTCGGGGACGCAGCGCGACGCGGTGGCCCTGATCGTCACCGGCTTGACGACCGGTCCCGCGACCCCTTTGGCACAGACTGGCGACATCCAAGCCATAGGCCATCGCGTGGTCCACGGCGGCGACCGGTATCGTAGCGCGGTCCGGATCACCCCCGAAGTCCGCCGGGTGTTGCAGGAGCTGTCCGAGGTGGCCCCCTTGCATAACCCGCCCAGCCTCGCGGTGATGGCGGCGGTCGATGACCTATTTCCCGGTGTTCCGCAGGTGGCGGCCTTTGACACGGCCTTCCATGCGACCCTGCCACCCGAGGCCCGGACTTATCCGATTCCCGCGCGCTGGACCCGTGACTGGGGGCTGCGGCGCTTTGGCTTTCACGGTCTCAGTCATTCCTATTGCGCCCGACGCGCGGCCGAAATGCTGGGACGCCCAGAGGTACGCCTGATCATCGCTCACTTGGGAAACGGAGCGTCGGTCACTGCCGTGCAGGACGGGGTCAGCGTGGACACCTCGATGGGCTTTACCCCGCTGGAAGGACTGATGATGGGAACCCGCAGCGGAAGCGTGGATCCCGGTCTGATTTTGCATGTGCTGCAATGCTGTGGTCTGGACGCCGCGCAGGTGGAACACGCCTTGAACCATGAATCGGGTCTCCTGGGGGTCTCGGGCATCTCCTCCGACCTTCGCCTCGTGCTGGAAGCCTCGCCCAATCACGCCGAGGCCCGTCTGGCGATCGATGTCTATGTACATCGGATTCGCCAGGCTATTGGTGCGATGGCGGCCACCTTGGGGGGCGTGGATGCGCTGGTCTTCACCGCGGGGGTGGGGGAACACTCAGCGGAAATTCGGGAACGTGTCGGCGAACGTTTAGGTCATCTGGGACTGCATCTCGACCTGACAGCCAACCGGACGTCCCGGCCCGATGCCGACCTCAGCCGCGCCGGTTCGTCCGGCCGCATTCTGTTGATTGCCACGCGCGAAGATCTTTCGGTCCTGCGGGAAGTGCGCCGACTGGTGGTCGAAACCCATTACCCTGCTTCGGCCCCGCTGCGAGCTTCCCCTTGAGGACGAACCATGGATTTCGTCTCCCCAAGTAACCCATTTTCATCTAGCAAAAGGAACCATATGAACACCAAGACTGGTAGTGCCGCATCGAATCCCCCGCGCCTCAAACCGGACGAACTGGAGCGGCTCGATGCCTATTGGCGGGCCTGCAATTACCTCGCCGCCGGAATGATTTATCTGCGCGCCAACCCGCTTTTGCGCGAGCCGTTGAAGCTGGAGCACCTCAAGCAACGGCTGCTGGGCCACTGGGGATCCAGTCCCGGCCTGGCCTTTGTCTATGTCCACCTCAACCGGCTGATCCGGAAGTACGACCTGAACGCCATCTTCCTGGCAGGGCCAGGACATGGTGCCCCGGGCGTGCTGGGCCCGGTGTATTTGGAGGGCCGCTATTCGGAAGTTTACCCGAACAAGAGCGAAGACGAGGAAGGGATGCGGACCTTCTTCAAGGAATTCTCCTTCCCGGGTGGCATTGGCAGCCATTGCACGCCGGAGACGCCCGGATCGATCCATGAAGGGGGCGAACTCGGCTACAGTCTTTCCCATGCGTTCGGTGCCGCCTTTGACAATCCGGACCTCCTGGTAGCAGTGGCCGTGGGCGACGGCGAGGCGGAAACCGGCCCGCTGGCCACGTCGTGGCATTCGAACAAGTTCCTTAGCCCCGTGCGCGATGGCGCCGTCCTGCCCGTCCTGCATCTCAACGGCTACAAGATCAACAATCCGACCCTGCTCTCGCGAATTCCCGGAGACGAATTGCGACGGCTGCTGGAGGGCTATGGATGGACGCCCCATTTCGTCGAAGGGAGCGATCCGCTGGAAATGCATCAGACCATGGCCGCCACGCTGGAGGACTGCGTACTGGAGATTCGCCGTATCCAGGAAAAAGCGCGGCAGGGTGGTCCGGCCACGCGCGCCCACTGGCCGATGATCGTTTTGCGCAGTCCCAAGGGGTGGACTGGCCCGAAGGAAGTGGACGGCCACAAGGTCGAAGCCTTCTGGCGGGCTCACCAGGTGCCGTTGGCCGGTCTTAGAGAAAATCCCGCCCACCTCGCTCAGCTCGAGGCGTGGCTTCGCAGTTACCGACCGGAAGAACTCTTCGATGAGCAAGGCCGCCTTAAGGCGGAATTGAAGGAACTCGCTCCCCAAGGCGCGCGGCGGATGAGTGCCAATCCGCATGCGAACGGGGGGTTGGTCCGCAAAGCACTTCGCTTACCCGACTTCCGGGAGTATGGGCAACCGGTGGAGCATCCGGGACGTCTGACCGCCGAGAACACCCGTCCATTGGGTCGTTTCCTGCGCGACATCATGCGACGCAACCCCGACACCTTCCGCGTCTTCGGCCCCGACGAGAACACCTCCAACAAGCTCGACGCGCTGTATGAGGTCACGAAGAAGCTGTGGCTCGCCGACTATCTTCCGGAGGACTCCGATGGCGGAGAGCTTTCGCCGGATGGACGCGTGCTGGAAATGTTGTCGGAACACACGCTGGAAGGGTGGCTGGAGGGATACCTGCTCACTGGCCGACATGGTTTTTTCTCCACTTACGAAGCGTTTGCCCACGTAATCGATTCGATGTTCAACCAACATGCCAAGTGGTTGGCCATCTCCCGCGAGCTTCCCTGGCGTGCCCCGATCTCATCCCTCAACCTCCTCATCACTTCGACCGTCTGGCGCCAGGATCACAACGGTTTCACCCATCAAGATCCGGGCTTCCTCGACGTGGTGGTGAACAAGAGTCCGGATGTCTGCCGTATTTATCTGCCGCCGGATGTCAATTCGCTGCTCTGCGTGGCCAACCACTGCCTGCAAAGCACCAACTACATCAACGTCATCGTCTCCGACAAACAGAAGCACCTGCAGTACCTTTCGCTGGACGATGCCATTGTCCATTGCACCAAGGGGCTCGGCATCTGGCCCAAGGCGAGCAACGACGAGGGGGCGGCTCCCGATGTGGTGATGGCTACTGCCGGCGACATTCCCACCAAGGAAGCGCTGGCCGCCGTGGTGTACCTGCGGGAGTTTTTCCCCGACCTCAAGATCCGCTTCGTCAACGTGGTGGATCTCTTCAAGCTCACCCCGGCGACCGAGCATCCGCACGGGCTCTCCGACCGCGACTTTGACGGTATCTTCACCACGGACCGCCCGATCATCTTCAACTTCCACGGGTATCCCTGGCTCATTCACCGGCTGACCTATCGTCGAACCAACCACGCCAATCTTCACGTCCGCGGCTACAAGGAAAAGGGAAGCATCAACACGCCGCTCGACCTCGCCATCCACAACCAGATCGACCGCTTCAGCATCGCGATGGATGTCATTGATCGGGTGCCCGGCCTCGCGCTCCGCGGCGCCCATGCCAAGGAGCGTCTCCGCCGGCTCCAAATCGAATGCCAGAGCTATGCCTACGAACACGGCGTGGACCAACCGGAGATCGACGGGTGGACCTGGCCGCAATGAGAAGCGGTGGTATTCATTGCAATTTGCCGTCTGCCCATGCTGGTTGAGTCCAACCTCTCGCGGTCATGAGTGACAACCTGCCCGTCGTCTATCTGGCCCGTCATGGTGAAACGGCGTGGAGTCTGTCCGGTCAGCATACGGGGCTGACGGACCTTCCTCTGACGCCGCAGGGCGAGCAGGACGCCCAACGGCTGGGGGAACGGTTGAAGGGACTCCCGTTCGCCCAGGTGTTCACCAGTCCCCTGCAGCGCGCGGCCCGGACGTGCGAGCGGGCCGGGTTCGGCGCCGCGGCATCCGTCGATCCGGACTTGGTGGAATGGAACTACGGCGATTATGAGGGACGGCGGACGGCGGATATCCATAAGGAACGGCCGGACTGGCAGATCTTCCGCGACGGCTGTCCCGGAGGTGAATCGTTGGAACAAATCGGAACCCGCGCCGACCGGGTCATCCAGCGAGTTCGCGAAGCGCCGGGCGATGTCCTGCTGTTTTCCAGTGGGCACTTCCTGCGGGTCTTCACGGCCCGCTGGCTGGGCTTGAGCGCTGTGGAAGGCCGCTGCTTTCTGCTCAGCACCGCCAGTGTCAGCGTGCTGGGCTACGAGCATTCGCTTTCTCAACCGGCGATTCGCCTCTGGAATGACACGAGCCACCTGGCCGAATAGGTCGAGACACCATTGTTCAACGTTCAGTTCCTTAATTCTCTTCTCCGCTCCCCCCATGCCTCCCAAAGCCAAGACCACCACCACCTCCCCCGAACCGCTCAAGCCGCCGGCCATGTTGCTGCAGCAGTATGGGTGCGCTCCCGTCTCCTTTGCCGGAAATGAGAATGCCTCGTACGAACGACACCTGGCGTTTGATCACGTGGTGGATCCGGCCGCTGCCAGTCCGCGAGCCCGCTTCGAGGCCGCCGCGGCTTCGATTCGCGACGTCCTGGCCCAGCGATGGGTCCGCACAGAGCAAACCTATGCCCGCGAGAATCCCAAACGGGTCTATTACTTGTCCTTGGAATTCCTGATCGGCCGGTCCCTGGCCAACAACGTGACCAATCTGATGCTCGCTCCCTTTGTCAGCGAGGTGGCGCGTCGCAAAGCGCTCGATTGGCCGGAACTCGTGGACCAGGAGCCGGATGCCGGATTGGGCAATGGCGGATTGGGCCGGCTGGCGGCGTGTTTTCTCGATTCGATGGCCACCTTGGAGCTGCCGGCCATGGGTTATGGCCTGCGCTATGAGTACGGAATCTTCAAACAGACGCTCCAGGACGGCTGGCAGCACGAACTGCCCGACAACTGGCTGCGCCGGCCGGATCCCTGGGAGGTCGTGCGGCCCGACGAATCGGTCGAAGTGAAGCTGAACTGCTCCTTCGAGATGCAGGGGGGCACGCTGCGCGCGGTGCCGGGAAAGCCTTCGAGCCTCATCGGTATTCCCTATGATCGTCCGGTGGTAGGTTATGGAGGCAAGACCATCAACACGCTCCGACTCTGGGGCGCAGCCGCTCATGATTACTTTAATTTCCAGGAGTTCAGCAGCGGCGATTTTGTCGGCGCGCTTTCCGAGACCCTCGAAGCCGAGTCGCTGACCCGGGTGCTTTACCCTGACGACTCGACCACGCAGGGCCAGGGGCTGCGCTTCGTTCAGGAATTCTTCCTGGTGGCGTGTTCCCTCGCGGATCTGATCCGTCGGTTTCGCCAGACCAACTCGGATTGGAGCCTGTTGCCCGAGAAAGTGGCGATCCAGCTCAACGACACGCATCCCACGTTATCCGTGCCCGAATTGCTGCGCATCCTGCTGGATGACGCCGGGCTGCCGTGGGAGCAGGCTTGGGATCTGACGCAACGGACCCTCGCTTATACCAATCATACGCTGCTCCCCGAAGCGCTGGAGAAATGGCCGGTCACTTGGTTTGAGAACCTGCTGCCCCGGCACCTGGAACTGATCTATGAGATCAACCGCCGCCTGTTGGAGGATATCCGCGCGCGGTTTCCGGGGGACGACGGTCGGCTGGCGCGGGTCAGTCTGATCGGCGAGACCGGCGGGCGGAAGGTACGGATGGCGAACGTGGCCATCGTCGGATCCCACAGCACCAACGGGGTCGCGGCGATCCATTCCGGTCTTTTGCGCGCCCTGACCGTGCGGGACCTGGCCGAGGCCTTTCCGGAACGCTTCAACAACAAAACGAACGGTGTCACCCCACGACGCTGGCTCCGGTTGTGTAATCCTGGCCTGTCGGAAGTCATCTCCAACGCGCTGGGCGACCAATGGATTGCTGACCTCAGCCAGTTGTCCCGCTTGAAGCCGCTGGCGGAGGACACCGGATTTCAGGATGCCTTTCGCCAGGCCAAACGAGCGGCCAAGGCGAATTTCTGCCAATGGCTCAAGTCGGCGACGGGACAGGAAGCCGATCCGGATTCGATTTTCGACTGCCAGGTCAAGCGGATCCATGAGTACAAGCGGCAGTTGCTCAATGCGCTCCGGGTGGTCGTGCTGTATCAACGCCTGCGGGAGAATCCGGGACTCGACCTTCAGCCGCGGACTTTCTTCTTCGCGGGCAAAGCCGCGCCCGCCTACCGCCTGGCCAAGGTGATCATTAAGTTCCTCAACAACCTGGCCGGAACCCTCGACGGCGATCCGGCGGTGCGTGGTCGGATCAAGGTCCTGTTCCTGCCCGAATACTGCGTCAGCCTGGCCGAGCGGCTGATTCCCGCCAGCGATGTCTCGAACCAGATCTCCACCGCGGGTTATGAGGCGAGCGGAACCAGCAACATGAAGTTCATGATGAACGGAGCCCTGACGCTGGGGACGCGGGACGGAGCTACCATCGAAATGGCGGAGGAGGCGGGCGAGGAATACTTCTTCTTGTTTGGCCTCACCGCGGATCAGGTGGCCCAGAGCCGTGGTTGGTACAATCCGTACTGGCATTACGACCACGACCCGGAAACCCGCGCCGCCTTGGACCTGATCTTTTCCGACTATTTCAGCCGGAATGAGCCCGGGGTATTCGAACCGTTGCGGGAAGCCCTGCTGACGCACGGAGATTACTATAGGCATTTGGCGGATCTGGGTTCCTATCTGGAGGCCGACCAGCGCTTGTTGGAACTCTACGCCCGTCCCAACGACTGGGCGCGATGGGCGATTCTGAACGTGGCGGGGTCGGGTAAGTTCTCCAGTGACCGGACCATCGCCGAATACGCCCGGGAAATTTGGGGTGCCCAGCCCTGCCCGGTTTCGTAGTCTTCGTTCGGCAACCTTATTGAACCTCTTCTGCGCATGGCCCTCTCCCCCCTTGCCGGCCAACCGGCCCCGAAGGATCTGATCATCGATCTCCGGAAACTCGAAGACGCCTATTATTCCCAGCAGCCCGACCCGACTGACCCGAACCAGCGGGTCAGTTTCGGAACCAGCGGCCACCGCGGAACGTCTTTCAACGGTACCTTCACCGAAACCCATATCCTGGCGATCACGCAGGCCATCTGCGAATACCGCCTTCAGCAGGGCACGACCGGTCCGCTGTTTCTCGGCCAAGACACTCATGCTTTGTCCGCGCCCGCCCAACGCACCGCCCTGGAAGTCCTGGCGGCCAACGGCGTCGAGGCCCGGATTCAGGCCCATGACGGGGTGACACCGACGCCGGTAATCTCCCGGGCCATCCTGGTTCATAACCGCGGTCGTTCGGCGGGGCTCGCCGACGGGATCGTCATCACCCCTTCCCACAACCCGCCCGAAGACGGCGGCTTCAAATACAACCCCACCAACGGCGGTCCGGCCGATACCGAAGTCACCAAATGGGTGCAGGACCGCGCCAACGAACTGATCCAGGGCGGCAACCGGGCGGTGAAACGAATCCCCTATGAGCAGGCTCTCAAAGCGGCCACCACGCGCGCCGAAGACTATGTCCTGCCCTATGTCGAGGATTTGCGCAACGTCGTGAACCTGGAGGCCATCCGGTCCGCCGGGCTTCGTTTGGGAGTGGATCCCCTGGGCGGGGCCGCTTTGCCGTATTGGGAGCCCATCAACCGGATTTACGGATTGAACATCGAGATCGTGAATCCCCGGCTCGATCCGACCTTCTCCTTCATGTCGGTCGATCACGACGGCAAGATTCGGATGGATTGCTCCAGTCCGTACGCCATGGCCGG
>CAYYSX010000224.1:0-10177 GCA_964474315.1 uncultured Verrucomicrobiota bacterium | reverse complement strand
CACTGGTTAGTTCTTTCAGCATTGCAAACGCACGGAGCGCGGACGGCTCGTCCGCTCGATCACCCCGAGGACCGCTGGCTCCAGCCCGCTTCACCGGGTGGAGATCGAAACGCCACCCGGCGGCGCCTGACTTACGGAGCGAAGTTCTGAATCTGGCCCTCCTGGTCCCACGCCTCCTGATAGCTTCGCGTCGAACCGCCTATTTTCCAGGCGTCACCCACCTTGATCATGGGTTGAGTAACGATCTCCGGCGGGTCCTAGCGCGGTCGTCCACCGCTATACCGGGTGGATCGAAACAGGCGGCGATAGATCCTGCGATCCCTTCATTCGTGGCGATCCTCGAGGCGAAACCGGGCATCACCATTCCGGAATTGGCCGCTCGACTGGACCGAACGGAGCGGTTGCTCCGGAAGCTCAAATCCGAAAACTGGATCGTGCGATTCGGCCCGCCAAGGGTGGGCATTGGGAGGTCTTGAAATGAGCGGCATTGGCCCATCCGAACAAGCGACGCAGGATCGGGTCATCGCCCTGTTCCGCGAGGAACTCGGCTACCGTTTCCTCGGCAACTGGAGCGACCGCGCCGGGAACAGCAACATCGAGGAGGCGCTGCTCACCGCGCATTTGACCCCGGACGGGATACCCGGCGGACAAAATCAGCCGGGCGATCTATTGGCTGGAACCCACCCATGATACGCGTTTTCTGTCCCTTCTCGAAAGGCATTACCCCGGGTGGCGCACGGCGAGGGCCGAGCTGAACGAACTGCCCCTCGGACCTGTGGATTGGGATGCCAAACAGGCCGGCTCCGAGGGCGACGCTCCTGGAAACTATCGAAATGCGCCGCCAGCTTAGCGGGGTCGTTCCTGACCGGGCACATAGATTCCAGCCGCGGCCAGGCGAGTTGAAATCACTGGAATCGGATAGTTGTTCCACGCGATCCACGCCAAGCGTCGCGCCTGTTTGGAATTACCGCGACGCTGCGCGATGAGGGCCAAGTAGAGATGGCTGAGTCCTTGATCGATCGTCTCACGGCTGGCGGCGAGCACTTCCTGCAAGAGCGGCTCAGCTTCATCGGTTCGCCCCAGTTCGAACAAAATGGCGGCGCGAGTGCCCTTCAACGTCGGTGAGTCGCTCAAGGACAACGCCTGTTTTGACCACATATCGGCGTCGGGAAGGAATTCGAGGCGCTGCTGAAAAACAACGAGCCCGCACAGAAGGTCCAAGAAAAATGTCCGAACCGACGGGGTCTCGAATCCTGCCAGTGCCCGGTGAGCGTATTGACGGACGGCGTCGGGCGGCTCGAACTCCACCCCCGCCGAGATGAGATCCCAGTAAAGCAAGACGCGCGAAGACTCGGTAAGGCCGGGCACGGACAGTGCATTTTCCGCGGCAGCTTTTGCTTCGTCCCAACGCTGAAGGCCGCGCGACAGTTCCGATACATAGTGATTTACCAAGACATTGTTCGGCGGGACGTCCGGCTTTCGGAGGCGAAGAAGCGCCGCTTCGGGTCCGCCTTGCTCCGTTTGGGTGGCCATTTGGACCAGGATGATGTTGAGCGCCGTTGGGTTGAGGGCATCCCCCACGCGGGTCGCATCGTCAAAGAGGGCCCGGCCAGCCTGCGCCATTGGGTCCAAGTCGGACGGCTGCACCGGGAGGGCCGTTCGCCACCAAAGCCGCGCCGCCATGTACCCGGCGCCCGCGCCGAGAGCGAAGATTATTGCGGTCCCAGCCAGCAATCCCGGTTTCGGCGGAGGGACCCGAATCAGAGATCGAATCGAGAAAACGCCGAGTGCCGCGCAGCCCAGCGCCACCAGCGCCATGATCGCGGACAGGATTCGCGCCGCCGCGGCGTGCCACTTCGCCCCGCCAATAGGACTATCCCAGAAGAAGGTCAGACGTCTCCCGAAGGCGATCTCCAGCATCCGAAGGCCGTCCGATGGAGCCGGACCCAACTCGGAGTTGCCCCGTGTCGGGAGCAGATTTCTCAAAATGGTAAGCGCATTCGCCAGCACCAGAGACGGCGCGATTCCCGATTTCGTCCACCCGCTCGTGGAGGCGTTCTCGGCGGGCCAAGTGGCCCAGCCAATTCCCAAAAGTGCGGCGTTCGCGACGAGGCCGCCCATGGTAAAGACCAATTCACGCCAACGAGTCTCTCGCCCATCGCGAGGAAACCCAAACACCCGTCCGGTCAGGCCCACCGTGCGGGTTTGGACTTCGGTGCCACGAATTCGGAAGGAAAATGCGACCGGGCCGCCACCCCAACTGATCAATTCAATGTGATGACCCACAACCCAACCCGCGATCGCGTGGCCCATTTCGTGGAACCAGACGCTCAACATCAGCAGCAGGAACAGAGCGCCTATTTTCGGCCCGGTGGACGGCGGTGACTCATTCCACAGCGGCCACAGCATCAGGATCAGACCGCCCCCTATCATCGCGAGCCAGACGGCGAACCAATTCCAGCGAATACTCATTTGAAGGATATTGAACCCACCACGCCGCGCCAGCCTTCCGAAGGATTCGCCGAAAGACAATTCTGTAAGACAGGCGGGCAGGGACAGGACAATTATCTGGCACCAACCGGATCGCTGATAGATGTCCTGTCCCCAACGGATGGTTCTTCACCCTGCAATCAGACAAGGTCTGGATTAGGAGCATTGGGTGGGGTGTTTGGCCGGAAACTGCAGGCGGCGGAATTTGCTGATACTCAATTGGGCGCTGGTGTTGCCTTTGTTAAACTGCCGAACCAGATGCCTGAACGCATTCGATGCTGGGAGCCTGATCCTTGATTTCGCCGACGACCTTTCGTGGATCAGAGCACCTCGCCATATTGAATTAATGAGGCGGGGTCACCGTCTCTGGCGCACCTTTCAGGGCGCAGGATTTCTCCGCCGGCCAGACCCGGGACATCGCCCAACGGGCTCAGCCCCGGGCTGGGTTCTCCAGGCCTTTCAGGCCAGAAGTACAGCGCGAAGCGGAGGGAATGGCACAGCCCTTCTGATCCACCCGTTTGCCAAAACCGGAGATGTCAATCGTTGCGAAAATATCCTCACACTGCTGGATGCTGGATCTCCAGAGGTGCGGTGAGGACACCGCACGCTACAGGCACGTGCTTTCGCCACGATGGATGCGCCCGGGGCAGACCTTGTCGCGTACGCGGTCTATGGCCGGTGCTCGATGCGGACGAGTTGGGTGTCTTTGTTTCCCGACCACGCCGTCCCGTTTTCCAAAACATAGAGACAACCGTCCGGGCCGATCGCCAGGTCGGTGGGACGCTGGAAGGTCATTTGCGGACAGAATCGTTCCAGGTGCAGCGCTCCGTCCGGTCGCTTGGTAATGCGGTGGTCGGCATCGAGATGCACGGCAAAAATCCAGTTGCGCGACCATTCGTAGATGAACAGCGTGCGGTCGAATTCCCGCGGCAACTTGGCCGGCGACTTTAATTGCTCATCGAAGTAATAGACCGGCCCGGCACAGGCGGTGCGTCCCCCGATGCCCACGGCCGGGAACCGGACCGAGGCAGAGTACGGATACCACAGGAAGGCCGGTTGCGTGGGCGGAAGTTCGCGCGGACCGGTGTTGTAACGGGATTCGTTGAGCGGCTTTTGCGCGTCCCACGCGTCGCCACTCTGGCCGGTGGCAAAGTCGAAGCGGCGGTAGGGCTTGTTGTCGGCAATCAAGAGCGGCCAGCCAAAGTTCCCCGCCGCGCGGGCCTGGCTGATCTCGTCGAAGCCGGCCGGACCGCGCGCTTCGTTGGGTCCGCCGGCGTCCGGTCCCACCTCGCCCCAGTAGAAGAACCCACTGCGACGATATGGAAGGCGCCATCGGTCTGCGGTCCAGAGGGACGGGGTAAGGGTTTGTCTTCGGCGCCGGCGCTCCACACCGTCGTGGTGCAAGCAAGGAGCAGGAGGAACCAAGCGGTCCACTGGGGAAAAATCACGGCCCTAGTGAAGCGAAAGCCGCCCGCCAGACGCACCTGTTTTCTGGGGTGGAAAGAGAACCAAGTGTCGGGTTATATGTTTATCGGGCGCATCTTGAATGGGTCCTTATCTGGACCGCGCTGGGGACCGGGGCGAAAGCTCCAAAACCCAACTTTCAAGCTCCAAAAAAGCTCCAAGGACCAAAATCCAAGCGCCTCTCCCCAGTTCCCCGGTTGGTGGCGCCCCGCTCGACAGACGGGGTGCGACTGAAGCCGTGTCCGCCAACACCTCGTTTCAGGACGGTCCTGATGGGAACCGGAAGCTGGGAGCTTCCCCCTTGGGGTTGTCCTGCGGGCGAGCCGCCCGCGCTCCTGCCGGTAAGGACCAATTCCATACCCCCCAGTTTACCCCTTCCTCGACCGCGCCGCCCTTCGGTGCGAACTTCATCCATAATCTGCCTTGCCGATCGCGGAAACGAGGGCGCAATCGGACCAGCATGGGATCGACGCTCCTTCTTTCCTTCTTCCGCGAAGCCTATTTTACTGGAACTAGCGGCGATAAACTGTCTCCGGGCTACGGCACCGACCTCTATGATGCTTGGATTGTAGCGTTCGATCCGCAGGGGCGCCGTAAGTGGAATCTAACCTTGGGTGGGAACGGGCTGGAGGAGTCTGCCGGCATGGTGGCCACCAGGGATGGACGTTTGCTGGCAGTGGGATCGTCCCGTTCTCCAGCCGGTCCAGGCAAAACGGCTCCGCTGCTGGGCTTTCGAGACTTGTGGGTCGTGGCGCTCGCCGCCGATGCGACCCGCCTTTGGGACCGGACGCACCATCATCAAAAGGAAGCCCGCACGGCCAGTCCGGCCGTGGCTGAAGCCCCGCTTTCGTCGTCGGCGAGGTCGTTTCCATTGGTGTCGCGGAAGGTGTATTCCTGGGCCACCCGGGCACCCGCCGAAAGGCGCAGCACCAGGCCCGGAGTGAATGCGTACTCGACCCCCACCAACACCACACCTGACTCGTAGTTGAGGGAACCATCCTGGATGGACGAGGAATCGGAGAACCGGGTAAAACTGCTAGTATAGCCGCCCAGCCCGAAGAAGGTCCATCGCTCATCGAGCCGGTAGCTGGCCTGCAGCCCGACCACGGGCCCGTTGACGGCATTGGCCACGTCTCCCGCCAGCAGCGTCCATTGCTCGTCGATCCGCCAATTGAGGCCCAGGAGCGGCACGTACAAAGCGGACCGATCGAAGCGTTCCGTGACGGAAAGGCCGCCGGCCAGAGTCAGACTGGAGTTCAGGTCATAGAACACTCCCGCCGATCCACCCCACAAGCCTGCTTCCGAAGCCGAACTGCCCACCTCGCCTGAGTAGAGCCAGGAGCCAGTGGCAAAGATGCGCCACTGCTGATTCAGCCGGTACGTCACCCCGGGCGCGACGCGCGCGATGAGGGCTTGGTCCAAGGGGGATTCCAGGCCGGGCATGAAGTCACCGAAGCTCCGAAACTGATAACCGCGATTCCCGATCGCCAAGCCCACATTGCCGCTGAGATCTTTCGTGATCGGGAAAGGAAGGTGGGTTTGCAGGCCCATTTGGTAAAAGGCAGCTTTGGTATCGCCGTCGCCCAACGTCGAAGGAGCCACATATTCACCCATGAACCGGACCACCCGGGAAGGCGTACTGTCCGGGGCCTCGAAATCCGTAGGCTCTGCCAGCGCCAAAGGGAGGGTGCCGGCGACAAA
Source organism: uncultured Verrucomicrobiota bacterium (assembly GCA_964474315.1). GTDB lineage: Bacteria > Verrucomicrobiota > Verrucomicrobiia > Limisphaerales > UBA9464 > UBA9464. The sequence continues at coordinate 4,522 of CAYYSX010000224.1, read as the reverse complement.
GGTTTGAGTGAGGACCACGGTCCACGAGGAGACGAGACGAGAGGTGAGGTGATGTTTCACGATTCGGAGAACAGTGGCGCGATCGGTCCAGAGAGGCAAGCAGTGGGACACGGGCTTCAATCTCGTCATGGCCGGGCGCATCGCGAATTGGTCCGGCCGGAGACCGGGGGGGAAAGCTCCAAAAGCCAAGTCCCAAGCTCCAAAGAAGCTCCAAGTCCCAACGGCCAAGCGCCCAAGACCTCTCCAGAACTCGCTTTCCGGGACGGTTCGAGCGGAACCCAGGTGTGGGGAGCTTGGGTCTTTGGAACTTGGAACTTGGACCGCTTCCTCGGGTCCGCCTTAATTCGGTTGTGCCATTCCACAAGGTTACCGTACTGGGCGTCGGCTTGTTAGGTGGATCGTTGGGGTTGGCCCTCCGCCAACGTCGGCTCGCTACCGAAGTCTGGGGCGTGGTGCGCCGGGATCGGGTCATTGCCGAGGCCGAGGCCGCGGGCGTGGTGGACCGCGCCACGACCCATCTGGATGAGGCGGTGAGAGGGGCTGACCTGGTGGTGCTCTGTTTGCCGGTGGGAACCATGCCGGCCATGGCCAATGCCATCCGCCCTTATCTCAAGCCCGGCGCCGTGGTGACCGATGTGGGCAGCGTGAAAGAATCAGTCGTTATCCGGCTGGAACCGGTGATCGAGGCGGCGGGAGGTTGGTTTGTCGGCAGCCACCCGATGGCCGGTTCGCACCGGACCGGGTTTGGCGCGGCTGAGCCCGACCTGTTCGCGGGCGCCACCTGCGTGGTAACGCCCACCGCGGAATCCCATCCTCCGGCGGTGGAGCAGGTGGAGGAATTGTGGCGGGCGGTGGGAGCCACGGTCCTCTCGCTGTCTCCGGCGCAGCACGACGAGCTGGTGAGCCGTTCCAGCCACCTACCCCATGTGGTGGCCGCCGGGTTGGCCAACTATGTCCTTAGTCCGGCCCACGGCTACCCCGGGAACCGCCTGTGTGCCGGCGGATTTCGCGACACGACGCGGATTGCCAGCAGTTCGCCCGAACTGTGGCGCGACATCACGCTCGCCAACCGGCATCATCTCGCCCGGGCGCTCGGAGTATTGGTGGCCGACCTGGAGGAATTCCGTCGGGCCTTGATCGAGGAGGATACCAAGGCGGTCGGGGAATTTTTCGAGGCAGCCAAGCAGCGCCGCGATTCGTGGTCGGCGGCGGAAGAAGCTGCGACCTGAAAGAGTCGGTGGAAACCGCGGATTCTTACGCTGGCGATCACACGCCTTCTTCCACCAGAGCCCCTGCCGATCTGGGGACGAGCGCGGTCCGCCTTACTTCAAGCTCACCGTTTTTTTTAGCCGTGCGCTCTTCACCGCGGCATCGACAATCTCCTGTCCAATCCGGCTGATGGGCAAGCTTACCGGTCCTTCCAGTCGATCGCCCTCTTCCAGGCAGTGCAGGAGGTATTGGACGGGATTCTGATTCGGCGCCCTCGGAGTGGGGGCGGCGATCCGTCGGGGTTTGAGTCGGCGGCGGGTCTGCACGGTCACGTAGTCGTCGTAATCGTAACTGCTCACCGTGCCGTCGGTTCCCAGGATGACAAACCCGCACCGCGGCTGCGGTTGGATGATCCAGGGATCGGTGAAGGTTCCCCAGCGCGTCTCGAATTTGGAAAGTCCGTGCTCGTAACGCGCGACCACGATACTATGCTCATCCACTTCCAGGCCTTCCGGTTCATCGACCGTGGCGGTGACCTCGAGCGGGCGTCGTCCACCTTGGAACCAGGTGCCCAAGGTGGTGCCATAACCGAGGTAATCGAGGAGGGATCCGCCGCCATGGGCTTTTCGGTAAAACCAGGAATGCGGCTTTTCGCGGGCCACCTGGGCCGGCGTCTTTTCATCCTTATCCGCCCCGTGAAACAAAGGACCGCGGTTGCCGCCAAAATGCCATACGTTGAGCACGTCGCCGATGGTTCCTGCCGACACCAGTTCGAAGGCCTTGCGGTGCGAGGCCACCCATTGGAGCGGCCAGTTGATCATGAGCGTCTGTCCGCGTCCGACCGCCTTGATCATGGCATCCGCCTCCTTGAGCGAGGCGGCAAACGGCTTCTCCACCATCAGGTGCGACCCGAACGGCGCCACCTTCCTTACCCACTCGCCGTGCTGGGACGCCGCCGGACAGAGGATGACAACATCGGGCTGAGTTTTGGCCAGGCACTCGCGGTAATCGGTGAAGGCACAGGTCCGGTCCACCAACCCCTTGCGGATGGCCTCCTCCATCCGTTTCGGCTGTTCGTCACTGACCCCCACCACCTCGGCCTGCGGATGCTCATGCGCATAACGGAGCAGGTCGCCCATGTGGAAGTGATCGAAGTTGATCCCGGCAATTTTCCAAGGTCGCTTTCTCATGGCGTCAGTGTGAAAACAAGGTTGGCGGAAACTGTTGCCAAAGTTCAAAGCCCAAAGCTCAGCGAACGTATTTTCTTGGGTACCTACGGACCTGGCAACTTCTTTGGGATTTGGCCTTTGGAGGTTCCCCCCGTCCCCGCAAAGGACCAATCCAAGATGCGCCCGTGGGGCGTTCCGTGGGTGAGCGAGGTGGAAAAACCCTTTGACGGGCTGGAAAACGCCTCGCTAGGTTCCGCGCCCGCTACCGTGTTCCAGAGTAGCTCAATGGTAGAGCAATCGGCTGTTAACCGATCGGTTGTAGGTTCGAGTCCTACCTCTGGAGCCATTTTCCAACCCGATCCAAGTCGGCGGTGGAGACCTCACGGTCGAACCGGTGGGCTGCCGCCAGCGTCCCGGCCTGCAGCCAGGCCGCGAAACTCTTCACCTCGCCATCCAGCAACCTCCGAAGCTGCAATGACGCTTCAGCATGCCGGGTACCGACCGTAGCCGCCGCGAGAAACGAAACCGTCTCGGGGAGACGGCCGCAAAACCAGCCAGCCGGCATCCGTGTCGTCGATCGAGACGGATGCAGCGCGAGCCATAGAAGGCGCACCAACGAGGCCCGGAGGAGCGCCGCACTGGCACCGAATGGTCCGCAGCACTCCCATCCCTCCTCAGGCTGGGTCCGGATGGTGAGTTCCAAGGCCGTGTCATCCGCGCGCCACGCCAAAAATTTGGGCGCGGCCGGCCACACCCCGACACGATTGAAACGCGGGCGCAGGATGAGCAACAGCTCCCGCTCCCGCGCCAAGGCGGTGGTTTCGTCCAGGCACCCCTCCCACTCGACACGATGGACGCGGTGCAACAGCCGCACCATCCGGCGAGGCAACCGTTCCGGATTGGCCACGCGGTAGTGACTCAGGCGCTGTCGAAGATTTTTCGCCTTGCCCACGTAAAGCACCGTGCCGTCCGAGTCCCGTAGCAGATAAATTCCAGGATGCGTGGGCAACGTCAGAAAGAAGTCGCGCCCCAATCGTTCCACCAAAGGCTGGGCGTCGGGCAAAAGCCGGAGTTGAGCGGACATCACTTGGCGTTTCTCGATGCCACCCTGAAAAAGCCGCTCTACGGTCGGGAACGACGTAGCGCGTCATCCTTTGAGGGCAACTCGGCCGTGCCGGGAGTGTCGGTCGTCTGTACCAAGGCTTCGTGACAGAACAGGCTGATCCACTCCCGGGCGTGGCAGCGCTCGGTCGGTCGGCCGCCGGTGAGCAGCCAACGCCCGCTCCGGTCCTGAAGCAGTGAGGCCTGTCCAAACCGGCGAACCACCTGAAACCCGGCGGGAACAGCGGTCAACGTCATGTGAATGCTCTTCATGCGCGAATAGGTTGCCGGTCCCGGTCGGACAATGGCGGTCCAGGGGGGATCTGCGGTTCACACACGGGGGGAGACGAAGTGGGCGGGATGGCGTCGCCTCGGAGAGGGAAGGCTGTGGCCGGCGCAATCACGATCGAAGGACTGCGGCGTCGGCGCGCCAGTGATCCGCGCCGGGCTAGGCAGCCGGTCTCGGTGCTAGGCGGCACGAAGCGCCTGATTGCGATCCAGCGGGCTCATTCCGCGCCGAATTAGGCCGCAGTGACTGGAATCCGCTGTGCTGGAACTTACTCTTTTTCATGGACATCCATAGCGCGCCAGACAACCTCGTCCTGAAATAGTCGCAACCGGGTTACGCACACTTGGCAAATATGATGAAATCATCCGGCATATATTCGACCTCTCTAGTTTTAGTGGTCGCCACTATTGCACTATGCGCAAAATCTGCCGGGTTTATTTCTGGACTGTTCTTTGTTCCATTCGCATTGGGACCATTATTTGTCTCGCTCGTTCTCGCACGGGCGATGAGAAACAATAAAAAGAGTCAGCTTACATTGACGATTGGAAGCATTTTATATGCAGCTTGGTTTATTTTTGCCTATCTAGATATTTTTTACTGGCACCTGGACCCCCAAAGCGCGGTTGGACTCCTGTTGGTTGGAATCTATTCACTTCCTATTATGGGAGTAATTTGGATGATTGCAGCGTTGTTTAATAAAAAAGACGCCTGACCAGGCGCTAAAGCCACCGACGGTTTGCGGCTCATCTTCAAT
>CAYYSX010000223.1:0-10187 GCA_964474315.1 uncultured Verrucomicrobiota bacterium | reverse complement strand
TGAAATAAAAAGCCCATCACGATCTGACGAAAGGACTACTTTATGTCAGCAGGTTCTCACCCTCGCGTATCCCGCGGTTTCACTCTGATCGAGTTGCTCGTCGTCATCGCCATCATTGCCATTCTGGCCGGCATGCTATTGCCGGCGCTGGCCAAGGCGAAGGAGAAGGCCAAAGCCACCAGTTGCATGAACGGCCTCCGCCAGATGGCCATTGCCCAGAACGTGTACGGTAGCGACCACGGCGGCCAGTTCACGCCCACGTTCTGGGTCCGCGGCTCCAACGTGGAGCGCAAGGCGTGGTTCAACTTCCTCGCCCCCTACACCCAGACGACCAACCTGATTCTCTGCCCCAGCAAGACCAAGAAGTTCATCGAAACGGTCAGACAAGTCATCGCCTTGTATCCAAGCGGAGAAGGCGATAAGGCCGTTTCCAACTATGCCATGAACTTCGGGCTCGGCGGCTGCGACTGGGAGGGGGTCTGGGACGCGTCGCGGTACCCGCAGCAAAAGGACTCCGCCATCCGGAGTCCCGTGACGGCGGTCCATCTGACCGACGGGGGGAGCCAGCCGCTCGCCACTCGGGATCCGGTCCGGTGCGTGACGGTGAGATCCCGGGAAAAGGCCGGGGCCTGGGTCTTGCATGACCCGGTGAACAGCACCCCGTGCGACGGTTGTGTCGTGGCTCCTCCCGCTCCCGACCCAGGGAACGATCCCAACTGGGGCGGACCGCATCTCCGACACTCCAGCAAAAGCAACGTCGCCTTCGCCGATTCCCACGTGGAGCCCATGCTTTCCTCCCGGTGGTACTATGGCGGATCTCCGTGGTTGCGAGCCGACGGAATCGTCCAGTAGTGGCAGGACAAGGATGGACCGAAAAAAAGAAGGCCGGGCTCCAGCCCGGCTGTCTCTCGGAATGGCTTCGGCGACTCGTCAGACGGTCAACGTCTTGCGAACATAGGACTCCAGCTTGCGCGCATCGGCATTGAAGCGACGGATTCCCTCGGCCAGTTTATCCGTGGCCATGGCATCCTCGTTGTGGAGCCATCGGAAGGTCTTCTCGTCGAGGTGCAGTTTCTCCCCCGAACTCGCCTTGGCCTCCTCCACGGTCAACGCGGGCTTCAACTCGCCGGTCGTGGCAGCCAGCTTCTCGATCAGGTCGGGGCTGATGGTGAGGAGATCGCTTCCCGCCAGGCGGGTGATCTGTTCGACGCGCCGGAAGCTCGCGCCCATGACCTGAGTCCGGTAGTCGAACTTCTTGAAGTAGTGATAAATCTTGGTGACCGACTCCACTCCGGGATCTTCTTCGGGCGGGATCTCCGCCCCCTTTTCCTTCCGGTAGTAGTCGTAGATGCGACCGACGAACGGTGAGATCAGGGTCACCCCGGCCTCGGCACAGGCCACCGCCTGGGCGAAGCTGAAGAGCAGAGTCAGATTGCAATGAATGCCCTCCTTTTCGAGCTGCTCGGCCGCGCGGATACCCTCCCACGTGCTGCCAATCTTGATGAGGATGCGTTCGCGGCCGATGCCGGCATCCGTGTAATACCCGATGAGCTGACGCGCTTTGGCGATGGAGGCATCGGTGTCGAAACTGAGCCGGGCATCGACTTCCGTGGAGACCCGTCCCGGGACGTGTTTGAGGATCTCGGTGCCGAAGAGGACGAACAGCTTGTCGAGCATGGCCGCCAGCCGGGCCTCGGCGTCACCGGGCTGCTTCTTGGCGAACAGGACGGCCTGGTCGATCAGGTTGCGGTACTGCGGCAACTGGGCCGCGGCCAGGATGAGGGAGGGATTGGTGGTGGCATCCTGCGGCTTGGTGCGAGCGATGGCATCGATGTCGCCGGTGTCGGCGACCACGACGGTATAGTTCTTGAGGGAGTCGAGGAGTGTCATGTGGAACGGTGGCTATGGTTGTTGGCCACAGGATAAGATCAGCGTGGGAAAACACCATTCCGGATTGACGGTGAGTTTGCGGCAAAAGGCCTCCTGGCGGGCGAAATCAACCAGGTATTCCTTCCACTCCAGCCGCATGACTCCGTCGTCCGTGGTTGGTCGTCCCGCCCGCCTTTTTCTTAACGGATTGACGCTTGGTACTTTGCGCTTCGTTGCGCCGTTAGCCACCGGCTGGTTTCCTGAACCGCCACTTCTTCCAGGTCGCGCCAGATAACCGCAAAATCGGCTTGGAGCTCGGCGTGATGTGCGGACAAAAACTCGCCGGCAACGCGGGGAGCCAGAACGGTGCGGGCCCGAGGTGACAGCCGGCGGGAAATCCGGATCAGGGCCAGCTCCACGCCTTCGACCGTCCCGTAGGACGTCAGCCAGCCTTCAGCCGCCATCCGAGCGAGCACCGGTTCAACGCCGGCCGGAGCCAAGGGAAGATTTCGAGCAAGATCCTGCAGCACCTCCGCCACAAACGGCTCCAGTGGCTGATTCATCCGCTCGGCAAATTCACACGACAAAAAGTGATCCCAGAACACGTCCAGAATGATGCGACCGCCGCGACGCAACTCGGGCGGCAGCCGTCCCAGGGCGACGCGCCCGCGCGGATGATGATCCGTCGTCTGGTCGATGATGCGATGCAGCGAAATGCCGCGTTGGACCTGGAGGTCTGCCACGCCAGCCACCTCGCCCAAGGAGAGCAGGTCAGGCAGCCAGTTGCCGAGGCGGACCCGACCGTCCGCCGGGGAGAGCGCAAAGTGGGCGAGCCAGTTCACTCCAGGAAAGGGTTAGCCGCCTCCTCCGCTGTCACGCCTTGCCCGCCGGCCGTTTCCCCGAAAACAGGATCCCTTTGAATTTCCCAGCCGGCGCTCAGGGGAACAAACCCCTCACCGCCTTCGCCTCCCAGACCCGCTTGATTCCCAGCGTCAGTGCCGCGAGACGCATGGGAATGCCTTCCTTCCGCGACAGGTTCAGTGTTTGGACATAAGCCCCTTCCAGGATCCGGAACAGGCGGTCCATGACTTCGCCTTCGGTCCAGAAGTACGACTGCACATCCTGAACCCATTCGAAGTAGCTGACGACGACGCCGCCCGCGTTGCAGAGAATGTCAGGAATAACGAAGACATCCCCCCGTTCCCGCAGCAAGACATCCGCCTCGGGAGTAGTCGGGCCGTTGGCGCCCTCGGCCAGAATGCGGCAGCGCAGCTTGCCGACGTTCTCGGCCGTGATCTGGCGTTCCAGGGCCGCGGGCACCAGGATGTCGCAGGGCAGCAGCAAGAGGCTCTCTCCGGAGATCGATTCTGCTTCGGGAAATCCGACGATCAACCGGTGTTGCGTCACCCAGGCTTCCAGCGCGGCCAGATCGAGTCCGCGCGGATTGTAGATCGCGCCGGCCAGGTCGCTCACGGCAATGATCTTCAGGCCCTGGCGGCGGAGCGATTGCGCGGCCACGGACCCGACATTGCCATAGCCCTGAATCACCGCGGTCGCCCCATCCGAAGCAATTCCGAGCGTGTCCATGGCGCGTCCGGCCAGATACGCCACCCCGCGACCGGTGGCTTCGCGCCGGCCCAGCGAGCCGCCGATGCCCACCGGTTTTCCGGTGACCACGCTGGGAACCGAATAACCGGCATGGACCGAATAGGTATCCATCATCCAGGCCATGATCTGTTCGTTAGTGCCCAGATCCGGCGCCGGAATGTCGAGCTGAGGGCCGATAAACCCGATGAGTTCCTGGGTAAACCGTCGGGTGAGCCGTTCCAGTTCTCCGGGCGAGAGCCGGTGGGGATCCACCGCCACCCCACCTTTGGCCCCCCCATACGGCAGGCCGGTCAGGGCGCATTTCCAGCTCATCCACATGGCCAAAGCCGCGACCTCGCCCAGCGCCACCTTGGGATGGTACCGGATGCCGCCCTTGGTCGGTCCCAAAGTCAGGTGATGCTGGACCCGGTAGCCTGGGAAAACATGGGTCGTGCCGTTGTCGAGTTGCACGGGAATCGCCACGGTCAAAGCGCGTTTGGGTGCCTTGAGCCGGACGCGTACCGCTTCCGGCATTTGCAGGCGGTCGGCCACCAGGTCGAACTGCTGGCAGGCCATGTCGAAGACGGGGTGTCGGTAGATGTCCATGCTTTCGTGAATCGTGGGGCGTGGGGCGTGATTTTTATGGGAACGGGCGGAGCTCCAGTCCGCGACGTTCTTGGATGGCGGGACTGTTATGAGGGAAAAGCATCTTCGCAATGACGCTTCCGTCGTGCTCCATTTCACCCGTGTTACCCGTGGGACGGACCGATTTGGAAGAACGCGAACGGCGGTTTCTGGCGCCCTACGCCCAGTTCAGCGGTGATACCCGGGGCCGCGTTCATCCGGAGGAACCGCCCATCTGGCGAACCCAATACCAACGCGACCGGGATCGGGTCATCCATTCACGAGCCTTTCGCCGACTCGAATACAAGACCCAGGTCTTCCTCAACGGTACGGGAGACCACCTGCGTACCCGGCTGACCCATACCATGGAGGTGGCGGCCATTTCCCGGAACATCGCCCGGGCCTTGGGGCTGAACGAGGATCTGGCGGAGACGATCGCCCTCGCGCACGACCTAGGCCATTCGCCGTTCGGCCATACGGGGGAGCATCGATTGAATCAGTTGATGCGGGATCATGGTGGTTTCGAGCACAATCGGCAAAGCCTCCGGGTCGTGGAAGAACTGGAGCGCAAGTACCCGCGCTTTGCCGGACTCAACCTGAGTTGGGAGGTCCGCGAAGGCCTGGCCAAACACGACGACACCTTCGCCTTGCCCGCCGCCGGCCAACCCTTCGCCTACCACCAACCCTCCCTCGAAGCGCAAATTGCCAACCTGGCCGACGAGATTGCCTATTACAGTCACGACCTCGATGACGGTCTCGACCACCAACTGCTCGAGGAAAAGCGACTGCTGGCCGAAGTGACGGTGTGGGCGGCGGCCGCGCAGGAAGTGAGACAGCGGTTCGGGGCTCTCCCGGCGGAAAGCCGCCGCTATTATACGATCCGCCAGATCATCGACCAGCAGGTAACCGACGTGGTGGGTACCACCCTGGCGAACCTGGAACAGGCGGGCGTTCGCACCGTGGATGAGGTTCGGCAATGTCGAAAGCCGCTGGTCAGCTACAGCCGCGGCCGGCGCCAGGCCAACCTCGAGCTGCGCCAATATCTTTATCGAAACCTCTATTACAATCCGGTGGTGGCCGGGCCGAACCGCCGGGCCGTGCGCATGCTGGGTGAAGTCTTTGCCACCTATGTGGCGCAACCTCGGCAAATGGGGCGGGCCGCCCAGGCACGGGTCGCCCAACTCGGACTGCACCGCGCGGTGTGTGACTATGTGGCCAGCATGACCGACCGCTATGTTATGCAGGAGCATCAACGGCTTTTGGGAGAGACGGCGAAAGATCCCAACCGGACCCCAGCCGTGGTGGAACCGAAGAAAGCCAAGACGGCGAAGGGCCGACGGATCCCAGGTCGATCAGCCGCGGCTCGGGCGGCTTTGACCGAAGGATGATCAGGGAGGCCCGTCCTCCCGGTGTCCTTTCCCGAAAGGGTGGACAGGAGAACCAGGGACAGGGCATTTGTTTCCTCACACTGTTTCCCGCCGATGCCGATGAAAGACGCCCCCCGCCCGTCCGAGCCCAAGATCGGGAAGCACGCGTCCGAGAACGCCCTGGGCCGTGGCCTCCGGCTCGGGTTGTTCGCCCTGGTGGTGCTGGCGGCGTTGGGCGGAGTGGGGTGGTTGGTGCTGCGTCCTCCTCGCGTCACTGGCCCGATCCGGGATGCCGAATGGACGGCACCCGCCGCCAACCCGAGCGCCCAGGCGGAGGTGCCAAACGCCGGATTCACCGAGGTCACGGCGGCTTCCGGAATTCAGTTCCGGCACGAGACCGGGGCTTATGGCGACAAATTGCTTCCGGAAACGATGGGCGGCGGCGTGGCCTTTGCCGATCTGGACGGCGATGGCGCACCGGAGTTGCTCTTCATCAATTCCACTCAATGGCCGGGCCAGCTCGCCGCCGGCGCCCAGCCCGCCACGGCGGCGCTGTATCGCAACGACGGCCAAGGCCGCTTCACGGAAGTCACTGCTGGCTCGGGACTCGACGTGCCACTGTATGGCATGGGGGTGGCCCTGGGCGACTATGATAACGACGGGAAAACCGATGTGTTCATCACGACCGTGGGCGGCGGGCGGTTGTTTCATAACGAAGGCGGACTCCTGTTTCGGGAGGTCACGGCGGCCAGCGGGGTGGGCGGAAACCCCGAGGACTGGAGCACCGCCGCCGCGTTTTTTGACTATGACCACGACGGAGATTTAGACCTTTATGTCGGTAATTACGTCCGCTGGTCTCCGGAGATCGACCGCGAAGTGAATTACACGCTGGCCGGGGTGGGCCGCGCCTACGGTCCGCCCATGAACTTCGCAGGCGCCTTCCCCTATCTCTATCGCAACGACGGCCACGGGAAATTCACGGACGTTTCCGCCACTGCGGGAGTGCAAGTGAAGAATCCGGTCACCGGTGTGCCGCTTCCCAAGACGCTCGGGGTGAGCCCTCTCGACTACAACAACGATGGCTGGATCGATCTCGTGGTGGCCAACGACACGACGCAAAATCTGCTCTTCGAGAATCAAAAGGACGGAACCTTCCAGGAAGTGGGTGCGCTGAGCGGACTGGCTTTCGACAGCTATGGCAACACCCGCGGCGCCATGGGGGTGGACAGCGCCCGTTTTACCGCCGACGGCCGGTGGGGGGTGGGCATCGGCAATTTCGCCGATGAGATGACCGCGCTCTATGTGGAAAACGGCGTCAACTTCACCGATGAAGCGATCGCCCGGGGCATTGGGTCGCCCAGCCGCCGGCTTCTCAAGTTCGGCCTCTTCTTTTTCGACTACGATCTCGACGGCCGCCTGGATCTGCTGACCTGCAACGGACATCTCGACGAGGCGATTGCGAAAGTCCAAACCGGCCAATCCTACCGCCAGCCGGCCCAACTCTTTTGGAACGCGGGCGAAGCGGGCTTTGTGAATGTGTCAACCAACCATATCGGCCCGGACCTCTTTCAACCCATCGTGGGCCGAGGCAGTGCGTATGCCGACCTGGACGGCGACGGCGACCTCGACGTGGTCTTCACCCAGGTCGATGGTCCACCGATCCTACTCCGGAACGACCAATCGTTGGGTCACCACTACGTTCGCCTCAAACTGGTCGGTTCCCGTTCCAACCGGGACGCCATTGGGGCCTGGGTGCAGATCACTGCCGCGGGGAAGAAGCAATGGCGTCAGGTGATGCCGGCGAAGAGTTACCTGAGTGCGAGCGAGCTCGAGGTCACCTTTGGTCTGGGCCAAGGCCGGCAGGTGGATTCGGTGGAGATCCACTGGCCTTCCGGGACCCGGCAGACCCTTTCCCACGTGCCGATCAACCAGCGTGTGGTCGTGGAGGAGCCGAGGTAGCGACCGCAGAAGCGCTAACTTAAACAGAATTCACAGAAGAAAACGAAGAGAACGAAGATGTCCGAGGCCTTTGTTTCCTTCGTTGCCTTCTGTAAAATGAAAATTATCACACATCAAGTTAGCGCCTATGGGTAGCTGCCGGTGGGGATCACTCGGAGGTTGCGAGTCCGGCGGGGAATGGCGGAGGGTCTGGCGCCTCAGCGCCGCTGTGGCGAAATGGCAGACGCAGGGGACTTAGAAATCGAACTTTTGCCCTTTCAGAGGCATTCTTTCCCTTGCACGGAATACGCATCAAACCCCTGTAAAAATTGGTCAAAATGAACTTCGGCCTTCTGCGCCAATGGGCCGAGGTCTCGACCACATGAGTAGCACGAAAAGTAGCACACGAACCTGGGGACTATTGGTCACCTGGGGCGTCGAATCCCGGGTTTGTGTCTCGCGTGCTACGGCATGCACGTGATTTTCGACCCATGGGGCCAAAAGTTCCCTGCGCCGAACAATTTCCCCCGTTGACCGGCGGATTTCCCATGGGCACGGTCCGGGTGTCCCCCTACCTACTCAAGCACCGGGGATGGCCGGCTGGCTCACCCGGTCAACATCTCCCGTCAACTCGCTCCCAGGGAGGGCTGTAAACTCCTACCGGAGCGGTCAACGCGTTGGGGGGCAAGCCAGGGGAGGGGAGAAAAATTGGAGACAGCCTCAACGCACGCCGCCAAAGTGGCTTTATGCGCATCTTTGTTGACGAATCAGGCCCATTTGCATTCTCAAAAGACAACAGGCCTGCGATCTGCTGCGTCGGAGCCCTTGTGGTTCCTGATTGTAATTTTGATAAACTGACGTTCGAATATAACCAATTATCCTCAAAACATAGGTCTGCTAATCAAGAATTGAAAGCTAGAAATATCACCGACAGCGTCGCGACCGCAATATGGAACCTCTTGATGCGCTACAACTGTCTGTTTTATGCCAAAATAACCAACATGGCATCCCATAATCAGATTGATGTCGAATCTGCCAAAAAAAATAAAGTAAGCAATTTGCGAACAGAATGTGACAAACTACCAACGGATCAGCGGACCACTATCATCTCTCATCTTGACGCCATCGAGGCAATGTCTGCAAATTTATTTGTTCAGTATGAAGCTACCACAAGACTGGTTGAATCAGTTTTAAGGAATGCAACAGCTCTTTATTCAAAACAGTCACCAATTGAGCTTGGTCGCATTTCCTGGCACTTCGATGCAAAGCAGATTAGCATAACGCAATTTGAAGAGGCGTGGTCATTTCTTCTCGCAATAGAACTTCGAGAATTGTTCCAAAATCACACGTTTTACGCCCTTAGCGACGGAGATTATTCGCAATTTCGAGGCTCGTTTGGAATGGATTATGCCGATCCCGATCACCCGGAACGTGTGGATGGGTGCTACATTGATGTCGATAAAGTCATTAAGGAAAGAAAATTTGATAATTCCGAGAACAGTGCGGGTCTTCAGATGGCTGACAATGCGACTACCATATTGCGTAGGCTGATTAAAAAAGTGTTAAATAGGCCTCGATTGGATCTTTTTGGTCGGCTTATGCCTATAATAGATGGCAATCCAATGCAAATGTTGTTATTTCGAGAGCAACCATCGCGACCGATTCGCCGTGGTTACGTTTTGCGTATTGACAGAATCAGACGCAGCGCGTTGCAGGAGTTTGCACGTCGAGTTAGTGGCGAGGGTGGCATTGTGGCTTTTTTGGGCGATTGAAGCATCCAAAGCGGTGGCGAATTTGGAACCAATTGGTTCCAAACCAACCTCCGAATCCCAAGTCCGCTCCCTAGCCAACCTCCCAACCGAGCAACAGCAACAGGTCTGGCAGAAGGCCGTGGAGATCGGCAAGGGCAAGCCCACCGCCAAGGATGTCCAGGCGCTCTCCGGACTCAGTCCCCATGTAAAAACGAACAATCGAGCGGATGAGCGGTAAGCTCAATCATTCGGTCAAGCGCGTCAAGAAGCCGCTGTTTTCCTGAGCGGTAATTAACTTGGCCAGTAGATAGTGGGTCCTTTAGCATTGAATCTACAAGTTGAGGACCGCTGCGTTTTCTCATCATGTAATAGTCTGCGCATGCGCTATCGAACAGCGTTCGCTTACTTTTGCAGATGTCGAACCTGACCTTGGCACCTTCTACACGTACCTCGCGTTCTGTCTTATCGGCAAACTCAACCACACTAATGTCAGTGCATGGCGGGCGGGGTTCTGGAAGCTGCTCCAAATCCGACTTTAACACAGCCATCAAATACCGGAACCTATGCCTACGGTTGGCGGATTCTCTAGCGGAAGCAGAAACAAAGCCAATCGCCGCGCCTATGATTATGCTAATGATCGAAAAGAAAAACGTCATACCGTCCTTTGGCATCGCGCGGTGTTGGGATTAAGTGCTTGTTGATCCACCGACAGACCATCTGCCGGATGCTCGTTGGTACCGCTCCGGCCGCTGCCAGTAAACAGCCTACTCCCAGCCCCTACTCGTCACCTACTTCCGGCAGATCAGTCTCCTCGCCCGGCTTGAGCCGTTCCCCGATCTCCTCGACTTCCCCAAAATCCTGGGCGTGCCGAAACATCGTCGGTGCTTCAACCATGATCGGCTGGCCCTCGAACCGTTTCTTCGCCGCATCCATGGTCGGGTTTAAGCCGAGAAGGTCTTGCAAGCTGCAGGATGGCTTCGGTTTCACGAGATCCTTTCTGGCACGCGATGCAGCCGTTCGAGCAAGTCGTCCTCGGCTTCGCGGAGGATGC
>CAYYSX010000222.1:0-10213 GCA_964474315.1 uncultured Verrucomicrobiota bacterium | reverse complement strand
ACCGCAGACCTCTGAGCCTGCTGTACCGCAGGTTTAGCCTGCCTGCAGCCGAGGACAGACGACGGGCGAAGCTCCAAATCCGAAAATCCAAGCTCCCCAAAAGCTCCAACTACCAAGGTCCAAGCGAACGCTCGGTCCACGGGCAGGCTGAAAGACCTGCGAAACAGCAGACAGGAAATGTCTGCGGTACAACGTAGCGCAGACCTCTGAGTCTGCTGTACCACAGGTTGTTAGCCTGCCTGCAGGGAAGAACGGAGAACGGAAGACAGGGAGAAGTTCCCCATCCCGAGAACTCAAGCTCCCAAGAAGCTCCAAGCTGGCCAACGGTAAGTGGGAAGAGCAGAGGGAAGGACTCAACAGTTGGGTTTTGGAACAGACGATAGCGGCGGCCACGAAGGGGAAGGAAAGAGCCGCCAACCAAACTCCTTCGTTTTCTTCGTTTCCTTCTGTAACGGTGAATGTCCCCCCTGCGCTCATTTCAGGCAGGACGGTGCGGTCGCTTGCGACCACGCTACCGAACCTGGGGTTGGAGGACGGGAACCGGAACTGGCCGTAATGGGTCATCACGGCACCTACATGAGGGACGACGGAGAGAGGTTCTCCATCCGAAAACACAAGTTCCTAAGAAACGGCGGGCAACCGTCAGGTCCAAGCGAACCCTCGGGTCCACGGGCAGGCTGAAAGCCTGCGGAACAGCAGACAGGAATGTCTGCGGTACGGCCGGCTGCGGTACCGCGTCGCGCTGCCCCTCCCAGAAGACTCTTCCTTTCCCCGGCCTCCGACGCCCATGATGGACTCATGCACCTGCCGGATCGCAGCCCGCCCGGTATCGATGGAGGTCGCGAGTTTCGGACCACCCACTGGAGCGTGGTCTTGACCGCGGCGCAGGGATCCGGCGACGCCGCAGCCACCGCTTGGGAACAGTTGTGCCGCGGGTATTGGTACCCCTTGTATGCCTACTTGCGGCGCGCCGGCCATACTCCGCCGGAAGCGCAGGATCTGACCCAGGGATTCATCACCAGCCTGATCGAGAAGAAGGAGCTGGAAGGGATGCAGCCGGGATATCGGGGGAAGTTCCGTTCGTTCCTGTTGGGTACGCTCAAACACTACCTGTCCGACGAACGTCGCAAGGCTCGCGCCCAGAAACGGGGCGGCGGGCAGAGGTTGTTTTCCTTGGACGAAGCCGAGGCCGAGACGCGCTTCGGTATCCATCCAGTCGATCACACCACGCCCGAAACCCTCTTTGAGCGGCAATGGGCCTTGACCGTCTTGGAGCGCGTCATGGACCGGCTCCGTCACCACATGGACCAGCGCGGTCGAGCGGAAGTGTTTGCGGTGCTCGAACCCGGCCTCGCCGGTTCCAACCGGCGCGTTTCTTATCGCGATTTGGGCGAACGACTGGGCCTGAGCGAGGACGTCGTGAAGGTTACGATCTATCGCCTGCGCCGGGAGTTTGGCCGGCTGCTCCGTGCCGAAATCGCTCCGATGGTGACGAACGAGGCCGAACTGGACGATGAAATCCGCCATCTCATCCGGATCACCAGCGGATCATAGCCATGAGGCTGTAACTTTCGGGCCGAAATTCCCCGGTAAGAGTCAGGAGCACGTATGCCGACCGGAACCCTTTGCCTAGACTGTGGGGCCGAGATCCCCGTGGGGACCCCGCAGGGACTCTGCACCCGCTGCCTGTTGCTCTTCGGCCTGCCCGAACCCGACGGCGCCTGCGGGAACGATCTCGACCCGCTGAACGAGATCGGCTTCCCCCATCAGCGATTGGGCGACTACGAACTACTGGAAGAAATCGCCCGCGGCGGCATGGGGGTGGTGTATCGGGCGCGCCAGGTGAGCCTCAACCGCATCGTCGCGCTCAAGATGATTCTGGCGGGCCGGTTTGCCAGCCCGGAACAGGCGCTGCGCTTCCGGAACGAGGCCGAAGACGCCGCCCACCTGCCCCATCCGCACATCGTCGCCATTCACGGCAGCGGGGAACACCAGGGACAGCCCTATTTCTCGATGGACTACGTGCCCGGTGGCAACTTGGCCACCTTGGTCCGTCGGGGGCCCTTGTCCGCGCGCCGCGCCGCGGAGTTGATGAAGACCGTGGCCGAAGCCGTGCAGTACGCCCACGAGCGCGGGGTTCTCCACCGCGATCTCAAACCGTCGAATATCCTCCTGGATGACGCCGGCCAGCCGCGCATCACGGACTTCGGCCTGTCGCGCCGGTTGGAGACGGACTCCGGCCTCACCCTGACTGGCCAGGTACTCGGCTCACCCAATTTCATGCCGCCGGAGCAAGCGGGGGAGAAGCTCAAGGTGGGCCGCTACAGCGATGTCTATGCACTGGGGGGCGTCCTGTTCTATCTGCTCACGGCCCGGCCGCCGTTTTTAGGGGAGACGGTGACCGAGACCTTGGATCAAGTGCGGCATGTGGAGCCGGTTTCCCCGCGATTACTAAACCCAACCGTCCCGCCCGAGCTGGACACCATCTGCCTCAAGTGTCTGGAGAAAGAACCGGCCAAACGCTATGCCACGGCCCAGGACCTGGCCGATGATCTGGGCCGCTTTCTCCATCACGAACCCATCCGTGCCCAGCCCATCGGCGCTGTCGTCCGGATGGAGCGCTGGTGCCGACGTCGTCCCGCCATTGCCGGCCTGAGCGCCGCGCTGGTCGTGGCATTGCTGGCGGGGTTGGTTGGAACCTCCTGGCACTTGAACCAGGCTTGGCGCAGCGCCGTCGAAAACCGCCGTCAAATCGCCCGCCTCAGCCTTCTCAACGGCGTCAACCTCCTGCAGGGCGGCGATCATTTCCGGTCCCTCCTGTGGTTTGCCGATGCCCTGAACCTGGATGCCGATCCCACCCCCGACTCCGGGGTCCAACCGCAGCGGATCGCCTCGATCATTGCCCAAAACCCGAAGCTCATCGCCGTCCTTACCCATGACGGCCAACCCGTCAGCGACGCGGCGTTTGCTCCTCGCCGCGACCGGCTGGCCACCGTGGGACGCGACCGTCGTCTGTGCCTCTGGGACGTTCCGTCCGCCGAACTGGTCTTTCGGAGCGAACCCTTCGAGGAGCCTCCATCAGAAGTTCGCTTCGCGCCCGACGGCGAGCGCCTTCTGCTGACCAGTTCCGAGTTCAACCACGCCCGATTGCTGTCGGCATCGAACGGTGAGCTGTTAGCCAGCTCCCTTCCGCATTTCACCAGCGGGGCGAACAACCAGCCGCTTCCACCGCGGTTCGACGCCACCGGCGAACGGCTCCTCACCCAGAGCGCGCCAAAGACCGTTCGAGTCTGGGACTCCCGCCACGGTCAATCCCTCGGCCCGCCCCTCGCCCAAGGCACCGCCCTCGAATGGATGGATTTCAGCCCGGACGGCGAAAAGGTCCTCACCCGATCCCAGGACGGCCACGTCCTGGCTTGGGATTGGCGAACCGGTTCCCGGGTGGACTTCCCGCTCCCTATTCGCCGCCTCAGGGAGGCGGTCACTCCGGCGGGTGAAAGTCTCGCCACCTCGCCTCCGACGTGGAATCCCCACTCACCGTCCGAATGGATTCCGGCGCAAATCTTCTTCGGCCCGGGCGAATTGGCGGTGATCGCCACCGGCCCCGGCAAATGGATCTGGAACTTCCAGCGGGGCGCCCCGGTGGGGATTCCGCTGGCCCATCCCCTGGCTTTGCTGGGCGCACTCTTCACTCCGAGCGAGGATCGCGTTCTCACCTTTGGCCGCGACCGGACCGCCCGCTTGTGGAACACCGCCACCGGCACCGCCTTGTTGCCGCCGCTCGCACACCTAGCCCGGGTCGAAGGCGCCACGTTCAGTCCTGACGGCGCTCGCTTGGCCACCGTTTCCGCCGACCTCCAGGCCCGGGTCTGGAGCGCCGACACCGGCGAACCGCTTTCTCCACCCCTGGACCACGTGATCGCCACTGGCCCCGTCGAATTCAGCGCCAGTGGTCGATACTTCTTCACCGTGCCTTCGGCGCACGCGGTGTTTGTCTGGGACCTGTTCTCCACCAACCCACCGCCGGTTCTACTCAGTCCCGTGGCGTCCGAAACGGAGGTCGAATCCGGCCGCGATGGCGCCGCCTGGGTGACGCGCAACACCAGTCAACCTATTCGTGTGCGGCTGGACCTTCCCACCGCCGAAGTCTCCCTCCATCCCTCCAGCCTTCAGACCATTCCCCTCCAGACTTGGTTCGACGAAACCGGGCGGTTTATCGTTCTTCAAGGCGAGCAAATGCGCGCGCAAATCTGGGACGCCGCCACCGGTCTTCCGGTCACCCCGATCTTTTCCACGCACTACGCGGTCGACGAAGCCGACTACCGCCGCATCCATTTTCCCAGCCCTTCTTTCTTGCCTTTTCCCCCCTCCATCCTGGCCGAACTCCTCTCCGCCAGCCGGCTGGACGCCACCGGCGGCTGGAAGCCCCTCGAACTGGGCGAAATCATCGAACAGTGGAACCGGGTCCAGGCTGCGCGGACCGCTGCGGATACACCCGACCTGGCCTCCTGGCACCGGACCGAAGCCCGCTTGGCCGAAGCTTGCTTCGATTGGGGTGCCGCCGAATTCCATTGGACTCAGCTTCACGCTCTGTTTCCCGACCATGAATCGTTCCGCCGCCGGGCCGAGTATGCGCACGACGCCCGCGGTTCGCTTGTTCCACCGCGCGATCCCGAGGCGACCGCCGCCCAGCTCGACTTGACCCAACACTACACGGCGCCGTTGCCCCTGATCCTCCAGTCACGCCGGCGTGGCCTGGGATTCCCTGCCGGCCTGCAAGTCTTTGGTGGTACTGCGGAGGACAGAGAACGGACCACCGACAATGGCCGCCAGTTCACGCCCCACGCCCCACGCATCAAGGACCAAAGACAACTGACCCCGAGCCCCGGACCGCGAACTCCAGTCCAATTTGACCTCCGCGGCCTGGTGGAGCTGTTCGGTCAGGAAGCTGCGGCGCAGGGATGGGTCGCGCCCAAGTCCATCTCCGGGCTCAGCGTTGGTCGTGCCGTTCGCCGGATTCACCTGCTCCATCGGGTGGGATGGGACAGCGACCCCGCCGGAGTCGAGATTGCCCACTTCCTGGCCCGGTACGCGGACGGCCAAACCGAGCGCCTTCCCCTTCGCTCCGGCATCGAGCTTGTTTCGGACGCCCTCCCGGACCCGCCCACGGCGGCGACGCTCTTCTGGGTCGGCACGGATTGTCACGCGAGCTCCCATTCCCGCGCCCATCGGGTTTTTCATTTCACTTGGGAGAACCCACGACCGGAGGTCGTCGTGGAGAGCTTGGATCTCCACTCCAGCGAAGCCCAAGGGTCCTACCAGCTCCTGGCTCTCACCCTGGAATAATACCCATGCGAAGCTGGAAGACAGAGGACGGACGACAGAGGACAGAGGACAAACTATGGTCCGTGTTCTGTCGTCTGTCGCCCGCCTTCCGCCTTCCAGAAGTCTGATATGAACAACACCAACCTCACCCTACCATATCCTCACTGCCTTCCGAAGTGCAGAGCCGGGCTGAACGCCTGGCCGTCCCGCGCGCTGCTGGCTGGCCTGTTCCTGTGGGTAGCCGCTCTGCCGGCGGTCCACGCCCAGATCGTGAATATCCCCGACCCCGGTCTGCAAGCGGCCGTCCGTCGTGCGCTGAGCAAACCCACCGGCGACCTGACCGTAGCCGACATGGAGAGCCTGACCGAATTGGACGCCAGCCAGTCCGCGCCTGGACCAATAGAATCGTTGGAAGGCCTCCAGGCCGCCAAAAACCTCACGGTGCTTCATCTCGGCCTCCTGTCGACGGTTGATTTATCGCCGCTCTCCCGATTCACCCGTCTGGAAAAGCTCACGCTCTCGGGACACGAAATCGCCAATCTGATATTGCCCGCGGGCTTGACCAGTTTGCAGGATCTCATCATTAATGGCGGACTCAGGAACCTGGATTTGCCCACAGGACTTACGAGTTTAAGGACGCTAATTCTTGATTCCTTTGGACTCACCAATCTAACCTTGCCCCCAGGTCTGTCCAGCTTGCAGTCGCTCGACCTCTGGGATCACACACTTGCCCGCCTAACCTTACCGGACGGGTTGGTTGCTCTGGAGAAGCTTGACCTTGGGCCCAGCTACATCACCGAGCTTACCTTGCCCGAGGATTTGGTCAATATGCGATGGCTCAACATTAGTCGAAGTCCACTATCGAGTCTGAGCTTGCCCGACGTGCTAACCAATCTGCAAATACTCAATCTCGAACAAAACCGTCTCACAAACATCATTTTGCCCGAGGGATTGAGCAACCTCCAAACGCTTAAGTTGTGGGGCAACGACCTCGTGAGCCTGGCCTTACCCGAAGGATTGACCAGTCTCATGCACCTTGATCTCACTGGCAATCAACTCACGAGCCTGACCTTGTCCGAGGGGTTGACCAGTCTGCAAGAACTCGTTCTCGAAAACAACGCTCTCACAAACATCATCTTTCCCAAAGGATTGACCAACCTCATTTCCATTAATCTCCTTGGCAATCAACTCACGAGCCTAACCTTGCCCGAGGGGTTGACCAGTCTCGTGTCACTAAGCCTCTGGAAAAATCGACTAACCAACATCGCATTCCTGAGCGACTTACCTCGCCTGCAATCGCTGGGTTTGTCAGAGAACCACCTCGAAAGTCTCAATTTACCCAAGGGATTGACCAATTTGACGGAGTTGTATGTCGTGGATAATATGCTGACAGACGTTGCCTTTCCGGGCGGCCTGTCTCATCTACAAAAGCTCGATCTGACGGAAAATGGGCTCTTGAGTTTAAGTTTACCTCCGGACCTGATCCAATTGCAAGAGCTCGGCCTCGGTGTAAACCAACTGACCAACTTGACTCTGCCAGCCGGCTTGAACCGCCTGCGAAAGCTCTACCTCTTCCAAAACCCGCTTACCAGGCTCTCACTACCCGCTGGTCTCACGCATCTACAGGAACTCAGCCTTTCCGATAACCAACTTACGAACCTCAGCTTGCCGGCGGATATGGCCAATCTGCAAGAGCTCGACCTTTCCCAGAGCTGGCAACTCGCGAGCCTGAGCCTGCCCGAGGGTTTGACCAATCTGCAAAGGCTTAACCTTGGGACTGCTCAACTCACCGATCTGACTTTGCCAGCGGGTCTCATCCGTCTGCAGGCACTCAACCTGGATGGCAACCAACTCACCAACTTGACCATGCTCGGAGAATTGCCTTGGCTCAAGAGTTTGGGTCTCCATGGAAATCGGCTCGGCGACTTCGCCTTCCTAAGCGGCTTACCCAGCCTGGAATCGCTCAACTTTTCCAATGACCGACTTACCGATATAACCCTGCCCGTAGGCTTGATTAGGCTGCAAACTCTGAGTCTGGGTGGCAACCTGTTGACAAGTGTAGCCTTGCCGGAGGATATGAGCAGTCTAAGCGTTCTTTCTGTCCCTTCAGGCCACATTACTTATCTGGCCGTGCCTGAATCACTAAACCTGAGCCGACTCCAGATCTATGGCTTTCCCAAGGAGCGGATCACCGTCATTCCGATGCTTCGCTATGGTCCAGCGATTGTCCGGGACGGCCATGGCATTCGCTTGCGGCTCCAGGGAGTGAACGGTCAGTGCGTCCGCGTGCAGCGCAGCACCAATCTCCTGGACTGGGAGGATTGGTGCAGTGTGACTTTTGAAGGAACCTCCCGCGAACTCAGTAACGACACCCCGCAGGCCTCCCCATGCTTCTACCGCGTTCTCGACTCCAACTAAAGGCAGACTGATGTATTTGCGACCTGTGATTGGTGATTGAAGGAGCAACCGCCGGAGACGGAGAACAGATGCATTTTGTCCCCTGTGCTCTGCACTCGGTCGTCCGCCTTCCGCATTCGTAACATTCTGGCATGAAAATGAAAAGCATCGACCCGCCTCGCCTGCTCTGTAAACGCATCCCGAACCGCCGCCGCGGGCGGAACGCCTGGCCCGTTCACCCGCTTCTGATCGGCCTGCTTCTGTGGGGAATCGCCCTGCTCACAGTTCACTCCCAAGTGGTGAATATCCCCGATCCTGGTCTGCAAGCGGCCGTTCGTAGCGCTCTGAACAAACCCACCGGCGACCTCACCGTGGCTGACATGGAGAGCATGACCGAATTGGACGCCAGCCGGCATGCACGAGGCCGGCATGCGCCAGCAATTGAGTCGTTGGAGGGACTTCAGACCGCCAAAAACCTCGCCGCGCTCAATCTTGGTGGAGGGTGGCCGGACATCGCCAGAGCGATCAACCTTTCGGTAAGGAATCTTTCATTGCCGCCCGGTCTGACCCGTCTGGAGACGCTCAACCTTGAGCAAAACCAACTCAGCAGCTTAACCTTGCCCGCGGACCTAACCCGTCTTCGGACGTTGGATCTCAGCCTTAATCAACTGACGAACTTGGGGTTTCTGGATGGATTGCCTGATTTGCAGTCGCTCGACCTGTCCCACAACTACCTCCGTAGCCTGAATTTGCCCGCGGGTCTGGGGCATCTGCAATCGCTCAACCTGATGGGTAATCATCTGACAAGCCTGACCTTGCCCGCAGGCCTGACCCGTCTGCAAGAGCTCGCCCTTTGGGGGAATCCGCTCACGAATCTGGCTCTGCCCGAGGGGCTGACCAATGTCGCCACATTGTCCCTCGTGAACAACCGGCTGACTGATTTTGCCTTCCTGGGTCTTCTGACGGGTCTTCAGACGCTTAACTTGGCGGATAGCCAACTTACGAGTCTGACTTTGCCCGGGGGATTGACTCATTTGCGGACGCTCGACGTCGGGCATAATCGACTGACGAGTCTGACCTTGCCCGCGGGCCTGAACGATCTGCAGGAACTGATTCTCTATGAAAATAGGCTCACCAATTTAAACTTGCCTGAAGGCTTGACTAATTTAACAATCATCAACTTATGGGTCAATCAACTGACGAGCCTGACTTTGCCCGCAGACGTTAGCCGT
Organism: uncultured Verrucomicrobiota bacterium; assembly: GCA_964474315.1. Taxonomy (GTDB): domain Bacteria; phylum Verrucomicrobiota; class Verrucomicrobiia; order Limisphaerales; family UBA9464; genus UBA9464. Next base: position 1,259 of record CAYYSX010000222.1, on the reverse strand, counting down.
CTGCGTGAACTCACGCTGACGGAAAACCAACTTGCGAGCCTCACCTTGCCTGAAGGGCTGACCGATCTGCAATCGCTCGACGTCTCTCACAACCAACTGACGAATCTCACTCTGTCCGAAGGCCTGCCCAATCTGCAGAAACTCGACCTTGGATACAATCGACTGAACCATTTGGCCTTCCTGACCGGCGTGCCCCAACTCCGACAGCTTTCCCTTTGGGGCAACCCACTCGGGGATTTGGCTTTTCCCGAAGGGTTATCCGATCTGCAACAGCTCATTCTCAATGGCAGCTCGCTCACGAGCCTGACCTTGCCTGAGGGCTTGACCAATCTCACGACGCTGTCTCTCGCGGGAAATCGATTGGCCGACTTTGCTTTTTTAAGCGGCCTAACCGTTCTGCAGGAACTCGACCTGAAAAACAACGAACTCACCGGCCTGGCCTTGCCCGAGGGTTTGACCAATCTCACGATGCTGTCTCTCGCGGGAAATCGACTGGCCGACTTTGCTTTTCTGAGCGGCCTAACCGCTCTGCAGGAACTCGACCTGAGAAACAACGAACTCACCGGCCTGGCCTTGCCCGAGGGTTTGGCCAGTCTGCTGAGTCTTACGCTCGAAGGCAATCAGCTTACAAACCTGGTTTTGTCCGAGGGCTTGACCCATCTGCAACGGCTCAACCTCTCCGACAATTCGCTCGCGAGCTTAACCTTGCCAGTAGACCTCGCCCGTCTGGAGACGCTCGGCCTGACCCGCAACCAACTTACCAGTCTGAGTTTGCCGGAGGGCCTCGCTTATTTAAAGAATCTGTGGCTTGGCGGCAACCAACTCAGCAGTCTGACCTTGCCTGAGGTACTAACCAATCTCACGACGCTGAGTGTCCGCGACAATCAACTGAAGGACGCTACCTTTCTCGGCCGCTTGCTCCATCTGCGATCGCTGGATCTTTCCTACAACCAACTTGCAAGCCTGACTTTGCCCACGGGCTTGACCCGTCTGCGGGAGCTTTCTCTGTATGGGAATCCGCTCGCCAGTCTGACCTTGCCCCGGGGCCTGGGTGACCTGCAATCGCTGGACCTTTCCTACAACCAACTTACGAACCTGACTTTACCCGAGGGCCTAACCAACCTCGTGAGTCTGTCTCTTGATGGCAATCAACTGACGGATGCCGCCTTCCTGCATGGCTTGAGCCGTCTGCAAGTGCTCAACCTAGCCGGCAATCGACTCACCGGTCTGACCTTGCCTGCGGAGTTGACCAAACTGGA
>CAYYSX010000221.1:0-10223 GCA_964474315.1 uncultured Verrucomicrobiota bacterium | reverse complement strand
CTGTTCCGCAGGCCTTTCCAGCCTGCCAGTGTACCGGGCGGGCAGGTTAAAAACCTGCGGTACAGCAGGCCGGGAGGCCTGCGCTACGGGGGATTGTAGCGCAGACATTCTTGTCTGCTGTTCCGCAGGCCTTTCCAGCCTGCCAGTGTACCGGGCGGGCAGGTTAAAAACCCAACAGCAATCTCGCCCTGAGGCGGCCCGGCTCCGGCTCCAGCCGGGCCTCCAAGCGCCGTTAGCAACAACGATAACTCATATGCTGAACCGTCTGGCACCGGTTCGTTGCCGGCACCTGATCAGGCCATTTCGTGGCTTGGACACAGCACCTCGCACCACTGCTGAACCTGCTGCTGAATCGTGTCGCGAATCTCGCGGACACGCTCCACCCGTTGCTCGTAAGTGCCAGTAAGTGCCGACGGGTCGGGAAAACCCCAATGAAGGCGCTGCCCGGCACCGGGAAAGATGGGACAACGCTCCGCGCTCGCACCGTCGCAAACGGTGATCACGTGTGAAAAAATGCGCCCGCTGCGAAGCATCTCGTCCACGCTCTTGGTCCGGTGGTGGGAAAGGTCGATACCGACCTCCTGCATGGCCTCGACGACCAGGGGGTTGAGCGTGCCGGGCTCCAAGCCGGCGCTATGCGCCTCGAAGAACTCCGGACAAAGGTGGTTGAGAAACGCCTCGGCCATCTGGCTGCGGGCGCTGTTGTGAATGCAGACGAAGAGAACGTTCTTCATAAGATAGTGGCGTTGGAGCCGTCGCGCGGGACGGCTGCGCAACAGCCCTCCTCGCGCATATAGCGGCCACCAGCCACGGCCACCAGCGCGACGCCGACATGAGAGATGCTGCCGCCCGAAACGTCGTTGATAATGATTGAGCGAGAACGCCCTGTCCCGCGCCTGAGATGAACGCCAACCGCAACCTCGGCAATCGACGCGACGAAGAAAATCCCCGGCGCAGGTTTCCAACGTCCCTGGCCACCGCGGATCAAGATGGATGCGGCGGTGAAAGCGAAGGTTGCTCTGGAGGCCGTGATGGGCGTCAAGACCGTCGCGGAGATTGCCCGGGCTCCCAGGCGCACCGCACCGTCCATCGAGTTCTCCGGGAGCAGACAGGGGCCGTGGCGGAATACTGAAGGGATCGCTGGAGCCAGCTGTCGGGATTGAACCGACGACCCGCGGTTTACAAAACCGCTGCTCTACCACTGAGCTAAGCTGGCCCAACCACCACCGACCGAGTCTTGATACCGGACCGGGCCGGATTCGCAAGCGGGGAGCTGAGGTTCGATGGGTGGCCGTCACGGCTCGATTGCCGCGACTCAGGTTCCTGCTCTCGCCCTCCTGTCACTCCTCTGCTCCGTCGCCGGGGCGCCAGGGCCACCATGGGAAGAAGTACGCCGCCGGGACGAGGCGCACTCTTCTGGCCACGCCGCTTCGTCCCGGACTACCTCAAGGGCATCGATCGGGGGGATTCCATCGCCTTCCAGGTGGCTACGTTGCTGCGGGTCACAGACCCGCGCTCCTGCCCCAGGCGACTCCACCCGCCCGGTCGGCTGAGGACAGCCGACGCTACAGGCCTTCCGCTTCGGTCCTCCGTCCTCCGTTCTCTGTCCTCTCTCCCCGTGCTCCACCTACCTGCGCAGGCTTGCCCCGGCAGGCGTCCACCTCCTAGCTTTGCGGACGAACGTACCAATGGCCCCGACCTCCAACCCTCTGGTGGACCATGAGTTGACCTGCCTCGGCGTAGGCGAGGGGCGGCCGTCGAAGGGTCGGCGACAAGCCTCCTTCCTGTATCGCTTCGGCCCCGCACAGATTCTGGTGGACTGCGGCGACGGCATGAGTCTGGCCTTCCTGGAGGCCGGAGCCGACTACGAATCGCTCGATGCCATCCTGCTGTCGCACCTGCACAGCGATCATGTGGGTGGGTTTTCCATGTTCGTGCAGTCCCTCTGGCTGAGCGGACGGCGCCGTTCCTTGCCCGTTTATGCCCCGGCCCGCGCCCTGCCCGCTCTGCAGGCCTGGCTGGACGCCACTCTGCTCCCGGCGGACCTGATCGGCTTCCACCTCGAGTGGAAGGCCCTCGAAGGGGGAAAATCCTTCCCGGTCGGCCCGGTGACGATCACGCCCTACCCGACGTCTCATCTCGACTCGTTGAGCCAAAGCTTTGGTGAACGGTATCCGGCCGCGGCCTTCGAGGCGTTCAGTTTCGTTCTCGAGGATCAGGAACGGCGCGTGGCCCACACGGCGGACATTGGGACGGTTTCCGATTTGGATCCGCTGCTGGCGACCCGACCCGCGCTCCTGGTTTCTGAGCTTTCCCACATCGGCGTGCCTGACCTCGCCGCACGGCTGCGCCTGCAACGGCCCGGACAAGTCGTGTTTATGCATGTGGCGAACGAGCTCCTGGTGAACGGGGGGGAGCTCCAGCAACAGTTGGGACGGGAACTCGGGGAGATTCCCTTCGTGCTCGCGACCGACGGGGAGGTCATTCCGTTCTGAGTGTCCGCTTTGGACGTCGGGACGTGAACCTCCTCGCCGTCGGATCGGTCAGGCGGGCGCTGGCCGCCCGAGGAATTGGTCGAGCATCCCGGCTTCGTCCACGATCCGGAGCAGGAGGAAAGAGGTGGCGTTGAAGAAGCCATGAGCGAGCACTGCCACCCACAGCGACCGATGGGCCAGCAGAACCAACCCCAGGCCCAATCCCAGCGCACCGGTCATCCACACCCCGGTTCCTCCCTGCGGCAAGTGGCCCAAGCCGAACGAGAGGGCTGCCAACGCCGAGACGGCGACGCGGCCCGGCCAGGATTCCAGCCACTGGCCCCGCCACCGGCCCACGCTGGCGAAAACGGCTGCCCGCCAGAGCTCCTCGCGCAGCCCGGCTACCACGAAACTCACCAGGGTGACGCTTAACAGCAGATAAACCGGATCGCGCAAGGCCGCCGGGTCCAGCAGGTTCTCGATCTGCGGGCGAAATCCTTCCAAGGAATTGAGAGAACGGCCTTGGAACCAGAGTTGCAGACTCCGCCCTAGCACGACGGCCATCATCCCGATTCCGAGAACGACTCGGAACAGAACGGAATAGCCCAGGCCCAGCGCCCAGGCCTTCCAACCGCACCGGGCTCGGGCGAAGACACTTTGCCAGTTAAACCTGCCGAGCCAGGCAATCAGCGCCGCCAGGACCAGGAAGATTCCCAAGTTTTGGATACTAACCAACAGCAGGTCGGGGACGTTGCCCGGGAGCATGGCCTCCGCCGGTAACGATCCCGAACGAGACAATCCGGCCAGGCCCATGACCGGTGGAAGGGCGAGTAAGAGCAGCAAGGCGAGGGCATTGCGCCAGCAGGCCACGGGTCGGACGCCCGGATCGGTCGAAGAGATGATGGGGGGCGCTTCCACGGTAAGTCGGTCCGGTTGGCATCAACGGCCGGCACTCAAATTGGCGGCATTCCGGCAGGCCACCGAGACCAGATCGAGTTGTTCCAGAAATCGTTCGCGTTCGGCTTCCGGAAGGACCGACAGCACTTCCGCTTGCAACTCGACCGCCAGTTCCCGGACCAGTTCGTATTTCGCCTCGCCAAGAGGCAGGAGCCGAATCCGATACGCGCGGCCGTCGGTTTCATGGCGCCGACGCTCGACCCAGCCGGCCGCCTCCATGCGCTCGAGCAGGGACGCGACCGTGTTGGGATCACTGGACATGGCCTGGGTGAGATCCCGCTGCGTCATGCCCTGCGGATCGCCTTCCCGGAGGGACCGCATGACGGTGAACTGGTCCGGGGTCACGCTGGTGTGCGCGATGCGGCGTCGGAAGGCTTGGTTGAGGCCATACCACGAACGCCTCAGCAAGGGAGGCAGACGCCGACGGGTCGGCGAATCGAGCGGGATGGTCTGGGGTGACATGAAACGGACGGTGCCGGAGCTAAGTACCGGTGAATGGGCTGCGCTGCCAAGCTTCGGAGCCAGATCCGTATGTGCGATAGTACGCACCCGTATCATTTCGGTTGCCAGGTTTTCAGTCGGGTTTCATGTTCAACGAGTACGTTGCATCGCTTTCCTCTCATGAACCGGTTGTTCACTGCCGCTTGGCTCCTCGTGCTGTCGGTCGCTTCTGCCCCAGCGGAAGTAACCGGTTGGCTTACCTGGCGGGGACCCTTCCAAACATCAGTGTCCCTGGAAAAGGGACTTCCCACCCGACTGGATGCCAGCCAACCCCTCTGGACGGCACCGCTCCCGGGGCAAAGCACGTCGGTGATTGGCGACGGGAAGCTGTACATCAATGGCTTCTTGGGAGAGGGACCAGACCTCCAGGAAATGGTGGTCTGCTTCGATGCGGAGACCGGGAAGGAATTGTGGCGGCATGCGGAAAACGACTTCCTTTCCGACAACATCTATAATCGCTATTCCACCTCGTCGCCCACGATCGATCCTGAGACGGGCAACGTGTATGTCCAGCACACTCAGGGACTTCTGATGGCTTTCACCGTGGACGGAAAGCTGCTGTGGAAGCACTCGATGATGGAGGAGTTTGGCCGGCTGACGTTCCCGAATTCCCGCACGGCCTCGCCGAGGGTAGATGGGGACTTGGTCATTACCCGTGGCATCACCAGTGCCTGGGGCGCTCATGGGGCGGCGGGTGACCGCTTCTACGCCTTCGATAAAAAGACCGGTGAACTGGTGTGGTCGAGTGCCCCGGGAGGCCGGCCGCAGGACAATACGTTTTCCAACCCGTATCTCGATTATTGGGATGGCAAGCGGGTCCTTTATAGCGCCGGGGGCGACAGTACGATCCTGGCCATCAATGCCCGGACCGGTGAACCCTTCTGGCGGTTCGCGTTTGCCAAGGCCGGAGCCAAGGGCGGCATCAATGCGGCCGTCGTTCGCTTTGGTGATTCGCTGGTGGCCATCCACGAGTCCGAGAATCTGGATTCATCCGAAATCGGGCGCATGGCGGCCTTCCGCATTCCCAATCCGGATGAAGTGAAGCCCACCAATTCAGTTTCGCCGGTGGTGTTCGAGGCGCCGCAGCTCGAGCTCTGGCGCAATGGGCTCGGTTCTCTTGCGAGTTCGCCGGTGCTAGTGGGAGACACGGTTTATGTGGTGACCGGGGTGGGGGACCTCGCCGCGGTGAATGCGCGGGACGGAAAGATTCTCTGGAAGAAGAAGCTCGCCATCGAACAACGCCAGAGCACTCCGTTTTACGCCGACGGATACTTGTACGTCGCGATGTACATCGCCTCCGAAGGCACCGAGACGGCCCAGCAGGCCGACCTCGAGGCGGGAGGCGATGGCGACCTCTGGGTGTTCAAGCCTGGCCCGGATGGCGCCGAAGTGGTGAGCCACACCATCCTCAAGGGTCGGGCCTATGGATCCCCCATCGGCTACAACGGGAAGATCTACCTCCAGACCGACAAGCAACTCTACGCCTGGGGAACCGCCGGGAAGAACCCGGGACTCGCCGCCACCCCACCACCCGCGCCCTTCCCGCAGGCTGGACCCGCCACTCAGCTCCAGATCATTCCCTACGAAGTGTTGCTGCATCCCGGGCAAACCCAGTCCTTTCGAATCCGTTCCCTGGACGCCAAGGGCTTCACCGTGGCCGAGAACCTGGATCCGAAGTCGGTGAAGTGGGAGTCCTACATTCCCCCCACCGCCCTGGTCAGAGCGACCATGGCCGCGGCCTTCAATTCCGACGGCCAGTTAGTCGCCGAGCAGATTCCGGTCGGCAGTGCCGGCCAGTTCAAAGCCCGCCTGGTCAGCGCCGACGGCCAGGAACTCGTGGGATTCATCAAGGGGCGCGTGTTGCCCGGGATCCCGTTGCAACAGGACTTCCAAAGCTTCGCGCTGACCAACACGACGACGAATACGGTGGAGCCGGAGACCCTGTTTGCCTATCCGCCGTTGCCCTGGAACTCCGCCCGGTTCCGGTTCGAAGTGCGCGCCAAGGATCTGGAGGGAGGGACCAACCAGGCGTTGGTCAAGACCATCGAGAACAAGCTCTTCCAACGTGGCCAGATCTTCTTCGGGTTTCCCGACATGAGTAATTACACCATCGAGGCCGACGTGTTGTCCGAAGGAAACCGGCGCAAAATGTCGGAAGTCGGGCTGATCAACCAGCGGTATGCGGTGATCCTCAAGGGCAACTCCCAGGAGATCGAGGTGAACTCCAACCAGGAACGCATCAAGGTGGCCAAACCGTTCCGCTGGGCGCCCAACACCTGGTACCGGCTGAAGGCCCGGGTGGATCTGGCCCCCGACGGTTCCGGGATCGTACGCGGCAAGGCGTGGCCCCGCGACGAGGCAGAACCCGACCAGTGGACCATCGAGGTGCCTCATCGGAAGGCGCACCAGACGGGATCGCCGGGATTGTTCGGCTTTGCGCCGCAGGAACAACGCGTCGCGATCGACAATATTTCCGTCACCGCGAACTGAAGGAATTTCCGTTGAAGACGAAGGATTGAGAGGAAGATTAAGGTCATGATTATGAGGAACGATTGGCTGAAGTACGCGATGATGGTGGTGGCCGCCGGTTGGGTCAGCCGCGCGGACGATTGGCCCCAGTGGGGTGGCAACGATCCCGGACGCAACATGTACTCACCGGCCACCGGCCTTCCCGACAGTTTTGATCCGGGCAAGACCAAACCGGGCACCGAGGACATCGACCTGGCCACCACCAAGAACGTGAAGTGGGTCGCCAAGCTCGGTTCGCAAAGTTATGCCAATCCGGTGGTCGCGGGCGGCAAACTCTTCGTCGGCACCAACAACGAATCCCCGCGCGACCAGCGCCATCAGGGCGACCGCAGTGTCCTCTACGCGTTGGACGAGAAGACCGGCGAATTCCTCTGGCAGCTCGTGGTACCCAAACTCAAGTCGGGTAAAGTCAATGACTGGGAAAACCTGGGGCTGCTGGCCGCTCCGCTGGTGGTGAGCAATCGCCTGTGGGTGGTTACCAGCCGCTGTGAAGTCCTCTGCCTTGACACCGAAGGGATGGCTAATGGAAACGACGGACCCTATAAGGATGAAGCTAAATACGTCGTTCTGGATACGGGCAAGTCTCCCATCGAGCCCGGACCCCAAGATGCGGACATCATCTGGCGTTACGACATGATGGAGGAACTCGGTGTGTTCCCTCACAACGCCTCGAATTCCTCGGTGATCATGGTCGATGGAAAGCTCTTCGTTTGTACCTCCAACGGCCAGGACTGGACGCATGTCAACATTCCCTCCCCCAACTCCCCTAGCTTTATCGCGCTCGATCCCGAAACCGGGGAACTTCTCGGGGAAGACAACGCCTCCATTGGACACCGGATCTATCACGGCCAATGGACGTCGCCCTCGGCCGGCCAGGTGGATGGCAAATGGCAGGTGTTTTTCGGCGGCGGTGACGGTGTGCTTTACGCCCTCTCACCCGCCCCGGAAAAGGGAAGTGGGAAACCCATGACCAAGGTGTTTCCTAACCAACCTGAGCTCGTTGAAGATCCCGAGCTCGACTACATTAAGACGGTCTGGTGGGCCGACTGCGTGCCACCCGAGTACAAGACGAAGGCCGACGGACGGCCCATCAAGTATCCCGCTGCGGACGGCCCCAGCGAGATCAATTCCACTCCGGTGTTCTACGACGGGAAGGTCTATGTCGCGATTGGCCAGGATCCGGAACACGGTGAGGGGGTAGGTCGCCTCGTCTGCATCGATCCGAGCGGCAAGACCGGCGACATCACCCAGACCGGTATTGTCTGGGACTACAAGGGCATCAAGCGCTCCATTTCGACGGTGAGTATCGATCCAGCCACCGGGTTGCTCTTCGTCGGCGACTTTTCCGGCTTCGTCCACTGTCTGGATGCCAAGACTGGCAAGGTGGAATGGGTGTACGACATGAAGGCCCACATGTGGGGGTCCACGTTCGTTGCCGATGGAAAGGTGTATGTGGGCGATGAAGACGGTGACTTTGTGGTCCTGGCAGCCAAGCGGGGGGACAAGCCGGTGGTGCTCAGCGAGACGAACGTGGGCGCTCCCATTTATGGAACTCCCATCGTGGCCAATGGCACCATGTACGTGATGGGCCAGACCCATCTGTTTGCCGTCGGCGCGGATGCCAAGCCGGTCGCGGTGGACGCGCCGAAGAAGGACGAAGTTCAGATCAAGAACTGAGAGGCCCCCAAGGATTGCGCGGCCTGCTTTCCGATTTGACACTGGGGCCCCACCTCTTTACTCCCAACGGGTCCATGGCGCGTTCGTCTATCGGCTAGGACACGGCCCTCTCAAGGCTGAAAGACGGGTTCGATTCCCGTACGCGCTACCATCCGAAGACCAGTGACTTTCGAAGGCGAAGAAAGTTTTCGAAGCCGGCTTTCGGCCAGCCCCACCGCTGACCGCGCTCGCTTCATCGGGCAAGAGGCGGCACTGATAACAATCATAGGCCGGCACCGGGTTGATGTCGTAGGCCGGTGAAAGCGACCAGCGACCCGGCTCGCACGTCAGAAAACCATGATTGCGGAGCCTATTTTCATCCCGGCAGCGGTAGGGGCGGAACAATGCCGTAGCGCTCCAGCAGCCACCACGCCCCGGCGGCCAGCACGATCAGCGCCGCCAACCAGAACAACAGCCTCACCAGCGACTTGGTCACCTTCCAGACCACGACCAAGCTGCACAGCGCTACGACCGCCAGTCCGACGGCAATCAGAATGGATTCCGTCTCGTGCCTCATAGGATGGCTCAGACGGCCGCCAGTTGGACCCGAGCCGCCCGCATCCGCTCGGCACCGTGCCGGAGCATCCGCTCCGTCACTTCCCAGCCCAGGCAGGCATCGGTTAGCGACACGCCATAGCGCAGCTCGGACCGGTTCTTGGGAATGGGCTGATTACCCTCGAACAGGTGACTTTCCATCATCACGCCGATCAATGGTTCGCAACCTTCGATCCGTTGCGACACCAGGTTGAGCCAGACCGCCTCCTGCTTGGCATGCTGTTTACTCGAATTGGCGTGGGAACAATCCACCAGCAAACCGTCGGGCAGGCCCGCCTGGCGCAACTGAGCCGCCGCGTCCGCAATACTCGCCGCGTCAAAATTGGTCCGCGCGCGCCCTCCGCGCAGCACGACATGTCCTTCCGGATTCCCCACCGTCTGCACCACCGCCACCGCACCCGTGTCGTCGATACCCAGAAAATGGTGGGGATGCCGGGCGCTCAACATCGCATCGATGGCAACCTGGAGCGAGCCGTCCGTTCCATTCTTGAACCCGACCGGCATCGACAGGCCGCTGGCCATTTCGCGATGGGTCTGGCTTTCCGTGGTCCGCGCGCCGATGGCCGCCCACGTCACCAGGTCGGCGGTGTACTGCGGCACGATCGGGTCCAGAAACTCCGTGGCGGCGGGAATACCGAGGTTGTTGATGTCCAACAAGAGACGACGCGCCACTCGCAGGCCTTCGATCATGTCGTAGGACCCATCGAGACGCGGATCGTTGATCAATCCCTTCCAGCCGATGGTGGTGCGCGGCTTTTCGAAATAGACCCGCATCACGAGGAACAATTGATCCTGGACGTCCGGGGCCAGCGCGGCCAGCCGTTGGGCATATTCGAGGGCGCTCTCTGGATCGTGAATGGAGCAAGGGCCCAACACCACCAAGAGCCGGGAATCTTGCCGGCGAAGAATCCGTTGCACGGTGGCCCGGCCGTTGATCACGGTGGCATTGCTGCCTGCCGTCATGGGCAGCTCAACCTTCAAGTCGCGGGGAGCGAGAAGCCGGCGGGTGCGGACGACCCGCAGGTCGTGCGTCGGTTGCATATCAGGAAGGAACGTTAGCAACCGGACCGGCTCTTGGCGAGCATCGGAATCGGCCGTCTGCCTCCCGGCCGGCCCGCGGACGGAAGGACGTACCCTCTTTTCCTTGGTCCGGCGTTCCAAGGCCTTCGCGATCCCACCTTACCGCGAGGGCACGAGGCTCATTGGTAGGGATGAAGCAGACCACCCGAGGCTGGGACCAGGAGAAAGGGCGCATCCTGCCGGCCGCGGGCGACGACTATCTCCGGCCGCGGTGCCGCTGGCTCAGCGCGGCCAGACTGGCGGCGCCCAATCCCAGCAGCGCCCAGGTGGCCGGTTCGGGCACGGTGAAACGCAGGTCTTTCAGGTAACCCGAAGTGCCGGCGGGAAATTCGAAAGAGAGTGTGACTTCCTGACCCGCCCAGCGGGACACATCGGCCTGGTAATCAAACGAGGTCAGTGGCTCAAAATAGA
>CAYYSX010000220.1:0-10250 GCA_964474315.1 uncultured Verrucomicrobiota bacterium | reverse complement strand
TGCCGCCGGACATTGGCTTTGAACAGTGGAACCCCTATGGACCCGACCCCGTTCAGGGAACCAATGAGGTTACCATTGCCGGCGCCAGTCCCTTCACACTGGCCGATCACTTCTTCGCCGTGCAGTACCGTCCCGTGAACACCAATGGTCCCAGCGGGGACGCGTGGAGTGAGTGGACTTACAACCTGGCCCCCGGCTGGGTGGTGCGGGCCATGACGGGCGTCAATCCCTTCCTGCAGATCTTCCCGGACCAGCTCGAAAACACCGTGGACACCCGGTCCACGATGATCAGCGAGGCGGGCGGTCCGTATGAAGGCGACATTGCGCTGAACCTGGAGGCAGCCAGCGAGGCGGGGCTGATCGCCACCTACGAGACGATCTTCAACCGGGCCAAGGAATTCAGCCTGCTAGCCGGCGTGGCCGATGACGACATCAACCAGACGCTGCTCTTTGCCGCGAGCCGGTTGAACGACCTCTATGCCCTGCTGGGAAACGAAGCCTTCGCCGATGCGCAGGATCCGACCGCCGGTTATCCCAAGCCTCTCTCTGACCTGGGGAATTATCTCGGCGCCAACGGAACCTCCCTCTTCGCGTTCATGAACCAGTTGCCCAACGCCCTGCAGGAGGAACTCGCCCTGCTGCGCGGCCGGGATGACACCCTGCTTCCCTCGGTGACCACCTCGCCGGTTTACAATCGCCTCATCTGGAACTTCACCCAGGGTATCAACGGCGGCGAAGCGGCCTACGCCTATGCCTATAATATCCGGGGTAATCCCGACCGCACCGACGGCGTGATCACCGCCGGCGATGCCAAAACGCTCTATCCGCAGGGCCACGGCGATGCCTGGGGCCACTATCTTAGCGCCATCGATCACTACTATGACCTCCTCTCTTACGAACTCTTCCACTGGAACACCGAACCCGGCGCCACACTGCTCGGCAATGCCACCGTCACCACCGACTTTCTGGACGAACAGAAGTTCGCCGAAACCGCGGCCGCCCGCGCCCGCACCGGCGCCCAAATCGTGCAGCAGACTTTCCGGCAGTTTTATTCCGAGGAACTCGACGGACGCTGGCCGGGCTACCACGACAGCGACACCAATCGGGCCTGGGGAATCGCCGGGTGGGCCAGCCGGGCCGGCCAGGCCGCGCTCTACGATTGGGCCACCGCGAATTCCCTCCTGGTGACCACGCTGACCAACCTCACCCAGGTCAACCCCGATGCCGAATCCCGGGCGCCCGAAGGCATCGAGAAGATCGATCGCGATTCCACGCCCGAGCTGTTCGAGATCGCCGCTCAATATAACGCCATCCAGTCCCAGGTGGACAGCGCCAACGGCGGATTGAATCCGCTCGGACTCGCCCGCCACGCGGTGCCGTTTGACGTGGATCCGGCGGCCATCGATGCCGGCCAGACTCATTTCGAACAAATCTATGAGCGCGCGGAGCGGGCGGTGCTCAACGCCGTTCTGGCCTACGACAATGCCCGTGACGCCACCGACCAACTGCGGCAACAGTTCGACTCGGTCTTCGACCTATCGGAAGCGCTCTCCGCCAACGAAACCGATTACCACCACCGCTTGATCGAGATCTTCGGCTACCCGTACTCGGATGACATCGGGCCGACCGGCACCTATCCGCAGGGTTACGATGGGCCGGACCTGATCAACTGGCAGATCGTGGACTTGGAAAACCTGGTGGCCAACGTGCCCACCAACACTCAGACGATCGTGGTGTACGTGTATGGCCTAAGCTTTGTCGCCAACAACAGCTTCGAAAGCCGAGACTACCGGGACTATGAGGATTTGAGCGGGACCCGCACCGGCCAGACCGTGGCCACCATCGAAGTGACGGTCAATGACGACTGGTTGAAAGTGAAGCCGGCCGGTTGGACGGGATCGCGCCGGGCGCACGGCGAGTTGCAGCAGGCGATCTCCACCGGCATCCAGGCCTGGTATGGAGTGCGCCAGGCGAAGGTCGAATACGATCAGACCATGGATCAGTTAGAGGATGAGGTCAGTCACATTCTTTCCGACTATCATAAGATCGCTGGCCCATCCAGCCGGAACGATGGGGGTTCCTGGGCACAGTCCATCGAAGACTCGGTGTTCAAAGCGGAAAGTGAACAGATTCTCAAAGGGCTCAAAGTGGCCGCCGAGGATATCTATCAATCGATACGAATCAACGCCGAGCGGATGGTGGTGGCGAATTCCAAATTTCCCAAGGAAATCGAGGGGATTCTCGGCCCGTTTCCTCTCACGGCCATTGACACTGCTCCGATTACCACTGTGGAATTGGGTATTCTTCTGCTCAATGGATGGATCGAAGCGTTAAGCGCCCTGGCCTATGAATCCACCTCCTACGGCATCGAGGTGGCCAACGTCGTTCGCGAAGCCGACCTGGAACAACTCCTGAAGTCCCTCGAATTCTACGATCAGCTCCGTTGGCCGACGGAGGAATTGCAGATCCACCTCCAGAATCAGTATGTGAAACTCGCGGAACTCCAACAGGAGATCGAACGATTCCGGAGCTCCCACCAACAAATCCTGAAACTCCTGGCCGAAGGGCAACGCCTCTTCTTCGAGCGCGGTCAGGTCCGTTCCCGCGCCGCTCAGCGTATTCAGACCGCCCGCTACGCCGACCTCGGTTTCCGCATCTATCGTAACGACGCCCTACGCCGTTACCAGTCCACCTTCGATCTGGCCGCCCGTTACGTCTATCTGGCCGCCCAAGCTTATGACTACGAAACCGGCCTGCTCTCTTCCGACTCGCAACTCACACCCGGCAGCCGGTTCCTCGAAGACGTCGTCCGGGCGCGGTTGCCGGGCCGGTTTTCCTCCTGGCTCGGCACGCCGCTGGTCGGAAGCACCAGCGGGGGTGATCCCGGCCTGGCCGACATCCTCGCCCGGATGAAAGCCGACTGGAACGTGGTCAAGGGTAGGCTCGGTTTCAACAACCCGGATACCGAGACCAGCCGGTTCTCCCTGCGCACGGAATTGTTCCGGACCGCGCCCGATGCCAGCGGAGACGCCACCTGGGCCCAGGTTCTCGAAAACCACCTGGTGGAGGATCTCAACCAATTGCCCGAGTTCCGTCGCTATTGCCGGCCGTTTGCGGACTCGACGAATGCGGAACCGGGCCTCGTCATCTCGTTTCCCAGCTACGTGATGGCCGGGAAGAACTTCTTCGGCCTCGATCTGGCCGGTGGCGACAATGCTTATGATGCCAGTCACGCCGCCACCAAGATCCGTTCCGTGGGGGTCTGGTTCACTGGTTACGACAATACCAACTCGACCGCCGGCGGATTGGCGAACGAACCCCGGGTTTATCTGATACCCACCGGCGACGATGTCCTGCGTTCCCCTGCCGGTGGCGCCACCCAAACCCGCACCTACACGGTCTTCGATCAGGCCATCCCGCTCCCCTACGACATCGGCGGTGCCGACTTCGACCATCCCGACTGGAGCCCGGTGGTCAACTCACTCCAGGAGCCGTTTGGCCAGATGCGTCAGTTCGCTTCGTTCCGGGCGTATCACGACCGCGGGAACTTCGACTCATCGGAGACCGTGACTGCCAGCCGGCTCGTCGGCCGCTCGGTGTGGAACACGAAGTGGATGCTGATCATCCCGGGCCGGACTCTGTTGAACGATCCGGACGAAGGCCTCGAACGCTTCATCTATGGCGCCAGCACCGCCAATGGCCGCGACGGCAACGGCGTCAAAGACATCAAGATCTTCTTCCAGACTTACTCCATCAGTGGCGACTGAAGCTGGCGCGCCTCCAGACCATGAATCCATCCCCGTCGCATCCATTCCCCCTGCGGACCGCCGCCGTCCTGACCTCCGCGCTTCTGCTCTTGAGTTCCACCACCCTCGCGGGACTGCCCCAGCCGATGTTCATCTACTATGGCCAGGCCAGGGACGGATTCGGCCTCCCCTACCGCCAGCAGGCTGAGGTTCTTCTCCTGCGCGGCAACACCATCGTCGCCCGTCACAGCATCCAGGGGTACCCGGCCCCCGGCGTGAACTTCGTCTTGTACGCTCACCTGGACGACGGCCGGAGCGCCGCCAACTACGCCTCCAGGGCGGTTCGCACCGGAGACCGGATATCGATCCTGGTGCGCGACGCCTACGGGCAAAAGACCATCATGGAACAGAAAACGTTGCCGCCGGTCGGCCAGCCCGGCGAGATGGTCGCGATCCAGGTCACCGCGGGCGAGGACTCCGACGACGACCGGCTGCCCGATCAATGGGAGTGGGAGTTGATCCACTGGTCGAACGGCGACCTCCTTCGCCTCGACCAGGTTAATCCCGACGACGACTACGATGGGGATGGGCAAAGCAACGGCGACGAGTACCGGGCCGGCACCTTCGCCTTCCTGGACTACGACTATTTCTTTGCCGAACGGATGGCTGTGACCCCGAACGGACGGATCGAAGTCACCTTCTTCGGGGTGGAAGGCAAAACGTACACCGCCCAGCACAAGGCAGCCCTGGATGACGCGCTTTGGATCGACACCCCGTTCGCGGTCGCCGACACCGCCGAATTTCTAACCGGTCCCCTCGTTGGTGCGGGCAATTGGGTCTCGATCTACCTGCCTAAAGATCAAGTTCACCAATTCTTCCGGCTGACCGTGGAGTGAAGGCTGCCCCCCTGTAGCGCAGGCCTCTTGGCCTGCTGTACCGCAGGTTGAGTGACGTGGGACGAGTCGAAGCCGTGCGAAACCGCTGGTGATATGGTGGGGCCTCCGCCTCACTCCGCCCAGCCGGCTCTGGAACGTGTCCGACCTGGATGCAATGGAACGGACGCGCGCCAACGGGAGGGAATTCCCCATCGGTACCGATGAGCCGGAGAAATTGATGGAGGCAATTCGGGACGTCCGGTCTTGATTTTTGGCCGAAGCCATGGTCGCCACTAGACGCAGTCAAGAATCAAGGGCTGACATTTTATAGTTAGTCCCGCTCCTGCTTCATGAAGTGCGCGACGCCGACGACCTGGTCCACGGGGACCACGAACGCGATGCCTCGGCCCACTTCGCTCAACTCCGCGGCCTCGACGATCTTGGGGAGAATCGTGTCGATCTGGTCCGCATAAACCAGGGTCAGCACGATTTCCTTCTCCGGTTCGATCGACATCCCGAAGATCTTTTCCTGTTCGTGGATGCCGGCACCGCGACCGTAGAACACGGTTCCGCCGCGCGCCCCGGCCTTCACCGACGCCTGCAGCACAGTGCTGCCCCATCCCTTCTGGACGATGCTTACGATGAGTGAAATGTTCATGTTCATAATTTCTTGGGACGCATTTTCCAACGCACCAGCAGTCCCAGCATCATTACCGAGATGATCGGGGCGAGTGCGATGAGGGCCACCAGTCCGAGCCCATGTACGAGGGGATCCTGATCGGCCACGACCGATGAGGCGCCAAGCGCGAGCGCCAGCAGGAAAGTATTGGCCAATGGACCGGTCGCCACTCCACCTGCATCCACCGCGATGGACACAAATTCCCGTTCGCTCAACCAGATGGCCGCGATGACGATGGCATATCCGGGGACGAGCAACCAGAGCAGCGGGATGCGGTAGCTGATTCTGAACAAGCCGAGACCCACCGCCACCGCAACGCCGGTGCAGATCGCAATCATCACGAGCCGCTGCCGGATCGATCCGCCAGACGCTTCCTCCACCTGATCGGCCAGAATGCGCACCGCGGGCTCTCCCCAAGTGGTGACGAAACCGAGGATCAGGCCGGACAGCACGACCAACCACTTCTGTGACAGCGAGCCGACGGCCTCGCCGATCGCCCGCCCGAAAGGCATAAATCCGATGCTCACGCCGAGCAGGAACAGGAAGAGGCCGATCGACGCCAGCGCAGTCCCGGCTACGATGCGGGCCACTTCCGGACGCGGTAGTTTGAGCAACCACACTTGAAACACAGCGAACACCGCGGCGATCGGCAGGACGGCCAGCACGACGCTGACAGCGGTGCGAGCGAGGTCGGTCAGGATCGGTGAATCGATCATCGTAAGAGTCCGAGCAGCAACAGGACGATGATCGGCCCCACCGAAGCCATGCCGAGCAGGCCGAAGCCGTCCGCGACGGTGGTGCGTCCGCTCAGCACCGAGCTGACACCCAGAGCGAGCGCCAGTACGACCGGGCCGGTGAGCACGCCAGTCGTCACGCTACCGGCGTCGTAGGCGAGGGGCGCGAGCGCCGAGGGCGCGAGGAGCGACAGCACGATCATCAGCGAATAAACGATGGTGAGTTGCCAGGCCATCGAGAAGCCCCAGACCACGCGCAGCATAGCGACGGCGACGAACAAACCGACCCCGGCGGCGATGATATAGACCAGGGGCTGAGCGGACACGGTGCCTTGCGCCGCCACCTCCGCCTGGCCTACGAGGATGAGGACGTCGGGTTCGGCGGTTGTGGTGGCAAACCCCATCGCGAAGGCCACCGCCAGCATCAGCGGCAGCGATTTTTTCTGCGATAAAGCGGCACCGATGAATCGGCCCATGGGCAGGAGACCGAGATCAATCCCCGCGAAGAGCAGGAGCAACCCGAGTGTGACGAGCGCCGACCCGGCGAGGAATTGCAGGAACACGGCGGTGGAGGCGCCGACGACTGTGAACTGGAGCACGCAGACCACCGCGATGAGCGGTGCCACCGCCCGGAGCGCCTCGAAGAGTTTGTCTTTCAGCAGTGCGAGCATCGGTGTCGTCTGGTGGCGCGCGTCAACCCGACTGCGCGAAGCCATCGAGTGCGAACCGCTATGTTCATGTCACACGCACGAGGCGCAGACAAGAAAATCAGGAACGAAGGTAACTGCTCAGTTTCGGTGGTGCGAGGCTCCTGCTGAGCCAATTCACCGTGGGGCCGAGTGCGCTAAAGCTCGGCCGAAGTCCCGCTCCACCCGTCTTGGATAATTTGTATGGATTGAACCATGGCGATGGGTTTGAAGCACCTGGAGCAAGGCCGCCGAGGCAAAATGCGAGGCGAACGCGTCCGGCAGCCCCAGCATGGCCGCGAGTTGCGTACCGAGCCAATCGTGGAGCCCAGAAGGCCTACGAAACCTGGGCGCTCCCTCATCGAGGCCCGGCCTACCCATCACCGGAAACCCCGCCGAACGGGGGCCGTGTCAAGGCGCGCCGATTTTCCGGCAACCGCCTCCTTGACAATCTACAGGGGAAGGCCAAAGCTTTGCCCTGTCGAACCTCTAGGAGAATCTCATGCCAAAAGAAAAAACCGACCTGCTGCAAGGCACGCTGGACCTGCTCATTCTGAAGGCCCTTCAACTGGGCTCGATGCACGGGTTCGGCATTTCGGTGCTGATCCGGCAGATGTCCAAAGACGTCCTTCAAGTCGAGCAGGGCTCCTTGTATCCGGCGTTGTATCGTCTCGAAGACCAAGGCTGGATCGCCTCGGAATGGGGTGTTTCGGACAACAATCGGAAGGCCAAATTCTACCAGCTCACTCCGGCGGGACGGAAGCAACTGATCGAAGAACGATCCCATTGGGAGCGACTTTCGGCGGCCATCAATACGGTCCTCAAAACAACCTAAATCCTTTTGGCCATGAACTGGCTTCACAAAGTTCAGCTTCGATTCCGCGCGCTGTTTCAGAAGGAAACGCTCGACGCGCAAATGAACGACGAAATGCGTTCGCACATCGAGATGCAGACGCAGGAGAATATGGAGGCTGGCATGGAGCCGGAAGAGGCGCGGTATGCCGCTTTGCGACAGTTCGGTCGGGTCGAATCGATCAAAGAAACGTGTCGCGATCAACGTGGCCTGCCTTGGCTGGAGACGCTCTGGCAGGACATTCGCTATGGCGCGCGGCAATTGCGCAAGAACCCCGGCTTCACCGCTGTGGCCGTGCTCACCCTCGCGCTCGGCATCGGGGCCAACACGGCGATCTTCAGTGCCGTCGATGTCGCGCTGTTGAAGTCGTTGCCGGTCAGAAGTCCGGAACAACTCTACCTCCTCGCGCACGCCGGTGAGCGCGGGGTGACGGAGGTCAACAATTTTCCCTTCTACGAGTATGTGCGCGATCAGAATCAGTCGTTCGCGGGAGTGCTGGCCTTCAATCCAAACCGATGGAAGGTGATCCTTGATGGGGAGACTGAAATCGCCGCGGGACAGGCGGTGACGGGCAATTATTTCAACGTGCTGGGTGTGAACCCGCTGCTGGGTCGCCTCTTCTCCGCCGATGATGACAACGTTCCGCAAGGGCACCCGGTGGCCGTGATCAGCCATGGTTATTGGCAGCGTCGCTTCGGAAAGGACCCTGCCGTGGTGGGCAAGACCATCACGATCAATCTCACTCCGTTCACGATCATCGGAGTCACACCACCCGAGTTTTTTGGACTGCAGGCCGGACGCTCGGTTGAGATTTCAGTCCCCATGGCCATGCATTCTTTGGTCGGTAGCGGGGCGAAACTGAGTGAGCGCAAGTTCTGGTGGAATCTTCCGATCCTGGCCCGCTTGAAGCCCGACGTCACGCCGGAGCAGGCGCGGACGGAGTTGGACCTTCTTCAGCAACAATTCCTGGACGACATCGCCATGAATCCGGAGGCGCGAAAGGATTTCTTTACTCGCGGCGAGTTGATGTCCGCGCAGCGCGGCTTGGCCGAGTTGCGCCGACACTTCTCGTCACCGCTCCGGGTGCTGATGGTGATCGTCGGCAGCGTGCTGCTGATTGCCTGCGCCAATGTGGCCAACCTGCTCCTGGCACGCGCGACCGCCAGACAACGGGAGATTTCCATCCGGCTGGCGATCGGCGCCAGCCGGATGCGGCTCGTTCGCCAACTGCTCACCGAGAGCGTGCTGCTGGCTCTGCTTGGCGGGATCGTCGGCCTTCTGTTCGCTTACGGGGGCGCCCAGATCCTGTTCGGCTTCATTCCCCCGGGGGGCGCTCCGCTCACGCTGCGGTTCAGCCCTGACGTGCGCATTCTTGGTTTCACCGCAGCCGTTTCGTTGCTGACGGGAATCCTGTTCGGCCTGGTGCCAGCCTGGCGGGCGGCGCGAGTCCAGTTGAATGCCGCCTTGAAAGACAAGGCGCGTCAGGCCAGCGGCGGTCCCGCGCGTCTGGGATTCGGCAAAACGCTCATTGTCTCCCAAATCGCGCTCTCCCTCCTGTTGCTGATCGGCGCCGGGTTGTTTGTGCGCAGCTTGCAGAAGCTGCGGCAAGTCGAGACCGGCTTCCACAACGGGGATCAGGTCTTGTTGTTCTGGATCGACTGCTACGGCACCACCTACCAGGGACCCAAGCTCCCGGTTCTCCATCAAGAGCTGCTGGAAAGGATGAATGCCCTGCCCGGCGTTCGTTCGGCCAGCCTCTCGACGGCCGCTCCCCTCCGTGGCGGCATGGATGCGACGCACCTCTTCGTGTCCGGTGCAGAACCCCGCGCCGATCATCAAGAGATCAACGTCTGCGTCGTCGCGCCGAGGTATTTTGAGACCCTGGGCATGCCCCTGGTGGCCGGGCGCGACTTCAGCCCGCAGGACGACCACCAAGCGCCACGGGTGGCGGTGGTCAGTGAGAGCATAGCGCGGCGCTATTTTCCGAATGAGAATCCCTTGGGAAGACGGTTCAGCCTGACCAAGCAGGTGCCGGAGGAAGAGCGCGAAATCATCGGCGTCGTCGAAGATGCCCGGTTTGATGGTCTTCGGAAGGAGAACACGCCGATGGTTTACCTTTCGCATCAGCAGGACTGGACGCGGCCTTCGATCCTCTTCGCGCTGCGCACGACAGGAGATCCAGCCGCCTTGATGGGCGCGGTGCGACAGACAATTCAGTCCGTTGGAAGAGATATTCCGGTGAAGATCCAAACCCTGGCGGCGCAGGCGGACGAAACTCTGGCGAAGGAGCGGTTGGTGGCCACGCTTTCCGGTTTCTTTGGCGTGTTGGCTCTCTTGTTGGCCTGCATCGGCCTGTTTGGCCTGATATCCTATGCGGTCGCTCGCCGGACCCAGGAAATCGGTGTTCGCCTGGCGCTTGGCGCCCAACGCCGGGACGTCAGCCGGCTGGTGATGGGTGAGTCCATGCGGCTGGTCGTGCTGGGGATCGGTATCGGCCTGGCCACCGCGCTGGCGCTGACCCGGTTGATCTCGAATTGGCTGTTTGGGTTGACACCGAACGATCCGGTAACGCTGGCCCTGGCCACGCTGTTGTTGACCGCCGTGGCAGCGCTGGCCGGTTATCTTCCGGCCCGCCGCGCGGCCAAAGTTGATCCGATGGTGGCGCTGAGGAGTGAGT
>CAYYSX010000219.1:6655-10308 GCA_964474315.1 uncultured Verrucomicrobiota bacterium | reverse complement strand
AAACGCTGGGCTATTCTCGAAAAGTCCCTGACAGGACTGCAATAAACTGAGATGCACCCCCTTCGCGCCATCGGCGCCGTGATATCCGACGGCCGGATGCGGTGGGCGGTCGGTATATTGATATCACCGCCGACCGGCCCTTCCGTAACCCCTTGAATAGGTGTGGCTTCTCCAAAGCCCCTGTCGGATATTACGCGGTATGCCGACTGAGGGGTTCTGCCGGACCACTTTTCCGCGCGCTTCTCGGCCGTAAGGGGGCGCGCTGGAGTCGCGCCTCCTCACTTTTAGCGAGGACCAGAACCCAGCCCAAGGCGGCAACGTGAGACATGAATGCGAACCAACGCTCTTCCGACCAGGGCAGGCATTCCTACTCTGAACGTCGGCCGCGCGAAGGCCTGATCCCCAATCCTCGCCCCCCTCCGGGAACAAGTCCGGGAGGTCAGGCGATTTCATCACGACGCACCTCGGACCGAACGAATTTACTGGCACGGGATCGTGCGGTTCCTGCGCTCTCACCGGCATCCCAGGCAAGCGGGCATCCCAGGATGCCTGGGGGCCGTGGAGGTGCCCGGTTTCCTGAGAGCCTGTTTTATAAGTAGCAGCCGACATGAGGAGGCTCTGACCTCCTTTCCGCTCGAGCCCAGCAAAGCGGGAAAATTGAGCCTCGTGACCTCGACTCCTTCGGGGCTTGTCCCGGAGTGTCGTGAAGGTGAAAATCATGGCGTTCACCATCGCGCCATGAAACCGATCTCGATTCCGTTTCGTTTTCTCGTTCGACTGATTGTCCTGAGTCTCGCCGCAGGTCTTTGGCCGTCGATCGGGAGCGCCGTCGCGGCCGGGCCGCTGACCGGTCTGGCTGACGATCCGGAACGAAGCGCGGAAACCGCGGGCGACTCGGACGTGTCGGGTGTCGCGGCCGTCGCTCTGCGCGTGGTTTCGCACAATCTTTGGGACGGGTTCACCAAAAAACCCGAGCCGCGACACGCGCGTTGGTTGGAATGGATGACCCAACAACGACCGGACGTCGTGGCGCTCCAGGAATTGAACGGTTACACTCCGGAACGATTGGCGGCGGAGGCCAGGACCTGGGGGCATGCTTATTCGGTGCTGTTGAAGGAGGACGGGCATCCCACCGGCTTGACATCACGGACCCCGATCACGGAGGTGGAACGGATTCGCGAGGGGATGCATCACGGTTTGTTGCACGGCAAAACGGCCGGGATCCACTTTTACGTGATCCACTTTCATCCGAGCCATTACGGGCGACGCATCGAGGAGGCGGGGCGCCTGCTCAACGAAATCACGCGCCTGCCGGAAGACAATCCGCGCGTCGTGCTCATCGGCGATTTCAACGGGTTCTCGCCTGACGACCGGGCTTCTTATGAGCGTGATCCGGACCTCGAGCCCTTCTTCGCCAAACTGGATGGACAACACCCAGATGCGAGGAACCTGAACGGGGGAAAACTCGACTACGGCGGCATCAAGCGGATTCTCGACGCTGGCTATATCGATCCCATCACAAAGGTCCGTTTCCCGGACGGCCCGTTCAGAGGGACCTTCCCCACCGCGTTGCGAAGCGAGGAGGAGTTGGGGAGCGACCGGCGGATCGACTACGCTTTTGTCAGTCCCAATTTAGCCAGCGCCATTCGGTCGGCCCGCATCCTACGCGACGAGACGACCGCGATGTTGTCGGATCATTACCCGGTGATGCTGGAAATCGAGTTGAAGCTGGCGGCGCGGGTCACGCCCGATCATCGGAGAGATCTCGGTGACGTTCAGAAGTCGATCAAGCGGCGGCGCGTTTCGGAGGTCTTCGCCGAACGCTTGCATCCCGAGCGTGCAGGGACGCACCGCCCCTGGTAGTTGGAAGCGCGGGAATCGACGTGAGTCACCGCGCTTGGGAAAGCGGGCCGATCGGGGTTTGAGCCATTCGATCAAAATCTCTTGCGAGCCAGAATGATTTCGATATGATATCATGAAGATATTGAACTCCAAACCGTCAACCGACCCCTCTTATGGACCCTCATTCCATTCCGACACCCAACCAGGAACGTACCGGCTCGAGCCTGTCCGGCTGGGCCATGCTCGTCGTCGTGTTGCTGCTCAAACTGGGCGGCATCGCCGTGATCATCCGGGCCATCTGGCTGGCTAATCAGAACCAGACGTTTGGCGGCCTGCTCGTCACCGGCATCGTCGCGGTCCTGCTCTCGATCGTTGGCTGGGCGGGCTTCTTCACGCTCCAACCCAACCAGGCGCGGGTGCTGATTCTGTTCGGCGCCTACCGGGGCACGATTCGCCGCAGCGGCTTCCATTGGGTCAACCCTTTCTACTCGAGGAAAGGTAGAATCTCCCTGCGCATGCGGAACCTGAACGGCGAGCGGCTCAAGGTGAACGACAAACGCGGCAACCCAATCGAGATCGCCGCCGTGGTCGTGTGGAAAGTCGCCGACACTGCGCAGGCCGTGTTCGACGTGGACGACTACGAGAACTACGTCGAGGTACAGAGCGAATCGGCGGTGCGGCATCTCGCCTCGGTCTATGCGTACGACCAGGGTGAGGAGGACGAGTTCACTCTGCGCGGTGGCGGTGATGAGGTCAGCACGGCCTTGACCAAGGAACTGCAGGAACGCCTGTCGCGCTCGGGTGTGCTGGTCGAGGAGGCGCGCCTCACGCATCTGGCGTACGCGCCCGAGATCGCGCAGGCGATGCTGCGCCGCCAGCAGGCCGAAGCCATCATCGCCGCGCGTACCAAGATCGTTCACGGCGCCGTCAGCATGGTCGAGATGGCGCTCAAGGAACTGAAGGAAAAGGACGTGATCGAGTTCGATCACGAACGCAAAGCCTCGATGGTCAGCAACCTGCTCGTGGTGTTGTGCGGCGAATCCGAGGTCAACCCGGTCATTAACACCGGCACGCTGTATCATTGAACCGGTTTGAACCATTGGGACCTCGCACGCGCCATGAATAAGGAATTTGCCGCCGCTCCTTGGGGAGCCCGCGTCAAGGTCATCACGCTGCTGCTGATCGTTCTGCTACTGCTATTGCCGGGTCCCGTCCTGTTCGCCGTCCCGGGCGTCCCGCTGCCGATAGCCGGTCTGGTCGTTGGAATCATGGCGGCCGTTATTGGCGGCACGTCTCTGTTTGTCGTGCGCGGCTTCCGGCTGTCCAGAGACACGCTGTTCGTCCAGCGCAGTTTTTGGGAGAACTCGATATCGCTGGCGGGACTTCAATCGGCGGAAGTCGATCCCCGGGCCTGCGAGCGGGCCTGGAAGACCGTCGGCAACGACGGCCTCTTCGCCATGCACGGCTGGTTTCGGAACCAACGACTGGGAAAATTTCAGGCCTTCGTGACCGACCCGACTCGTTGCGTGGTGCTGCGGTTCGCCGACCGGATTGTAGTCGTCTCCCCCGAACAACCCCGCCGTCTGGCGGAGGAGCTGAACCACCGCCTGCGCCGGGCGGAGGCCAAACGCTAATGCCCGGCGAACCCCGCAAACCGTTTCTGCTGCGCATCGACCCGAAGCTCTGGTCGGAGATCGAGTCGTGGGCGCAGGAGGAGCTGCGCTCGGTGAACGGACAGATCGAGTTTCTCCTGAGGCAGGCCGTGAACAAGCGAAAGGGGGAGCAGTCCCAAGAAGAACGGAAGGGACAGG
>CAYYSX010000219.1:0-6555 GCA_964474315.1 uncultured Verrucomicrobiota bacterium | reverse complement strand
CGGGAGCTTTGGGCTTGGAAGTTTTTTGGAGCTTGGGTTTTGGCCTTTGGAGCTTCGGGCACGGCTCCTCCTGCGTTCGATAACGTCGCTGCCAACCTGAGGCCGGTGGGGACGCTGACCTGGGCGCGGCACCGGACCGCATCCCGCCGTGGTGCCCATGAGTGGCTCGCGACGAGGCGCTCATTGAGACGATCTTGGGGTAAGGTGCTTTTTCTTTTGTTCCCACTGGCTAGCATCGCCCCGTGCAATCGGGGTTTCATCTGGACGGTGAAGGTTGGATGACGGTGTTGAGTGAGTTGGCCGCCGCTCTGGGCCGGGAAGGCCCGGCCGTTCGGCTCTGCCTGATCGGCTCCGCCGCCTGTTTGTTCGGCGGCATGGAGGGCCGCACCTCGGCCGACCTCGACGTGTGGCGGCCCGCCAGCGATTACGATCGGCGGGAGTTGGAAAGCGCGGCCACGGCGGCGGGCCTGCTTTTCGATCCAAAGGTCAACCTTGAACCCGGCCGGCCTTACCTTCAGATCGTCGAACCGGGACTCACTCAAGTGGGCGAGTTCGAACCGGTATTGATCGACCGGATCGGCCGCTTGCGTCTTTATCGGCCACCCATTGAAAACCTGATCGCGGCGAAATTGATCCGTGCCGACCCGAAGGACTTGAGTGACGTTCGATTCCTGCTGACGCGACATCGTCCGGCGATCACAGCGATACGCCAGGTCATCGACCGGTTCCCCCAACCGGCCCGCGAACAGGCGACTGAGAATCTCGTCTATCTCGAAGTGATCGGGTCTTGAGTATGAACGCACGCGAAGAGGAACAAACCGCCCGAATGCTGCTGGCAGACCCGGCTCAAGTGGACGTCTATTGGAAAGCAAAACGCTGGGCTGAGCTGGCGGCCTTGGTACGCTATGCGAGACGTGACGTGCCGGTCTCACTCGCGCAGACCGACCCGGCGCTTTACCGTCTTCTGCGCGACCAAATCACGCGGTTTTACCTCCGCGGCGGCGCCGCGTTCTCGCTGACCAAACTGGAAGAAAAGGCGAGAAGAAACCAAGAGGACAACTAACAATAAAACGGGCGGGCGCGCCGGGGAGGCGAAGCTCAAAGCTCAAAGTTCAAAAGTCTTGAACCAAGGACAGCCCCTGGAAGCTCCAAATCCGAACGTCCAAACTCCAAAGAAATCCCCAATCTCAAATCTCAAGGCGCGATCCACTCTGGACGAGAGCCCGCTTCACCGTGTGGCGTTGTCATGGTCAGGAACGCTGGGTCGGTGGAAACGGTGACGGTGAAGCGCCCTTCTCTTTTCCGGACCGGTCCTTCGCCCTCCAGGAATCATCTCCGCTCCGCGGCAAAGAGGCCTACCGTTGGGCGGCGCAACTGTGGCCCGGTAATCTGGAATCCGTGGGCGGTCTGGCGGACCTCCTCTTTCACGGCGGGCCAGAATCGCCCGCTCGTGGCTCCTGGGCGCGGAGGGCCCTCATCGCAGGTTCGAGGGGGGCAGGCCCCGGTGCGTGGTCTGGAGGCGGTACCACGGGAGGCCGCCTCGTTACGGCTCCGGCACGAAGGGTCACAAACCCGTTTACTCCTGGGCGCAGATTGTTACGTTTTCCCCGCACGTGAAACTTCGAACCATGGGCAACGAAGCTGAACTACGGCCCGATGCCCAGTATCCCTTGGTACATTCCACGCTCTATCGCGAGTTTCAGGCCGAAAAAGAGGAGATCCTCCGTCACAAGTGGATCGAATCCGAGAAAGCCGGCTACGACATTGGCTTTGAACGTGCCTTGGTGGACTGGATTACCCGGTACCGTTCCGCCTGGCGGCGGTCGCGTCAGTTGAACTACAGCAATAATCCACGTTTGAACTGATGATTCCTCTGGCTCCGGACCCGCGGCCCCGCAAGGCTGCCCGGACGCTTTGGCAACTTGAAAAACTCCCCCGCGACGCCGGCTTTCCCCGTGAAGCCGGCGTCTTGTTGTGACGCATGACCGGGCTGATCCTCGATTCCACCGCTCTCGGACGCGTGATTGCCCGCATGGCCCACGAGATCGCGGAACGCAACCCGACCTCCACCGAAGTCGCGTTGGTGGGGGTGCAAAAGGGTGGCGTGGCCCTGTCCCGCCGGCTGGCCACCCACCTCGAACGGATCGTGGGGCATCCCGTGTCCGTGGGCCTCCTGGATGCGTCGTTGTACCGCGATGACCTGGACCGCCGGGCCGCGCCGAACCTGCAACCCACTCACCTGCCCTTCGATGTGACCGGGCGGACGGTCGTGTTGGTCGATGACGTGCTGTTTACCGGTCGCACCACCCGGGCCGCGCTGGATGCCCTGCACGACTTGGGCCGCCCCCGCCGGGTCCAGTTGGCCGTCTTGGTGGACCGCGGGCATCGGGAGTTGCCCATCCGTGCGGACTTCGTCGGCAAGAACGTTCCGACCTCCGCGGGGGAAAGAATCGAGGTGCGACTCTCCGAGGATCAGGGAGACGACACGGTACGGCTGGTGGAGGGCACGCCGTGAGCTGGACCCGACAGCATCTGCTCGACCTTCAATCGCTCACCGCGGAGGAGCTGAACACCGTGTTGCAAACCGCCCGCGCCTTCCGCGCGATTGGCGAACGCGCCATCAAGAAGGTACCGGCCTTACGGGGACGCACGGTGGTCAACCTCTTCATCGAGCCGAGTACGCGCACCCGCATCAGCTTCGAACTGGCGGCCCTCCGGCTGAGCGCGGATGTCATCAACTTCACCGCGGAGGCGAGTTCGTTGAAGAAGGGAGAAACCCTCAAAGACACGCTGCGCAACCTCGAGTCGCTGAACGCCGATTTCATCATTCTGCGCCACGGAGCCAGCGGAGCGCCCCACTTTTTGTCCCGCTTCGCCCGCGCCCACATCGTCAACGCCGGGGATGGCGCCCATGAGCATCCGACCCAAGGGCTGCTGGACGTCTTCACCATCCACGAACGCAAAGGGCGGATCGAAGGGCTCAAGGTGACCATTCTCGGTGACATCCTCTACAGCCGGGTGGCTCGATCCAACATCTGGGCGCTCGTCACCCTGGGCGCCCACGTCACGCTGGGAGGACCCTCCACCTTGG
The DNA here is from genome assembly GCA_964474315.1 of uncultured Verrucomicrobiota bacterium. GTDB lineage: Bacteria > Verrucomicrobiota > Verrucomicrobiia > Limisphaerales > UBA9464 > UBA9464. The sequence continues at coordinate 3,464 of CAYYSX010000219.1, read as the reverse complement.
TCCCAAAGGTTTTTGAAACGCTGCACCCGCGGATCCGGGTGACCTGGGATCTGGAGGATGCCCTGCGCGGCGCCGACGTAGTCAACCTGTTGCGCATCCAGCATGAACGGCAGCAGGCCAGCGCCTTTCCGAGCATCGGCGAATATGCCGCGTTGTTCGGCCTGAATCAGGCGCGGATGAAATGGATCAAGCCCGATGCCCTCATCATGCATCCCGGGCCGATCAACCGCGGAGTGGAAATCGAAAGCGATGTCGCGGACGGGACGCAGTCGGTGATTTTGGAACAGGTGACCAACGGCCTGGCGATTCGGATGGCCGTCCTGTTCCTCCTCAATGGCGGCCGGGCCAGCGACTTGGGGATCTGAGCGCACCACGAACATCTGCGCCGCCTGCGCCTGACTGCCTTCACCATTCAGCAGGCAAATCCGTAAGCGTCGCCTGGAGAAGGTCGCGAATGGCCTTCTTTTCCGCGTGGGGCAAATATGCGTAGTCCGCCTGTGGCCGTTCCCAGTCGAGCGCGCGGGCGAGTCGTTGATAGACCCGTTGTTTCATCGCGGGCGGCAGGCCGGCGAACACCGGACTGTAAATCATGTAGCTGCACCGATGCCGAAAGAGTCGCGTCTGAAGATCGAAATCCTTAAGGGAAAGGCCACCCTCAGCTTCGCGTCGGGTGCGCAAAAAATCCGTCTGATAAGCGGTATCTCCCGCCACGCCACCGGGGGGTAAAGGGGCTTCGTCCGCAAACAGCAGGTAGCGGGTAATGATCTCCGCCTGTTCGTCCAATTCCGCCGCCTGGGCCGGCGTAAGTTCTCCGTCCGTGGCATGCAGGTGGGTGCGGGTGCGGTAGGCGGCTTCCACGACGCGATTCACGAATCCCACCTGATGCTCGTGGAGCAGATGGGGAAGAATGTCGCTGGTCGCGACCGGATACTTGGCCCAGGCGAATCGCTCGCCCGGCAGGTTCGGAGTTTTGATCAGATTCCCCGCCACCAGCCGGCCGGTCAGATTGCCCCAATGATTGGTGAGGCCGTGGTTGCCGGTCACATGCCAGCCGCCAAAGCGCTGATCGAAGGGAATGGCGTGGCCGGTTTCGGTGGTACGATAGGCGGTGAGACTTCCGCCGGTGGGGCCGGGGACCACGGACTTCACCACCAGACCCGGCACCCGCCCGGTGTCGTCATTGGCATGACAGTTCATACACCGCCCGGAACGTTCGATGCGCAGGGGACGGGTGTCTTTCGGGATATCGAAAATATAAAAGATGCCGCCTAATTCCGGATCCAGCGAAACGATTTCAATGCGTCCCCCCGGCACATAGCCGAGATAGACATCTTCGTTGAAATAGAGCGCGCGGGGATTCGCCGGAGAAATAAGGCTCAATTGCAAGCTGGTGGTGGAGAAAACCAGCAGTTGCGAGGTCACCGGAATCTCCAACGCGCGAAGGACACTGCGAAGAAAAGCCAGTTCATCACTGCGGTCCAACGCGATGCGTCCCGACTCGAAATCGTCCTTCAATCGGGTAAAGCGGTCTTGGGGCGTGCGTTGATGGTATTCGTGGGGCGGCTGATCGATGTCCTCGTAGCTCGGCGGGGCCGGCGCCGCGTGGATACCAGCGGCGCCCGCCACCAGCAGGGACGACAACCAGCGCGTGGTGTTGGAAGCGATGTTCACAGGATGGGATCGAAAAACCTACGATTCGTCTATCGATGATCGCCGGTGCCGGCAAGGGTTACCGGGCACCAGGGTAAATGTTGAGGAGGAGACGGTTGGTGGGCTACGGATTCCGGCCTCGTCGCGGGAATCCGCCTGATTGACGACCTGGCCCTTTGGTCCCGGTCGAATGTCCGTTACTCTGACCACGATGAAGCGGCATTTGACCTCCATCTCTTCACCCATCCGGCGATGGGCGCCGGCGGTGACGATCTGGATTTGCGCGACGGGCTTCGCCTGGGCGAACACGGAGGCGCAGTGGCCTAGCTGGCGGGGACCCGCCGGCAACGGCAGCACCACCTCCGGCACGTACCCTTCGCGTTGGGATTCCGACCAGCCGGCTTGGAAAGTCCCCCTTCCCGGTAAAGGCTCGTCCAGTCCGGTGGTTTGGAAGGACCGGATCTATCTCACTAGTCCCGACGAAGGCCAGGATGCGGTTCTGGCCTTCGATCTCGATGGAAAAACCGTGTGGAAGACCCACTTGGGACCGGCCAGTGGGGCCAAGCACCGGACGTTGGGCTCCAGTTGCAATTCGTCGCCCGTGACGGATGGCCAAGGGGTGTTCGTCTATTTCAAAAGCGGCCATTTCGCGGCCCTGGAGCCGGATGGCCAGGTGCGTTGGAAGTTGAATCTCACGGAACGCTTCGGGGCGGAGCAGTTGTTCTGGGACCAGGGCAGTTCCCCGATGCTCACCGACCGACAGGTGATCCTGACGCGTCTGCATCAGGGCGAATCCTGGGTAGCCGGTTTCGACAAGGCCACGGGCACGATGAGCTGGCAGGTCGCGCGGAACTACAAAACGCCTCCGGAGAACGACAATGGCTACACCACTCCCGTGTTGTTTGAGCACGCCGGCCAGCCCGCCTTGTTGATCTGGGGTGCCGATCACCTGACCGCTCACCGCGCAACGGATGGTCAGTTGCTGTGGTCGGCTGGCGGCTTCAATCCGAACGGCACCGGATATTGGCCGGCCATTGCCTCGCCGGTCATCCATGACGGCGTGGCAGTCGTACCGGTGGGGCGCGATGACCGTCCGGGCCAAGCCAGCGTGTATGGCATCAAGCTGGGCGGCAGCGGCGACGTCACCACCAGCCACCGGGCGTGGCAGCGGGACGATCTCGGAGTATTCGTCACCTCGCCCGCGGTGTACGACGGGCGGGTTTACCTCCTGCGGCATCGTGGTGAGTTGGTCTGTCTGGATCCGGCGACCGGCAAAACCCTCTGGAGCGAATCGTTCCCACGCGCGGCGGCTCCGTACTATGCCTCGCCGGTGATTGCCCAAGGCGTCATTTACGCCGCTCGTGAGGATGGGGTGGTCTTCACTGCGCGCGTGGGTGAGCGTTTCGAACTTCTCGGTGAGCATCCGTGGGGCGAGCGCTTGGTGGCCACGCCTGTGGTGGCGGCCAATCGGGTCCTGTTTCGCGGTGATCAACACCTCTTCTGCGTGGTCTCCAAGTAAGATTGGCGCAGTCAGCGCGTGTTTCGTCCGTGGGCCATGGGCGTAACCGCCGAGGGAACGGGGCGCACTTCTTTCGCCACGCCGCTTCGTCCCAGCTTACCACCCAGACCCCAGGGAGCATCGATCGAGGTCATCCCGTCGCCTTCCAGGTGGCCACGTTGCTGCGGGTCACAGACCCGCGCTCCCACCCCGGGCGACTCCACCCACGCCGCCAAGTCAGCGCGTCCTGTGGTTGCAGGGCGGCGGCGGACGAGCCGCCCGCGCTCCCGACGTCCGCTAGATGCTCAATGGCCTC
>CAYYSX010000218.1:0-10336 GCA_964474315.1 uncultured Verrucomicrobiota bacterium | reverse complement strand
AGTCACCAATCCGGTAGAGGGCGGACTTGGTGCGCAGGAACAGCGCCTTTCCGGAGATGGCCGGGGAGGCCATGAAGCCATCCTCCAGTTCGTTTTCCGCGAGTTTGGCGAACGTGCGGTCGGCCGCGAGCACGGTGGTCTTGCCTTCCTCGCTGCAGACATAGAGGCGTCCCTCGGCGGCGACGGGCGACGCGGAGTAATTGCCCCCGACCCGTTCGTTCCACACAACCTCGCCGGTCTTCGCCTCCCAACAGGTGGCGACGCCGTTGTCGTCGATGGCGAAGAGCAGTTCGTCGAGCCGAAGCAGCGCGGGCTTCTTGGGAACGCCCCGCTTGGAGCGCCAGACGATTTGCAACTGGGTGTCGGCGGGTGCGGCGGCATTGGCGTCGATGACTTCCCCCTTCTGGCCCGGTCGGATGGCGAGCACTTGTCCCTGAGACCAACCGGTGGGGACGAAGACCAGTCCGAATCCGACGGCGGGGCGTGTTCCGCCCGAGTGGCTGGTGCGCTCTTCGACCCGCCAAAGTTCCGCGCCGGTGGTCGGATCGTAGCTGTACATGGCCTTCGCTCCCTGGCTGAGGAGTTGGGTGACGCCGTCGAAGGTGGCCAGCGTGCAGGTCGCATAGGCCTTCCGCCAATCCCCCTCGCTCTCGGGTTTTCCGTCGGGACCCAGGTCCTTGAAGTCGATGCCGCGTGGGGTTTCCCAGAGCGTCTTCCCGGTGCGTTTGTCGAGGGCCACCACGTACTGGCGGTCGCTGCCGTCGAAGTTCAGAAACAACCGGTCCGCATCGAGGATCGGGGACGAGCCGGCGCCGCGATAGTGATTGCAGACGAAGTCGCGTCGTTCCCACAGGACTTTCCCCGTCTGAGAGTCGAGGCAGGCAGTGCCCGGTGAGCCGAAGGTGACATAGACGCGTCCCTCTTCGATGGCCGGGGTAGGGGAGGCGTAGGTATTGAATTTGTGGGCGAACTGCGGCTTTTCGACGTGGAAAAGCGAGCGATCATGCACCACGGCACCGGATTCGCGATCCACCGCGACGGCGAATAACTCGTGGCCATCTTCCGTGGCGGTCGTGACCCAGACCTGCTGATTCCAAATGACGGGAGAGGACCAGGCCCGGCCATGAATGGGGGTTTTCCATTTCACGCCGTTGGTTTCGCTCCAATGCAGGGGCAGGCCGGTGGAGGTGGAAACGCCATCACCGCGTGGGCCGCGAAATTCGGGCCATTGGAGATCGTCGGCCGCCCGGGTGACCGGCAGGGCGAGCACCCAGGCCAACAACACGGAGCGGAGGAAAACGGGCGGCGTCATGCGGTGGAGATTACCGGGTACCGCAGGTTTGCGGCAACGGCGGCTTCTCCGGACCGCGGAAGGTACGGAGTTCCGCCTTTAGGCGGTGGAGCGGTGAGCTTCTCCGGCGGGTGGATTATGCTCAGGGGCGTCTCCTCCGGCCCAAGCTGGCACTCCGAGCCGCCGAGAGCAGTCGCTCCCACGGACTTCTCAGTCCCTAGAGCGCGAACGCTTCGTCCGCATGAAGGGAGCGGGGGGGAAGCTCCAAAACCCAAGGTCCAAGCTCCAAAGAAGTTCCAAGCTCGAAGCTCCGGTGTTCCACCAGAATCACCCCGGAAACTGGGCACCCCGGGTCACCCACTCTTGGATGGTGGAGCTTTTCTGGAGCAGGGAGTTTGGCCGTTGGAAGTTTCCGAAGGCCCGCTGATAGCTGACCTGGCACTTTATCGGCCCTTCCTGGAGACGAATCCGCCGCCGCAACCGCGGAAGCCGGCGTATCTGGATCGCCGGGGAATTTAGACGGGGCAGGTTAGGCAGGTCGGTAACGCGATCGGAGCGCGGGTCTGTGACCCGCAGCAATGTCCTAGCCTCTGATGCTCCAGTTTTTCCCCATCCGTCATGTTGCCACGTTGCTGCGAGCCATTGACTCGCGCTCCGTTCCGAATTCCAAGGGCCGGTTTATGCCCCGGCCCGTCGTGTTGCCACGTTGCTGCGGGTCACAGACCCGCGCTCCGACCGCTCCGACTGCTCCGACTGCTCCGGCCGTGCTCCGAGGCGCTACTTCGCTCCTTGATCGATCCAGGCGCGGAGCAGCCCGACTTGTTCCGGGGTCAGCGGTTCGGTTTTCTCATCGGGCGGCATGGCCGTGTCTTCGTCGAGACGGGACACGGATAGGGTGATGGGGCTCTTGAGGCTGTCGCCCTTGATCACGGATTCGCCACCGGCGCCGCCTTTCAACGCGGCTTCGAGCGTGTCGAGGCGCAGCTTGCCCTTCTGCTTTTCGGCACCGTGGCATTTGATGCAGGACTTTTCGAAGAGCGGCTTGATGTCTTTATCGAAGGTCACCCCCTCGGTCGTGGCCGCGGGAGGCAGTTTGGACAAATCGACGGCGGCGAGGGCCAGGGAGCCGGCGGCGAGTGAGACACAGGCGATAAGGTGGTAGATTTTCATGCGACAATGACGTCGAAGGTTGGCTCAGTGACGGAGAAGCGGTCAAAGCCATTCAAGACAGGGCCGAACGCTCAAGTTTCGGAAGTGTAGCCTCGTCATTCGGTGTCATACCGGCTACGGTCGCCATGATTATTCGAGTCATGCACTCTTCTGGAGTTCGATTTCCTACCCGGCGCATTGTTTTCGGTCTTTTGGTGCTGCTCCTGCCGTTTTCATCGTGGGCCGCATCAGGCCGCGCCGTTCCCGATTTCAGTCTGCTCGATTTGCACGGGCGAAACGTGGACTTGTACCGCGCCGAAGGTCGGGCGGTCGTGCTGTTTTTTACCGGGGTCGGTTGTCCCATCGCCCGCAAGAGCGCCGGTAAACTGCAGGCGCTGGAGGAGCAGTTCGGTCCGAAAGGTGTTTCGTTCTGGATCATCAATTCCTATCCGGAGGATTCGATGCGGGACGCATCCCGGGAGGCCTCCGAACTGGGATTGCTGAACTTCACTTATCTGCGGGATCCGCGCCAGATGGTGGCGTTGACGCTGGGAGTGGAACGGACCGCGGAAGTGGTGGTGATCGGGACCCAGGATCGGAAGGTGATCTATCAGGGGGCGATCGACGACCAATACGCCGAGGGCGCGGAACGGCCGGAACCGCAGGCCAAATTCTTGGAAACGGCGTTGACCGAGTTTCTGACGGGTCAGCCGGTTCAGGTGGCGCGGACTCCGGCGCGGGGCTGCCGGCTCGCATTCACTCCGGCGGCGGAGGCGGCGGAGGCGCCTTCGTATTCCGCGGACGTAGCGCCGCTGCTGAAACGCCAGTGCGCTGGCTGTCATCGCGAAGGCGGCATCGGACCGTGGGCCATGAATGGGTACGGACGGGTGAAGAACTACGCGCGCATGATCGAGGAAGTGGTTCTGACGCGCCGCATGCCGCCGTTCGACCCGAATCCCGACTACGGACAATTTGCCAACGAGCATCGGCTGTCGCGGGACGAGACGCAGACCCTGCTGCGCTGGATCGATGCCGGAGCGCCGCGCGGAGAGGGGCCGGATCCGCTGGCCGAAACGCTGCCGCCGCTGGACGACTGGCCACTGGGGAAACCGGACGTGGTGCTGCGCCTGCCCGAACCCCAAGCCATTCCGGCAACGGGAGTGCTCGACTATCGGCAGATCGCGGTGCCGTCCCCGCTGACGAACGAGTTCTGGATTGGCGGAGTGGATATCCGGCCGGGCAACCGGCGGGTGGTTCACCACGCCATTCTTTATGCGCAGTGGCCGGACTGTCCGGACAATGGTTCGGGAAACGGAGTGTATATTTTTGGTTGGGCTCCGGGGGCTACTCCGGCGGCCTATCCAGACGGGGTGGGCAAACGGATTCCTGCGGGCGCCACCTTCAGCGTGGAGATGCATTACACCACCAGCGGATCGCCGCAGACGGACCAGACGGAGGTGGCCCTCTATCTGCGTTCCGGCCCCCAGTCTCGCGAGGCGGAAACCCGTCAAGTGGTCGAGAGTCACCTTGATATTCCGCCGGGGGAAGGGGAGGCGAAGCATCATGCCACCTATGCCTTCCGCACGCCGGCAACGATCTACAGCCTCTTCCCCCACATGCATTTTCGGGGCAAATGGATGCGATATGAGCTGCTGTTGCCCGATGGCAAGCGCGAGACCCTGCTCCAGGTGCCGCGATACGACTTCAAGTGGCAGATGACCTATCGCCTGCGCGAACCGCGACCGGTGCCGGCCGGATCGTGGTTGCTGGTCACCGGGGCCTTTGACAATTCGGAAGCCAATCCGGCCAATCCGGATCCCCGCCGCCGGGTCCATTTCGGGCTGCAGTCGTGGGATGAGATGTTCATCGGTTTCTTTGATGCGGCCGATGATCCGAAGCCGGCCGTAGCGGGTGCCCCGGCCGGGGGCCAGCCCTGAACCGGCCCGTTTTTCGTCCGGATCGATTCCTCATGTTTACGGGCATCGTCGAAGAGACGGGAAGGGTTCGCGCCATCGCGCCCAGAGCGGAGGCCCTCCGTCTGTCGATCGAGGCGCGGCTGGTGGCCAAAGACGCTCACCTGGGGGACAGCATCGCGGTCAATGGGTGCTGCCTGACGGTGGTCGGAAACACCGGGCGCGATCGGCGGCGGCTGGAGTTCGACCTGCTGCGGGAAACCTGGGATCGTACGAATCTGTCCGACTTGCAGCCCGGGCGACTGGTCAATCTGGAGCGCTCCCTGGCGGTCGGTGATCGCCTGGGCGGACATTTTGTCACCGGGCACATCGATGGGACGGGAACCATCGTCGGCTCCGAGCGGCGGGGACGGGACTGGGAGCTGGACATCGCCGCACCGGCGGCCATCCGGCGCTACCTGGTGTTCAAGGGCTCGGTGGCGGTGGATGGCATCAGCCTCACGGTGGCCGCGGTGACGCCGAAGGGATTCCGGATTTGGATCATTCCCCACACCCAGGAGGTCACGGCGTTGCGGGAGCGCCAAGTGGGCGACCGGGTGAACCTGGAGGCCGACCTGTTGGGCAAGTATGTGGAACGGTTGGTAAAGCGGCGGCGGTAGCGAAGGCCGCCCTTTTTCACTGCGGTGGCCGGGAGGGAGCCGGGTAGCCCGGTTCGACCACGGACGATGAGGACGAGCTTCCGGAGCGATCGTCTCTCCTGGAGTCCTTTCGCATCTGCCGTTCTGCTTTGTCGTTGAGGCGCTCGCGTTCGCGTCGGAAGTCTTGTTCCAACATCCGGATCTGCGGCGAATCATCCTGGTACTGCTGAGTCAGGTTCGCAGCATCTTGCGGGGTCGGCAGAACCGTGGGGCGCATCAGAATCATGAGTTCCGTCCGCGCCTTGGTTTCATCCGTTTTGCGGAACAGGTAACCCAGCAGAGGAATGTCCTTGAGGAGGGGCACCCCGGAATTGGACCTCGCCTTGGAGGCCCGGATGTAACCGCCCAACAGCACGGATTCACCGGTGCGGACGGAGAGCATGGAGGTGGCCTCGCGTTTGTTGGTCACGGGGGCATTGGCCACGGTTTCCACTCCGTCGTTGTTCGGGGCGATTTCCTCGATTTGTTGGGCGACTTCCATCACCACCAAGCCGTCGGGAGTAATATAAGGGATGACGTCCAGGGCTACGCCGACATCCTGTCGCTCGAAGTAGGTGTTGCCGAAGCTGCTGCCCGAACCGAAGTAGCTGCCTTGCACGAAGGGGATGGTGGAGCCGGCGAAGAAGCGGGCGGGGACCGCGTGCGAGGTGATGATGCGCGGGCGTTGGAGGACGTTGACGTTGGCGTCGGAGGCGAGGGCGGAGACCAGGATGTTGTAGTTGCTGCTGATCTGGAGGGCATAGGTCAGGCCGCTGCCCATGGGGACGCTGGGGAACAGGTTGGTGAGGATGGAGCCTCCGGTGTTGTTGATGGCTCCGCCGCCCTTGAGGTTATTATTGAAGGAAGTGGCGGTTTGCGCCGCGCTCACGCCGAGACTGAAGCCGGTGTTGAGACCCACTTCCATGATGACCCCCTCGATCAGGACCTGGGCCAGGAGCGTGTCTACTTTCTCGATGATTTTCCGGAGCTGGGCCAGATCCTTTTTGTTGGCGTAGATGATCAGGGAATTGGAGCGCGGGTCTGGAGTGATGCTGGCTTCGTTCATCAGCGGCTGGGCGGGATTCTGCCCCGCGGCGCCGGCCCGATTGACCGCGCCGTACCGTTGCTGGAAGGAGGTGGCCCCGCCGACGGCGGGGGTCGCGGGACGAGGAGTGGTGGCTTGTTGTGGCATCAGCCGCTCCAGGCCATCGAAGAGAGGTTCGATGCCGTCGGATTGATAATTGTACCCTTGGTTGTAGCTGGAACGGCCGCCCAAGCCGCTCCGACCCAGCCGACTTCCCCCGAGGCCGCCCAGGCCTCCTCCTCCCAAACCGCCGCCCAGTCCGCCTCCCTGGAGACCGGGACGGGTGCCCAGGCCCGGAGCCGCTCCGCCTCCGCCTCCGCTGATCACGGAATTCAAGGTCTGATAGAGCTCCTCGACTTTGCCAAATTTGATGGGGATGACTTCGAACTGATACTCGTCCTCTATTTCGATGTCGATTTTGGCCAGGACCTCCAACATGCGTTTCACGTTGATAGCGTAGTCGCGCAGGACGAGTGTCTTAGTGGTCTCGAGTGCGAGGATGCCGTTGGCATTCTTAGCAAACTGTTTGAGGGTTTCGGCGGCCTCCATCACATTGATGTGTTCCACCTGGATGACGTGCGTTACGAACTGGCTGGCTTCGGCGTACTCCTCCACCTTGCGATCCGAGAAGGCGGCGCCTTCCTGCAGGGCTTGCTGGCTGGGTACCGCGAGGACTGCCTTCTCACCGGTCGGGATCATGGTGATGCCGTTGAGGGCCAGGATGGTGTCGTACATCTGGAGCCGCTCTTCCAGGCTCAATGGGCTGGCGGGCTTGAAATTGACTTGGGTGGTGAGCGGCAGGCTGGCCCCTCGCAGCACGGTCCGGCCGGAAATGGTGGCGTATTCCTCCAGGAACTGCTCCAGCGGCATGTTCTTGAAGGTGACGGCGTCGGTTAATTCGCCGTCTGCCCCGACGATGGTATTGGTGATCACCGTTGGGGCGGTGGCCCCCGGAGCACCCGGTGCTCCGGGAAGGCCTGGTTGGCTCACTCCGGGGATACCCGGCGTCGTCGGTCCGGCTGGTTGGACCGTGCGGCCCGGCGTCGTGCCCAGCGGACGCGGGAACTGCCGGTTGAGCGGGGGAGGAATGCGCGGGACCGGGGTTTGGTTGGTCACAATGACCGGCGGAGGAAGATTGGGATCGGGTTGATCGGGGTCGGGAACAGCGGGATCAGGCTGATCAACCGGCTCGGAGGGTTGCGCCGGATCGACGGGCTGGGTGGGATCCTCGACCGGTTCCGGCACGGGCTGGTTCTGCGCGCTCGCAACCAGAGTCAGGACCAGGGAAGCGGCCGCGGCGAGGAACAATGCTTTGAAGGTTTTCACAACCGGCTATTTGCTGGGAAGGGTTACCCGGGTATTGGTCGCCGCGGGGCCTTTCGATTGAACCACGCCGGGACGCGAAGGTTGCGTGGGCGTGGAAGCTTTGGGCTTTTTTTGGTAACTGGCGATGACTGTCAGGGTGGTCAGCAGGCGGGTTTGGCTGGGATCCAAGCGGAGCCGGGACATGTCCCGAACGCGGATCATCGAATCCCCCGAGCCCAGGGCGTAGAGGAAATCCACCAGCTCCGCCTCGCTGGCATTCACATCCACGGTCATCTGTTGCTCGTCAAAGAAGGCATTGGTCTGTCCGGCCACTCGGGCTGGAACATTCAACGGGCGGTAGTTGCTGATCGTGGCCCCGGTGCGGGCTCCTTCGGTCTGGATGGCGCTCTGCAAGCGGTTGGCTTGATCTTCCCGCATCACTTCGGCCCCGACTCTCTGTAGTTCTTTCAACTTGCTCTCGTAGGCGGCCTTCTTGCCGATCTCGCCCAGGTACTTGGTGCGGTTGGCCTCGATCCGCTCCTGGTCCACGCCTACCTGCTTCCATTCGTCGAAATAGGGCCAGATGAGCCAGTAATTGAGCACAGTGGCGAGGACCACGATGCCCACGAGCAGCCAGCGCCGCTCATGCGGCTGCAAGTTCAGACGATCAAGCCATTGCATCATGGCGTCTCATTCCTCCGCAGCTCTGCCTCGAACGACCACCGGGCGGATTGGGCGCCGGGCTGCGACTGGATTTGGGCGGGCCTGACGTTGGCAAAAAGGGGTTGGCCGTTGATCTGGGCTCGTTTCAGCTCCGAGTTGAACTGGGTGACTTCGCTGGTGGATTCCGGGGTCACCGTGCCGGCCAATTGCAGGGTGCGGCCGCGTTGGAAGTCGAGTTGAGTCAGGGTGAGTTCGGCCGGCAGCGCATTCACCACGGCCTGCCACGCATCCAGGGCGGCGTAGCGCAGGGCCACCTGTTCCTCGAGGATCGATACCTGAGCCTTCAATTGGAGCGTGTTGGTATAGTTGATTCCCATGGCCGCCACCTCGGAGCGGAGGTCATCCAACTGATACTTCCGGAAGTTGAGCCAGATCAGGAACCCGAACAGAAAAATCAGGTAAGCCACTCCCAGGGCACCGAGGCCATTGAGCCACAGGCGGTCGATGAACTTCTGCCGCTGGGTCAGCGCCCATTCCGCCGGCATCAGCGTCGAGGAGGCCGGCTGGCGGAGCGCGCGGGCGCTCTCCATGGCCAACACCGAGGCCTCGGGCGGCGGGAGGGTTTTGACCGGCCGGCCAGACCATTCCGTCAGTCCGGCGGAAACCGTGGAGGCGACGGACTCCGTCGCTCCCAGCCAAACCCCCGGAACCGCCTTCAGCCAACCCTCCATTTCTCCGGCCCAGGCGATTTGTCCCAATTGGGTCAGCAACGCCGGGAGCGCCGACTCGCCTGCGGGCAGGTGCATCAGGGTCACGTCCCACCAGACTCCGCCGACAAACCATCCCGCCAGACACAACCACCGGTCGTCGGCGGGTTCAAACAACAGCCACACCCCGTCCTCGGTGGGTTTCAAACCACGCCACCAGCGGGTCAGGGGAAAATCGAGCTGATCGGCGGTGAATCCTTTCGGAACCTGGGCATCGAGAAATTCCTCGACCGCGGCCCGCGCCGCCACGGTGACCAGCGCCGTCTGCTGTTGTTCGTCGGGATGAGCCAGGCCCACCGCGGTCCAGACGATCTGGTTCACGGGCAGGGGGGAGATCTTGTCGATCTGGAACTCCACCATGGTCCGCAATTCGGCCGGATCGGCCCCGGGAAGCTGAACGGCCCGGACGAACACGGAATTGGCCGGCAGCCAGGCGATGTTCAACTGGGGTTGGACCAACGCCTGCCAATCCTGCGCGGCGGTGCGCTTGGGCGGCTTGGCGCCCGGCTCGGGTTGGGTCTCGCCGGCCAGGGCGACCTCCTGCTTGCTGAGATGGAAACGCCAGATCCGCCGGCCAGTCGAAGTGACGGACAGAACCTGGCCTCCCTGGTAACGCGGCGCCTTGGCCCTCATTTGGCGTCGGTCTTTTCGTCGCCGATGAGGCTTCGGATGTGCTCTTCGGTTTGGGTGACCCGCAGAACCTCTTCCACCGTGGTGACGCCAGCCTTGACCTTGCGCCAGCCGTCTTCGCGGAGTGTTCGCATGCCCTGGTTCTTGGCAGTCAGGGCAATGTTCGAAGCGGGAGCCCGGTTCATGACCAGAGGCCGGATCGATTCGCCGACCACCAGCAACTCATGGATGCCGGTCCGACCCTGATAGCCCAGTTGACGGCACTCCTCACATCCGACGCCTTTCAGAAACGTCGTGCTGTCGATTTCCGCCTCGGGGAAGCCGATCCGGAGGAGATAGTTCCGGTCCACCTTCTGCGGCTCCCGGCAATGCGGGCAGATCATTCGCACCAACCGTTGGGCCATCACCGCCTCCACCGAGGAAGCCACCAGGAACGGCTCGATGCCCATGTCGATGAGACGGGTGAAGGCGCTGGGCGCGTCGTTGGTGTGGAGGGTGCTGAATACCAAGTGCCCGGTCAGCGAGGCGCGGATGGCGATTTCCGCCGTCTCCAGGTCGCGGATTTCGCCCACCATGATCACGTTGGGATCCTGACGCAGGATGTGGCGCAGGCCGACGGCGAAGGTCAGGCCGATCTCGCCTTTCACCGGAATCTGGTTGATGCCCTTGAGCTCGTACTCGACCGGTTCCTCGATGGTGATGATGCGTTTGGTGACCGAATTGATGGTCGAGAGGAACGCGTAGAGCGTGGTGGACTTGCCGGAACCGGTCGGTCCGGTGACCAGGAAGATGCCGTGCGGTTTGACGATCAGTTCGCGAATGGCGGCATCCTCGTCGGGCGCGAAGCCCAGCTTGTC
>CAYYSX010000217.1:0-10402 GCA_964474315.1 uncultured Verrucomicrobiota bacterium | reverse complement strand
TTTGGGCCGGCGGAGAGATTCTGCGCTCTGAAGGAGCGCCAGAGTCGCCCGAGACGGCGGCGCCGAACCATCCAGGGTTCCGCGTCGGGAAAAAAATTCCCGCTCTGGCGTCCCTTCAGGACGCTGGATAATGGCTCCGCTCTCCTTGGGCTCGCCGGCTGATTCCCCTTAAAAACCGCATTTTTAGGCCTTATTTCGCTCATTTCCTATTCCTCGCTCAATTCCTGTCAATCCAGTTCAATGCGAACCAATGGGAACATGGGTGGCAAATGATGGCAAATCCTTTTTCTCGTTGGGGTGATTCTCGTTCCCCTTGGTCCCTCCCGTTGACCGCCGCAGCCTCCGTGGTCAGGTTTCCGCCGTCCCCTTCTGGCTCCCATTGGTGGGGGGACACTGCTGCCCCCCCATCACCCCTTGGTCAACCTCCGGATTGTCTCCGCGGCCTCCACCAGGGCCTTGGCGATCTCGCGCATTTCCAGTCGTGGCCGTGCTGGTGGTTCAGGTCCATTGCCAGTTCCGGGAGGTACTACGGCGCCACGGTAACGGGGCCGTGGTCGGGCGCCTTGGGTGCTGGGAGTTTCCTGGCCCGCTTCTATCGGGAGAAAGTGAGACTATTTCTGGTTTCCCGAAAGAGTTTCTCATATATTTTGAATATGGCCTCTTCTTGTCGTACTAAAGTACAATAAGTAAGAGACTTCTTCCTCCAAAAAATGAGAATTACAAAAACATAGACAATAAGCAATAACGACACCCCTGTAGTCCATGGCCTGGATGACAAATGCGCCTCTACAATAAGAACAATGATTCCAATGCTCGCTGACGCGATCACAGTCCAGAAGGAAATCAAATAGAGCCACATCCCACGAAGGTGTTCTAGCAACTGCTTTGGAAAACCTTTTCCGTATATTGTCAATTCCCAAACTAGGAACGGTCTATCCCACGACAACGAATCCTTGATTCGCTGTATCACCTTCCGATTCTCTGGTTTCTCCCAGCTACGAAACTGCTCCTGGCACATCCTCACAGACTGATTTATGATGTATCCAACCAGAGGAGCCGATGCTATAATCAACTGCCAATTACCACGCATTAGATCCCAATGAAATGGAATGAATGCTGCAATCAAAATTCCACCCGGTATGGCAAACCAAAGCAGTTGGTTTATTGGCATGGCAGTCAAGTATTGAGTTAAAGCGTCACGATAGCCGCGGACCGATGATCCTGTCCATCGCAAATCAAGGCAGCCGGCTCCTTCTGTCACTCCGCCTCGAGGCTCGCCGCGCAATTCCATGCCGGGACCCAGAAATCCGCGACTCGCGCCTGTACCGCGGGACGCATGAGACGTTTGAAGACTATTGCAAGGAGAGGTGGAGCATGAATCGCGCACACGCTAACCGAATCATCCAGGCGTCTGAGACCGTCAGGATTTTGGCTCCAATTGGAGCCAAGGTGCCGCTTCCCACCTCCGAAGCTGTCGCCCGCCCTCTCACGTCACTCCCACCCGCTCAGCAGATAATTCAGTTATTTCAGTCCTGACAGAAAAGACTGTTATAACCGTCTCATCGGTCCGGGTCAGTCATGTCCATGATGAAATGCCCGCTATCAGCCGAGAGCGTGATCTTGGCGATCCGGTAGGCTCTTCGGAACGCCCCAATATCTGCAACCGGCCCCAGTGGCGGCGTGGAATCATCCGCGCTCACCTGGCCGGAGTCGCTGGTGATGAGCGTCGAATCGGCTGTTGGACCCGTTGGCCCTTTGGGCTTCCCAAGCACCAAGCCAGATGCCCTGCGCGTTGGTCCGATGTAATCAATGGTCTTGCCAACCACGGGCCTCCGCTGCGAGTTGTCGCTCGTGTAGAGCGTGGAATCGATGGTGACGAGCGTCGTATCAACCGTGAACCACTCCTGCGGGATGACGAACATCCGGAACGCCACCGTGACCTCGAAGCCGCCCACCGCGATGGTGGAACCGTTGGCATTGGACTGCGGAACGCACCCCACTTCCCGACCCTTCCAAAGGAACACAGGGGAACGAAGCTCCCGGCGGACGGCCCGCAGCGTCCCAAGGATGTCGTCGTGAAGGCTCATTGGCGATGTGTGAATCCGTGCTGCCGGGCATACTCCGCGAGCGCAGTTTCGCGCTCCCTGCACTCATTCTCCAATCGGCGAAGCAAAGGCCGAAGCATTTCCGCCGCACGCATGTGGTTCGCTGCCATGGAAGCCGCGGTGAACACTCGGATGTCGTCCACCAGGCCGAACCACTCTTCGACTTCATCGAGTGAGGTTGTGGCGCACGTTTCCAGGAACGCAATCTGAGCTGCGCCACGCTTGATTTGCATCCGAACCGCCTCCAGCTCAACCAGCATGTCGCCATAGCGATTCACGACATCCGAATGCTTGCGGACATCCTCAGTCTTCGCAGCGATGGCGCCGGCCATGGTCATTTGGTCTTGGGAGCCTTGGCCGTAACCTCGCCCTCGGCAACAGCGGCCTTAGCCGCCAGTTCAGCCGCCGCCGCTGCTGCTCGATCAGCCTCGCGACGGGCCGCCGCTGCTGCCTCTTGCCTGGCGGCCCTCTCCGCCTCAGCACGCTCAACAACAGCTTCAGCCTCAGCCGTCTTGGCGAAGGCGATGATGCCATCCTCGATGGCAGCCAGCTTGGCCTCGCAGTCTGCAATTTGCTGCCTCAGGATGGACTCGGCTTTCTGGGCGGACGCCAGTTGGCCAATCAAATCAAACTGCGTGCTGCTGTCGTTCGAGGCCGCGGTCACATCGAGCTTGGCCTGCCGGTCGGCGACCAGTTCGCCAGCGATCTTGAGCCGTCCGTTCGCAAACACGAGACTAGGGATGAGGTGGCTTCGATACGCGTCGGCGGCACGGACAGCTTCCAACTGGCTCTCAGTGATGTTGCCTAGAATGATCGCAACGTACGCCGCGCTGTAAGCTTTGGCCCGGGCGGTATCGCGCCAGGTTTCCTCGGGCGGGTAGTCCGAGTTCTGGCAGTTGCGGACTTGCCAGCCGTGAACAGGGAGAAGTTTGCCGTCGTCTGGCAGTGTGGGAGCAGTGAGTGGCATAATTATCCTTTTGAATTTAATGCGGAAATCAGATCGGCCCGGTCAAACTTAGCGCCGTGAGCATGAGCCACGGCGGACCGCACCTTGGCGAGCCCAGACTCAGTGACTTTCAGCGATGACGCGTCCACCACGGCGAATCCGGCCTTCTTGATGAGATACGATGCCTCGGCCTGACGCATGCGAAGGTCAGACGCCTCCTGCTGTGCCTCGCGCTCAGTCCGGATCTCGTCATCGGTCTGCGGCTTCAGCTTTCCACCGGAGCGGAAGAACGCGTTGCGCTCTGCGTGGCCGAGCATGTCGAACTGCGCGCGCGAGATGACGTTCGGAGCAGTCGGCGGCAGCGGGGCGGCATTGGCCTTGCCGGCTTGATCCAGCAGTGATTGGTAGGCCAGGGACTTGCGTTCGTCCGATGTCATGGGGCGCCCATCAGTGTGAGCGTGCGCCGCGGGGGGAGCGGGTGCCGTCTCCGTCGAGGGGGACGCAGCAACAGGTTGGGCCGGGGTGGTGCTGTCCAGCCCGAGGATCGTCGCCACTCGGCTCCGGAGCTCGGTCAAGCTTAGTCTCGCCTTCAGCTTTTCAATCCGCCCGGCACGTTCGGCGGCAAGCGCGGCGCGAGCCAGGTCACCCTTTTCGGTGGCGTCTGTCTTCGCAATCTCTTGGAGGCTCATCCGCTCCATCCGCGATTCTTTCCGGGCTCGCATCACTTCCCGAAGATTCACCGGCCTTTGAAGGTCGAGGTCCGCTTCGGCTTTGGCCTGTTTCGCAAGTTCAGTTTCCATAATGTGAATTCGAGGGACCGGACCACGGCGTCCCGCCGCCCAGCGGGA
Organism: uncultured Verrucomicrobiota bacterium; assembly: GCA_964474315.1. GTDB lineage: Bacteria > Verrucomicrobiota > Verrucomicrobiia > Limisphaerales > UBA9464 > UBA9464. The sequence continues at coordinate 6,503 of CAYYSX010000217.1, read as the reverse complement.
TGTGAGCTGTTTGGTGGCCCGGTTCCTCTACCCTTATTGGATTTGTCCAGTTTTGGCGGAGCGAAGGCCAATTTCTTGGGCCAACTCCATGCAAAGTTGTCCAGCCCGGCTCTTCGACACGCCCAACCGCTGGGCCAGCTCCCGGATCGTGGTGGCGGACCCTGGGAACCGGAGGAGGTGCGCCGCCGTCAGCCACCGCCTTCCAGCCACGACGACATCCCGTGACGCGCCAATCCAGAGCGTCAACCGGCGGAGCGCGTCGTCCATCTCATGGGCCGGATCCCCGTTGTCCGGTGCCTCCGCCAGGATCGGCACGGGCCGGTCATCGGCATCGAGTTCACTGGCGGTGAAGCGGGTCATCGCGTTCCGTTGGCCGGCCAGGCGCGATCAAGCGCATCCCAGTTTTGGTCGATCCACGTCAGCGCTTCGGTGACACAGATCCGACCGTTTGCCCTCAGGCAACCCGATTCGTCCAAAGCGCGAATCTTCCATTCGGCAGGGATACTGCCCAGCATTTGCATCGCCGTTTTGCGAGTGTGAGCCCAAATAACCTTGGTTGTTTTGGGCGCCTCGATCTCATCAGGCGGGGAGTCCGTCCAGGCGGCGGCGCCAACATCTTCGCAGAATCGGGCGACCATTTCGGTGGGAACCCGAAGCTTTCGGGCGGCACGCTTCCACTCGGTGACAATCGCTTTGATTTGCTCGAACTCAGCGGGGGTAATGGGTTCGTCGTCCGGATCGAGGAGTTTTTTTGGTCGTTTCATATCAGCCTGTGTGTGAGTGAAGTTTTTTTGGTTCTCATGGAGGTTGGTCGGGGTCCCGCGGTCACCTGTTCTCAGAGCCTTCAAGAATACTGGTTACCGGGGGTGGGTGCGGCAGCCCGACGCCGAGCCGGTCGAGGCTTTTGCCCAGTTCTCGTGGCAGCACGCTGTCGGCGGCATGCGGATGCCTGCTCAAGGCGAAGCTCATGATGTCAGCGATGCGACGCGATGCCCGGCGCGCTCTGACTTCCAGCACATGCCGCGGCACGCGTTGTCTCCAATCGGAGTTTCGGTCGAGTTTGTTCATGGTTCAGAGGGGTTAAATTTCGAGCGGAAAGGGGTCGCCACGGCGTTTTGATTGGCGGGGTGCTCTCGGGTTGCAGACGCGATCATAAGTCTGTCCGTGGCATCTCAGCTATCCTCAGGGTCGGTTCCCAGCGACACGCGATCCTGCGGCCAGCCGTGCCGCGGGAGTTCTTGAGCACGCGAATGATCATGCGGTCGGCCGGACCGTTCTCGCTGGTTTGCTCCCGCCACGCTCCGAGCACCAAACTGGCGCTGTTCTCGATAGAGCCGCTTTCCTTGGCGTCGCAAAGCTCAACCTCGGGCGATTCGTCATCGCCCCGCCGGCGGACCTGCGAGATGACGATCACCGCAGCGCCCAGATTCTTGGCCATGCGCCGGAGATCCTCGGCGATGTTGGAAAATTTCTCGTATCGGCTGGACCCGCGACCAACGAGCAACTGCAAGTAATCGATGAGCACCAGCTTGGGTTGCGAGTCACTGAGGCGACAGGCTCGCTCGACGGCGTCCACGGTGAGCCCGGCGCGATCGCTGATCCGAAGATTTGGGAACATCGCTGCGAGCCCCTCCTTCGGCACCCGTGCGCCGCGGCGCCACGCCTTCTCGACATCGTAACCGTCCATTCCGCCGGCCATGCCGATCAGGCGTTCGAAGAGCATCGCTCCCGACAGTTCCAATTCGAAGAACGCGGTGGGAACGCTGCCCAGCTTCCATGCGAGGTTTTGCAGGATCGCCGTCTTTCCCACCGCAGTGGCCGCCAAGATCACCACCAAGTCACCCGGCACCAGCGGGCGGCAGCAGACCCGGAACGAGGGCAACCAGGCGGCCAGATCGATGGGTGAGCGGGAGACCTCATCGACGAACCGGGCGTAACCGCCTTCCAGGTCGGCGACGGTCGCCAGCGGGACTGCCGGCTCCAGTTCCGCCTCGGGCTCAATTCCGTACTCGGCAAGGTCACTTCGATTCATAGAAGCGGCCTTTTGACTCGCACCGGTTGTTGCTGTGGCGCCCGGTCGCACCGTGGCCAGTGCTTCGCGAGAGCGTGGGCGGTCACGGTGGTTCCGGCTGGCATGACTTGCCGATAGATCTCAGCGCGCCTCCGGATCTCCTTGGGTGTCACGTCTGGAGTGACGTCTTTGATCTCACTGAGAGCCTTCCCGATTCCGCTGGCGGCCGATTTGGTCACTTGCGCCGGATTCCCTCCTTCGGCCCTGACCAATTCATCAAAGAGTTCGTTCCTTGGTCGGGGCTTCTGAGCATCTTCCGATCCCTCGCTCGCGGCGACAGCCGCCAACCGGAAGTCGTCTGGCGATGGTTCCGCCTGACGTGCAGGCAATATATTCTCTCCCTCTTCTTCTTCTTCTATGGGTTTACCAGGTTCACAAAGCTTACCGCCGCTAACCGTGTTTACCGAAGGTTTACCGGAGTTTACCGGACGGGACTTGTCGCGACCTTCGGCCCGGTACTGGCGCATGTAGTCCCGTTGGTACTCGGCCCGATCATCACGGATGCGCTGGTAGTTGAGTAGCCGCCAGCCGCCGTCCACTTCCTCGATTCTTCGCCCCTCGAAGTCTTTGGTCCTGGACCACGGGTCCGGGCTCAAGAACTTGGTCAGGGCCTCCTGAGCCTTTGGAATTGACACTCTCGCTGCATGAGCCAGGCCAGGGATAGACGATTGAACGATCCCGTCCGGCCCAGCCATGGCCAACAAGCTGATCCAGACGATTCGAATCTCGGCGTCCTCGCTCCAGATAGACGAGTGGATGATTCCTGAGTCCAGTTTGGTGAAGTTCATCGGGTTGGTCGTGATGGTCCCGCGAGGTCTTCCATGCGGTCGGAGTGCATTTCGATGGCGAAGGCCCAGAGGTCATGCCTGGCTCGCCGCTCCCCGATGGCAAGGCGTCGGTTCGGGTCGGTGGTGATGGTCAGCCGATTCATCAGATGGCCCGCATAGCCGCGGTGCCAGGCGGCCAGATCGCGGAGTTCGGATGGGGTCATAGGCGCCGTTTTAGTTGGCGGCCGCCGGGCGAACCCGGGACTTCAAGAACTTCTCCACGGCGGCCGTTTCCCACAGCACCTGCCCGCCTCCGCGTTTGGCGGCGCGATTGCACTTGTAGAAGGGAACCCCCGACTCGCGGAACCACCTGCGGATAGTCTCATCCGACGGGAGGTCAGGCCCGAAGAACGCGGGCAGAAGTTCAGTTTTCAGCCGGCCCAGGGAGGCCAGCCGCGGGGAAACAATCGAATGATTGCCAGACATAGCGAACCTGAGTTTTCGCAGGTTCGCTCAGAGAAAAATGGTAGAGTGAAACTTTAACTCGACCGATTTCTTTTTGGGCGGCCCGGCTTGCGCTTCAAGCCAAGAATCTTGTTGGCCAACACCTTCTCGGATTTTGTTGGGGGCGGCAGCGCAGGGGAGCCGCTCGCGCGGAAAAACACGTTCAGCAGTTGCTCGTCCGCCGGACGTGGGCGCAATGCCCCGCAATTCGTCTCGTCTTGAATCAGCGGGCAACACTCCATGAAATGAGCCAGGTCCCGCAAATCCTTGGGCGTGGCGTGGACGAGCCAGCCTAACAATTCACGAGCGGCATCGTTCGCCACCCTGACCGCACGTTCAGGGTCTTGGTCTAATTTCACACATACGGAATGCTGCATCGAGTGCGGGACCAAAGCCTTCAGGGCCACGAGATAGTCATCTGCTATCATTGGCGACGGAAGGCCGGCGTCGAGAAGCATTTCATTCCGCTCTGAATCACTGAGTGCGTTGGTCCTAATTATCAGTTCTTTGAGGGCTGCAATCTGATAGCCTTTTTCGGCAATGGCGGTGGAGAACCGTCCAAATTCTGCCGCGGGGAGGAGCTTTTCAAGGGGTTGACCAATCAACTCCTTTTCGGTGACAGCCCCGGGTTTGGGTCCGCCCTTGCGCTTCGCTGATTTCTTCCGTGGTGGCATTATGTATCGGGAAAAAGGGCGCCCAGACCGGCCGGGCGCCCCGTTGTGTTTCAACGAATACTCACGCCGGCATCATTGACATACTCTTTGACCAACCGCGCCACCAATGTTCTAGCGCTGATGCCACGGTCTTTGGCCATCACTCTGATGGCCCAGATGTATCTCGACGGGAGGCGGAATTTCAGCGAAGCGAGGTCCGCGGTTGACTGTGGATTTTTCATGTGACTTTGCTGTGTTGTGCCGGGGCACCCGCGTCAACGGGCTGGCGGTTGGTTGGTGACTTCCGACTGCCGGCCCCGGCATTTCTGGTCGGAAAGTCAAATCTGGTTACCCCGCAGCCTCCGTGGTTGGTCGCAGAGCGAAAAGCTTCTGGGCGTCGGTGGAACTCATCCGGCCTTCGTAATGCTTGCGCAGGATGGCCTCGGAATTGCCCAACTCCCGCGCTACGTCGGCGTATTTGCCGACGATCCGCAGAAGGGCTGTGGCGGCGGTGTGGCGCAGTACGTCCGGGGTCCACTTCACGCCGCTGGACCGGACGATGTCGCGGAACGTCGTCTGCCAGTACCCCATGGGGCTCGCTTGGTAGGCTTCCAGCCAGGCCCGCAGGGGCGGGTTGATGTCAACGACCCGGCTGGAACCGGTCTTGGTCTGGTGGGCCTCCAGGCGGATTTGGCCGTCCACGAGGTTGACCTGCTCCCACGCCAATCGTGCCGCTTCGGCGGGGCGGAGACCTCCAAAGAGCCCCAACGCGAACCACGGGACCACCCTGCCGCCCTCCACGGACTCGGCGGCCCGCATCACCCGTTCGGCTTCCTCCACGGACAGGATGGCGGGCTGATGGTCCACCCGGTTCTTGGGGAGCACTCTCACGCCCTTCGCCGGGTTGATCGTCATCCATCGCCGCGGACGCTCCATGCACCAGTTGAAGAACGACGACAACGCGCGCTTGCTGGCGTCCTTGCCAGTCAAGGCCCCCTTGAGCCGGCCGAAGTACCCGTCAAGGAAGTCCGGTGTGATCTCGCCCAGCTTTGGGTTTCCAACCCGCCGGGAGAACATGTTGACGCGGTGTTTCACCGTGGCCTGGGTCCGTGGTCGGAGCCCAGACTCAGGCAGCCACGCGGTCCACTGGGCAGCCGCATCATCAAGTCGCGGGGCGTCTTCCGGTCCGGTCTGGTGCCGGCCGTGGTCGAGCCAATAGCGGGCGGCGCGGACGATCTCGCCCGGGTCCGCCTCGATGCTCAGCAGTGTGAACGCGGTTTCGGCGTTGCGCAGTTGGTCTGCGGTCAGCGTGGTTACCCGGGCAGATTCCGGTTGCTGGCCACGAAGAAACTCGTTCTCCAATTCCACCCGCCGGGCCGTTGCGGCCTTCAACGTGGGGTAGTTCTCGCGGATGCGTCGGCCTTGGGTGGTCCAGCCGGTGACGCGGAATGCCTCGTTGCCGCTGGGGTTGGTGAACGTCACAACCCTGAACCGCGACCCCTCTGCGCTCAGTCTGTACCGGCGTGGAAAGTTCCGCATTGCCTTTGATTGACCGGCCACGGTTTGGGTATGTGGCAACGCCGGTGGCAAATCAAGCGAAACGTTCAATTGAATGCCTGATTTCAGGGCCTTTTGTGATTGTGACTTATGTCCCTCCAGGACGCGGGACCTAGGGAGGGCCTGAATCCCAGGGCATCGCCAGGAGGCTCAGCCCGTTGCTGGGCTGGGGTCTATTGGCCCTTCAGGCCAGACCCAGGGATCGCAGTGCTCCAGAGGATTTCTTTGGCGCTGAGGTTTTGGAGCTTTGGAGCTTTGAGCTTTGAACTTGGGAAGGGTCCTCGCTGCCGTTTAAGGATAAATTCAAGATACGCCCTTCAAAGAGTGCGCCTCGATCCCTCGGCGTACAGGGTTCATGTGGAGTGCGGCGGTTTTCGCCGCTTTGGATGGAACCCGACGAAGACGCCAGAACATCCCTGGGCTTCCAACGCCCATTCCCGCTCCCATCCAAAGCGGTGCTCAGCACCGCACTCCAAAGGTGTCGTTCCCTTCGCGGCTACGACGATCAGCGGGACTCCTGGATGGCCTGATAGAGCCAGGTCTTGGAGTACGTCCACCAGCGCACGGCGGTCGGCTCGGAAATGCCCAGGACCTGGCCGGCTTCTTTGAGCCCCATGCCCGCGAAGTAGCGGAGCTTCACCAGTTCGGCCTTCTGCGGCGCGTGCTGGCTGAAGCGATCGAGCGTTTCGTGGACCGCCAGCAGTTCGTCGTCCTGCATCGGCGCGGCGATTTCGACTTCATCTACATCGACTCGCTGCTGGCCGCCGCCGTGACGCCGCGCCTGCTTGCTTCGAGCGCGGTCAATGAGAATGCGGCGCATGGCCTCCGCGGCAGCGCAAAAGAAGTGGGTGCGGTTTTCCCAGGTGGGTTGCTCGTCGCCGCCGAGACGGAGCCACGCTTCATGAACCAGCGCCGTGGGTTGGAGGGTTTGCGTGCCGGATTCCTGAGCCA
>CAYYSX010000216.1:0-10457 GCA_964474315.1 uncultured Verrucomicrobiota bacterium | reverse complement strand
GGATACAAAATCTCCACATACTGTACTAAGTTGGTGTCACTACCGTAGGCGAAGGAGGCGTCGGTGAATCCTTCCCCGTTATCAGTGGAAGCAATCAACCGGAACGAATAGCTGGCCAGGGAATCGCGAAACCCGCTCAGACGTACCCGGTAGCCCGTTCCAGTATCGTCCAGATAGCCGTAAATCACCTGATCGTCGCCATAATCGGTGGGCACCTCAGCGGCCAGGCTGTAGGTGTTGACGCACGACCATTCCACCTGGAGCGCGCCTCCTTCGGGCAGGGTGACGACGGTGTTCGAGGAAACCCCGGACCCGGCATTGGAATTGAAGATACGCGGGAGATTATGCCAGTTGACCGCCGGTACGCCGAAGGCTTCTTCGGTGACGTCGGCACCTCCTCCCGAGCCCCAATCATCGGAGAAATTCAGGCCAATCGTGGCGGCTTGAGCCGCGGGAAACAGCCCGATGATCGTTACCAGGCATGCGCCCTGTCTCAGACGCCGGGCCCTGGTTTGAAAGGTTCGATTAATAGTATCCATGATTATTTTCATTATTCGAGGAAAGGCGGAAGCAGAGGATTCCATGGGTGGGCGGAATCACTTCGCTCGCGCGACCGGCCAGTATCCGACGTCCATGATCGGGGGAAAGGGCAATGCCGCTACCGCGATCCGATTGTTGATCTTTTAGCCGGAAAGTGTCGGGTTTTGCTCATCATGTACGGGATGAAAGCGGGAGACGCGTTGACCGTGGATCGGATGGGCCGTTGGGGCCGGGCCGGCCGACTTTCGCCTCTATTCTGTCTCGCGGATGGTTCTCATACCTCTCCATAACAGGCGGGACAGCGAATGGTCTCATGCCGGGCGCTCCTCCGTCCCTCTCGCCCGGCGAATCCGTGGCCGCTACTTCGCCGAAGCCGCCTCGGTCCCGCCAAACGTGACGCCGAAAAAGTCCCCGGGATTCCACTGGGGAGCCTGATCGGCGTCCGCCACCTGGCGCACCAGATCGGTCATGAACCCCACGAAGCGCGCGGCCGAGGCCTCGTCGCGCGGCAGGGAAATGTCATCCGAAGGCCGGTGATAGTGATCGCGCAGGAAGACGTCCGGACTGATCCCAGCCGAGGCCTCGGCGTCCGCCCCCGGATCGGCCACCTTCGGAAACAGGGCGGGCACGCCCTGCTGGATAAAAGAATACTGGTCGCTGCGGACAAACAAGACCCGGTCGGGACGCGGATCCGGAACCAAATCGAGTCCCCATCGCGAAGCCGCCGATTCCACCGGAGCGCGCAGGGAGGAGTGCTCGACGCCCAGGATGGTGAACCGCCGGGTCGGCGCGGTGACCAGCACCATGTCGAAGTTGATGTTGGCGATCGGACGCCCATTCGCCTCCGGCCAGTGGCCCGCCAGATACTCCGATCCCAGTAATCCCTTCTCCTCGGCGGTAACCGCGGCGAACACCACTGTCCGGCGCAGGGCCGGCTTCTGCGCCGACAGCTTGCGGGCGACTTCCAGCATCATGGCCACCCCGATGGCGTTGTCGTACGCGCCGTTGTACACCGAGTCGCCAGCCACCTCGGGTCCGCGCCCCTGGTGATCGAGATGGGCCGTGAGCACGACGGATTCCCCGGCGAGCTTCGGATCACCGCCCGGAAGCCGCCCAATCACGTTGGGGCTCTCCAGGCGACGAAGCTCGCTGCGCACCGAAAGAGTGGCCTCTCGATTCAAGGGAAACCGCGGCGGCTCGCCGCGCTCGGCCGCCGCCAACACCTCCGCCAGTGAATGCCGCGCACCGGCAAATACCTTGCCGGCGCCCGCGGGGCTGATACGGGCCGATCCCTTCAACTGCGGATACACATTCGCCGGCCGGCCATCCGGCTGCATCCAGCGCATCGAAGGAAACTTCGACTGGATCACCTGACGCGGCCACGGGGCGTCCTCGAGATCCTTCGGCGTCGGCACACTCAGAACGCCAACGGCGCCGCGCTCCACCAGTGCCTTCGACTTCTGGCGGCCATGGGCGTGATGCGCGAGCGCGGTTGCCGGAAAGCGGGACGGCGCCTTACCCAGCACCACGGCGATCTTCCCGCGGAGATCCAGACCGGCAAAGTCGTCGTACCCCAGTTCCGGCGCGTGGACCCCGAAGCCGGCAAACACCAGCGGCGCCGTGACCGTGGCATTGGTGTCGGTGAATTCAGGCGACGGAAGATAGTCCAGATTCACCTCGAGCACCTCGACGTTGCCGTCCTGGCGCAGCTCAAAGCGGGAGGAGTCTGGGACCACTTGGCTCTCCAACAGGGGCACGGTTTGGAACCAGGTATTGGACGTGCCTCCCGGCAGCAGCCCAAGTTGCTGGAACTGGGCCGCCACGTAGCGCGCCGCGATTTCATGGCCCGGCGAACCGGTGCCCCGGCCCTCGAGGAGGTCGTCCGCCAGGAACGCAATGTGCGCACCGAGCGCCGGATTTACATCCAGCGTCGGATCGGCCGCCTGGACGAAGGTCGCGATGGAAATGGCGATGGCCGTTCGGCAGGCGGCGCGGATCGGTGCAAGCCTCATGGATCTGATTTGTGAACGGGACAACGAGGCGTGTCGATGGATAATTGCGGAACCGAACTCTCCGGGAGCAGGAAAATCGCGGAACGATGCCGTTCCGAATGGGGATCCGGGAACCTCGTCCTTCCAGGATCGGTCAGAACCTTCCCAGATCGCCGTGGAGATTCATCGGAAATCATTGAAGAACCAAGTCGTCGGAAGCAGCCAACGCTCCACCGCCTCAAGGCGGGACTCCGAACCCCGGAGTGCGGGAACCGCACGTCGGGGACAGACCCATTGGAACAGGAAACTCCACGTGCTTCCGTGATCTCGCGGTTTTGTGCTGAGAATAAGTTTACACGGAGCGGGCGACAGAAAGCGGTGTCGCCGCTTCGCTTTGCTTTGCCACCGCCGTCCAAGGCGCGCCGGGGTTTTGCCGCCGGTAGATCCCTATTGCGACGTGACGACCCCGCCGGTCGCGTTCCGTCCAACTCGCATGCGCGACAGCGGAATCGAATAGGGAGAAAACACCATGTTGGTCTGCAGCCCCGCTTTCAACGCGGTGACGAAGGTGCTAACGATGGGCGCCGGATTCGGGCTGGTCATGATATGCTCATAGCCCCAACAGGTATATTGGCCGGTGATGACCGGCGTAAAGTCGTTGGAGACCGTTGAAAACGTGCCACGGAAGGGAAAGTGCCCGTTGAAACTGAGAATATTCTCCGGGTTCAACGTGGCGGCTTCGGGGGGAGGCACAAAGGAGAGACACGGACCGAAAGTGCTAGCCAGCATCGTCAGTATGGCCGGCCAGGTCGGTTGGCCTACGGGATCCAGCACCCAGGCGTCGCCACTATAGACATAAGCCAATGCCGCCCCGGTGAATCCGGCCTCCTTGGCAGAAATGATCCGGTGCGCAGCATTGATGTCCCGCATGATCCAGTAAATGAGTTCGGTATCGTTGGTATTTCCCGTGAAGACATATTGTGGAACGGCTCCGTTCGCGGCGATAAAGCGGTATTGTTGGGAGGTGAGATTGGTGAGGCTCGCCGGCGCCTGCGGACTTTTGACGAAAATGGTCGGCGTGACGCCGTACACTTCGTCCTTCAGGACCGGCGTTTGATAGGGATAGTCTCGCTGAAACACCACGGAGAAGCCGATGTCCGTGCCGCGGACCACCTGGTTGGTGTCCCCCGGGATGGCTGTAGCCAGGTAGGGTATGGGCGCGCCGCTGACGAGGCTTTGGATCGCGGCCCCGGAACCGTTGTAGTTTATAAATAGCGTGACCGTTTGGGAGCCGAAGAGACTCTTCATTTGGCCCGTGAACGTCAGCTTGTTGGCGCTGGCCGGCCGGGCGGCATTGTCCGCGTTGATGGACTCCAAATCAGAGCCGTACAAGTCGCTAAAGGTCTTGAAGGCGACATCCTTCAAGGACACGGCGCCGGAGATGTGGATCTCCACTTGGGCTTGTGAGCCGACCACCAACAGGCAGGCCAATGCCGTCAACAATTCAACGCGCTTCTGCGGTCTGAACTTGGGGATGTTCTCAGTCATATTTCGAGGGGGGGCGATTCAGGGAAGAATTTCAATAACTTCAATCAGATAGAACTGGATGTCGGCGGCGCTCGTGGCGTGCAGGGTCTGAACCGTTCCGTCGCCGAGTACGATTTGTTCCCCGATGCTCCAGGCTGAAATCGGTGACGCCAGGCCGGCGGCGTCGGTGAACCGCAGCCGGTAGGAATAGGTGGGCACGGAAGAAAACCATACCGAAGTCACCTCAGCCGCCCGCTGCACGGCTGACACCGCCGCGGGAGGCGGTCCGGCAATAAAGGATAGCGAACCTTCCGGCGAGAAATCGAACCACCCTAGCACTTGACCGAGTTGCCGGCCGGTTCCGTCGGTGGACGGTTCCAATTTGTACAGGAGCGATCGTGAAGGCGCTGGCCCGGACAGAAACTCGTCCGGGGTCCTATTTTCCACGCTACCCTGAAACGTATCCGCAAGATTCCCCGCTTCCGTGACGAGTGTGGAGTAGGAATTCGGGTCGGTGGCGGCGATCAGAATTCCCGTCGCCGTATTATTAGGTCCGCTGGGGTGCTGGCTGCCGTACCAGGCCGCGCCCGCGCCGATCGCCTCAATCTGGCTGCCGACGGGCCCCTGAGTGAACGATCCCTGGCGTTTCCAAACTGGCCCCAGCCCGCCCGGATCCGGATTCGCGGACGTTACCCACACGGTGTGGAGGGGAAACTGAGGGAAGTTCGTGTTGCCTCGCATGACGCCCAGGACGGACCAGCGCAGGCCCTCCAGCGAGGAAAACGCCGCGCTCAACTGCGTTGGATCCAAGGCGGTCATCGGGGTCACCTGGCCCCAGGGCAACCCTTCGAAGGACGTGGCCGGCCCCAAATTGATCACCAGGTCCGAGGCGGCGCCCTCCGTACGAAATCCGGCGATCAATTCGCAATTGCGATAAGCGAACGGTGAAGCTGCCCACGAATCGAGGGCCAACGGCAGCACCAGTAGCAGGAGATGCCGGGCCAGGCGGATTCCGAGATTAGGCCAGACGGTATCGGCGCAGTTCATTCGAGGGAGCGGACGCGACATACGAGTTCCAGAGGGTGGAGCGACGTTTAATTGGAGATCCATTCGCCGGAATATCGAGTTTCGTAACCCGGCAATTCTCCTATCCAACGTCGATAAGAGTCGCTGCGCAGCAGACGAACCAGCGCCAGGAGCCGCGGATCCCGTTCGATCTCCGGGAAAAAAAACAAATCCAACAGTTCGGTCCGCACCGGCAGAAAATTCAACCCCGCTTCCTGAGCGCACAGCTTGACACAAACGCCTCCATCGGCCCATCCGGACCGAACCGCTTCCGCAACCGCTGCGTGGTTGGATACGGTCCGCCCTCGGAGGCTGAGACCGTCGCTCAGCTCGTCCAAACACGCGCGCGCGGCGGAACCCGCTTCTCGCAACGCCCACCGCTTGATCGTTCTCAGGGCGGCCTTCGGTGAGCGGACTGGGTTATCCGAGGAAAGCGCCAGTCCCTCTGACCACTCGGCCGCTCGAATTCCGCGAACATCATTCCTGATGATGGATCGGGCCAGCTCGGCGTTTCGGTGGGGATGATCCGGAGTGGACTGGTGGACTCCCGCCACATGCACCAAACCCTGCTTCAATAAATCCAGAGCCTGCCGTCCACCGCGGGGAAACACCAACAGTCGGAACGGGTTCGTCCGAGCATATTCCTGCGCCATCACTGCCGCCGCCGGATCACAGCTTGCCATCACCAACGTGGACGAGGCCAAGGTTGCGGCTGCTTCCGCATCTGGTCCCCCGCGCCATACGCCGTCATGTCGAAGACGGTTCGTCGCCAGGCTTTCCGCCGGGTACCGCCAACGCCGACCGCTCACGTCCGCCTCCCAGTATCGCGACGGCTCGAACCGGGGCGCCCAGGCCCACTCAGGTCGGGAGGCGACGGGCCCTACCTCGGGGTTACCGAACAACTCCTCCACCGAACTGTCCAGGGCCTGAGCGATCGATAGGGCGGTGCGGACCGACGGGGTCAGCCGCTGGCCTTCGATCGCGCTGACCGTGGTTCGGGGAATCCCGGCGCGCCGCGATAACTCGGTCTGCGACCAGCCCAAGACGGTTCGGCGTCGGGCGACGGAATGGCTGGCGGTCGGTTCGTCGGACATGAAGATGCCATCATGTGACAGGATACTGCCAGGCGTCAACTCTGTGAAAGAACCACCCTGGAACAGGGTCAAGATGCGCGTCGGCTCGCGCCGCCTCAGAAAAGTTCTTGACCCCACGAAATCGGAGCGGTAAACGGCCAACCATGACCCTTCTAATAAAAATCCGATCTCCCTTTTCCAGGAAGCCTAAAAGAGCAAATTCCTACCAACGGAGCAGCACGCATTTTTACTCTCACCAAGCTGCGCCCAAGCCAGGCCTCGTATGAACCGCGTCCAGAGAGTGCCCGTGGCCAAGGTAACCATCAGCCAAGGACGAAAGTGTGGGTTTACGCTCGTCGAGTTATTAGTGGTCATCGCTGTCATCGCAATGCTGGCAAGCATTCTTTTGCCAGCCCTTTCGCGGGCGAAGGGAAAAGCTCGAAGTATTCAATGCTTGAGTAATCAACGACAGATCTCCTTTGCGTATCAGTCAACATTGGTTGGGGATACTTCGAATCGCGTGATGCCCCCGGAAGCACTGGACTGGTGGAACAAACAGCGTCGGCCAAGAGGGTGGGGCGTGGATTTGTCCGCAAGCCCAAGTGAAGACCAACCAAGAGGCAGCGTTTCAAATCGGATCCGCCATTCGGGGATGGTGGGATACGGTCTGGTTTGGCCAAACGTATTGGCCGTTTTCCCATCCAGAAAGTGTATCTTAACCGTGTGGGGTAGTGGCATGGAAGGGGTGGCCATCACCAGGCACGGTAGCCATCCCGGTCACAGTTTGGCAGACTGGCCTAAGCAACAACGACTGCCGGGAGCCATCAATGTGTCCTTTATTGACGGTCACGCGGCCCTCATCCCGTTGGAACAGCTCTGGCAGCTTTCCTGGCATAAGAACTATCGAGCCCCTGCTCGGCGACCGGCTTTATGAAGGGCCAGGTCATCTATGGAAAGAGTGCCTGTCTTCGGACGGTAGGCTGCCTTTGCTTCGCTCATGCGCTTGGCCCGCTTGAAGGTTCCGGAGAATCATCATTCAGCAGCCTGACGGCGACGTCCGAGGCGTTGGATCCCAGCCGCTTCACGGAGGGGTGGCGGGGCCATTGGTACTGGTGATGGTGGGCACCGGCTTTTCCGTCTTCCGACAGTCCACCACCCCATAGGCCAGAGCCAGCCCCAGCATGATGCATAGCCCGGCGAGCATGAGGTCCTTGGTCGTCTTCTGTTTCATGGACTGCGGTCCAGACCCGTCACTAGCGGAGGGACGCAGCCACCCTGCTGCGTTGATGACCCATTCCGCCGGTGACAGGTGGACAGTGATGCCCGCCGTCTGCTTCCGCGCTGGTCCGGTTTCGGGTCCATTTCTGGCTCTCCGGCCGGTCTCCGGCGTTTCAGCAGCGACGAGCTGATTCCCTCACGCTGGTCTCGTGCCGATCAGGAAAGGCCCGTTTTTTCCGAGGTTTCTCTGGGTAAACCACGCGCCTTCGGGCGCAATGCCCGCTCGCCGCGGCAATTCGCATGGGGAGGCGAGTGAAAATGAGGTGGAGGGATCCCATGGGCTCGGACCGCTGATTCTCCGCGAGCCGGATAAGGCGTTCTCTGTTCAGGTCGGTCCTTTCGATTCCAGCCGCTTCGACCGCCAACTTGAGCCCTAATGGGACCAGCCAATGACCTGGCACTTTGTTCTCGAAGCTCAAAAGAAATTCGAAGGGCCAAAGTCCAAGCTCCAAGTTCCGATGTAGATGGCGCGGCTCGACGGGAGGGGTGCTACAGAAGCTCTTTCCGCCAATACTCCTCTTCTGCGTACGGAGTCCCGGCTTCAGCCGGCGGAGCCATCCCGAGAAAGGACGCGCCGGAGATAAACTAAGCCGTCGGAAGCGGCCACCGCTCCACCGCCTAAAGGCGGGACTCCGAACCCCTGAGGGCGAGTCGGAGACCGCACGTCGAGGACAAACCCTATGGAACTGGGAACTGAATGGAGAAGGGTTAGACGGTGGGGATGGTTCCGCCATCGATGACGTATTCGCTGCCGTTCAGGGCGAGGCGCGAGTCGTCGTCGGTGAGTGCGGCGAAGCCACCACCCGGCGCCGTGGAGCCACCGACGTTATTGATGAGAATGTCCACGCCGCCGAAGCGATCGAGGACTTCGCGGACCACTTTCTCCGTGCCTTGCGCGGTGCTGAGGTCGGCCTGGATGACGAGGTCGGACGCTGGTGCTCCAGCGGCGGAACGCGCGGCGGTGATCACAGCGGCCCCGCCGCGAGCGAGACGTTGGGCGATGGCTTCGCCCATGCCTTTGGTCCCGCCGGTGACGAGGGCGTGTTTGCCGGCGAACTCGTTCGCTTCGGTCGATCGGTTCGGATCGATGTTCATGGGTTATTCGGTGATGAAGTCATAAAACAGTATCTTCTGGGAGAGCGGCAGAAAGGCTTCCTCCGCGGCTTTTTGATGCACGGGATTTTTGGCGTAGCGATCGAGCGCCGCCTGGTCGTCGAACTGCATCGTGAAACACACGTCGAAGGTGGAATCGACGAGCGGGCTGTTCGAGGAATGCGGCTGCCCGACGGAGAGCGCTCGCACCTCGGGAATCTCGCGCGCAAACCGGTGGAGCGCGTCAATGAGCTGTTGGCGTTCGGCGGTGTTGCCGGGATTCTTCAGCCACACGAGGCCGATATGCGTGAGCTTCCCTTTCCCGGCGGGCTCCGCAAACGCGGCGCGGATGGGGAGGAATGCCAGCGCGAGGAGAGCGATGGCGGTGAGGAAAAATTGCGGGACGAGGTGTGATTTCGTTTTCATAAGGTCACCCATCCTCGCGCACGCCACTGACAGCCCTATGTCAGGAGACTTTGCGCGCTGGCTTTTTTCGCGTGATGAGCCGTGGTATTCTCAGCAGCCGTGACGAGCGACTTTCGCTGACTTTCCGGCGCAACCACGGGAACGAATCTCCCTACTTTGCTGGCTTTGCTTCGCCGATTTTGGGCAGAGCCAGGGCCAGGGCCGTGGTGGACCAGCCCGCGGCATAGACCGAGAGGAACTGGTCCTCGCCGTGCGGGTAGCCGGACTCATAGTATTCCTGCACCGGAGTGGCCCGCGTTTTCACCTGCCAGGAACCGTCGGGAAGCTGGCGGTCCAGCAGGAACGCGAGGCCCCGCAGGTAGGCGGCGTCCGTCGTCGGAAGTTCGCCGGCTTCATGCAGGGCGACCAAGGCGGTGGCCGTCGCGTAGGCGTCGGCTTCCTGATCGGCGGTCTGTGACCAGCCGCCGTCGGGCCGCTGCTCGCGGAGCAATTCGGTTTTCGCGCGTTGCACCTCGTCCGAACCGGCTCCGGCCAGACGTAGCATCCGCAGTTGAAACACGCGATCCTCGAGGTCGTTGACCGGCGTGCGCGCGAGCCATTCGCGGGTCTTGTCCCAGCGCGACCCAAGCTGGACCGAAAGCGCGCCGGTGCCAAACGTCCGCAACCCGCGCAAGGCGGCATGCGTGGAGGTGAAATGGCTTCCCTGCGCCGGCGGGCGATGCGAGGTGGGTTCCCAGTGGTCGAGTTCCTTCTGCCAGACCTTCAGATATTCGGTCACCGCGGCGGTCGTCGCGTCCGGTTTCCAGCCGCCCAATTCCAGCGTCCAAAGGGCGTAGCCGGCGGTGTCCACGCCACCGCCCTGGCCGCGACCTTGCGCATAGCCCTCCTGATTCCTGGCGAGGAAATCGGCGGTGAACTGGAGCTGCTGGCGGAGATTTTCGGGGTCGATCGTGAACCCGCGGTCACGCGCCGTGGTCAGCGCCATGACGGCTAGCCCCTGGTTGTGGCAGGTGTAACAGCGTGGCTGCCGCTCCATGGAAACTCGGGAAGCGGTCTCCAGCAGCGGCAGTGATCTGGCGATGGCGGCCCGGACGGACTCCGTGGTTGGAATCAGGTTCGTCGAAGCCGTCTCAGCCCGTCCCGCCAACATCGCCGGCAGCCAGCAGAGGGCGAAGGCCAACGCCGAAAAGCTGACAGCAATTGGTTTTTCCACGATAGGCGCGACCGTAGCCCATCTCCGGGTGTTGCTACAAGAACCAGCATGAGCGTGGCCCCGCAGTTCGCGGCACGCGTCCGGCGGCGGGCCCAGGGGCGTTGCGAGTACTGCCGGATGAGCCAGGCACTCCAAGGGGCGACCTTTCATATTGAGCACATCATCCACCACCCACGCCGGCTGGCCATTCGTCACGCAGAGGCGACCATCGGCCTCTTTCCGCCGGAAAAAGCCAGATCGTGGTCCAGTCCC
>CAYYSX010000215.1:9460-10519 GCA_964474315.1 uncultured Verrucomicrobiota bacterium | reverse complement strand
ACGCCATCCGCCACCAGTTGAAGCTCGGTGATGGGCGAGTGCTCTGGCCCACGCTTGGCCTGGCCTTGCTGTTGTTAGTGGTGCCCGTCTTGCGGGGAATCCTCCAGGGCCGGGAACGCTTTGGACCGCTTGGCTGGATCAGCGTCCTTGACGGCTTCCTACGCTTCTCCGGGATCGTGATCGCCGTTCTATTCCTCCGCCTGGGCCCCACCGGCGCGATGATCGCGGCCTTCGCCGCCATGACCGTGTCCACGCTGCTCGCCGCCTGGACGAGCCGCTCGGTTTGGCAGGGCCCGGGCGCGCCGTTCGAATGGAGATCATGGATCGCGAAGGTGCTCCCTTTCACCCTAGGAGCGGGAGCGATGGTGACCCTGGCCAATTTCGACCTGGTTTACCTCAAGGCGATGATTCCTGCGGAACGGGCTGCTGAGTTTCTGCTGAGCTCGCGTTACCAGCCGGCATCCATGATCGGCTTCGCGCTGACGCAGGTGACCGTGCCGCTGGCCGTGGTGATGTTTCCTAAAATTGCGCGTAGCGCGGCGGCCGGAGGAAAGACTGACGCCCTGGCTCTCGCCCTGATGGGCACGGCCTGCATCGGGGTCCTGGCGGTCGGCTTGGTCACGCTCTTTCCCACCCTTCCCTTGAAGATTCTTTTCTTCCGCTTTCCGGAGAAATGGCAGGCTGCCCCCCTCGTCCCCTGGTGCGCTTCCGCCATGTTGGCCTTTGCCCTGGCCAACGTCCTGGTGAGCAATCTGCTGGCCCAGAAACGGTTCCGGGTCGTGCCGTGGGCGGTCGGGGTGGCGGTGGCGTTTGTCAGTACCCTGTTTCTCCTCCAGCCGCGATTGCTGGCGATGGAACCCTTTGCCGCCTTCCGCCTCGTCGCCCAAGTCATCGGCGGATTCAACCTCCTGCTGCTCCTTCTCGCCATCGCCCTCACTTGGTGGCCGAAGGGCAAAGGGCAAAGCTCAAAAGCCCCGACCACGGATGGCTGACGGGGGACCCACGACCAACTCCAACTAGGCGCATCTTGAGTCTGTCCTTCCCACAGGACACAGGGGG
>CAYYSX010000215.1:0-9360 GCA_964474315.1 uncultured Verrucomicrobiota bacterium | reverse complement strand
TGGGAAGGGGTTCGAGAATTTGCCCCTTCGATGCACTCGGCCGACGGGCCAACGACGCAATCAAGATGCGTCCACTCCAACTTCCCCCTCGCTTCGTTTCGTCCCCTCTGGCTTGCTTCGCGGGATTTTTGTGCATGAACGCTGACCTTCTCGTCCGAGCCAAGTCGCTCGGATTCTCAGACCGCCAGATCGCCCATTTGACCGGCCGCTCCGAGGATGCCGTCCGGGCCGAACGCAAAACCTTGGGTCTCCAGCCCAGCTACCGGCTGGTGGACACCTGCGCTGCGGAGTTCGAAGCCTACACCCCTTATTATTACTCGACCTACGACCGCGGCGACGACGAGGTAACCCGGACCTCGAAGACCAAGGTGATGATCCTGGGAGGTGGACCCAACCGCATCGGCCAAGGCATCGAGTTCGATTACTGCTGTGTTCATGCCGCCTTCGCTCTCAAGGAGGACGGCTTCGAGACGCTGATGGTGAACTCCAACCCAGAGACCGTTTCCACCGATTACGACACCTCCGACAAGCTGTTCTTCGAGCCACTTACGTTGGAGGACGTACTGCATATCTATGAGCGGGAGGGGTGCTGGGGGGCGATCGCGCAGTTCGGCGGACAAACGCCGCTGAACCTCGCCCTCGGCCTCCAGAAGAACGGGGTCAACATCATCGGCACTTCCCCGCAAAGCATCGAGATTGCCGAGGATCGCAAGCTGTTCGCGGCGATGTTGCGCCGGCTGAACATTCCCCAGCCACCCAACGGCCTCGCCGTGAACATCGAAGAGGCGCTCGCCGCGGCGCACCAGCTCACTTATCCCGTGTTGGTCCGACCTTCGTTTGTGCTGGGAGGCCGGGCGATGCAGATCGTTTATTCGGACGCCGAGCTGACCCATTACATGAAGTTTGCCGTGGAGGCCTCGTCCGAACGCCCGGTGTTGGTGGACAAGTTTCTGGAGGACGCCACGGAGGTCGATGTGGACTGCATCGCCGACGTCGGCCAGTTCGAGAACCCCGCGGACGGCACGATCGTCGTGGGCGGCATGCTCGAGCACATCGAGTTCGCCGGCGTGCATTCGGGTGACGCCGCCATGGTTCTTCCGCCCCATACACTTTCGCCCAAGGCCATCGAAACGATCCGCGAGTACACCCACGCCATGGCCCGAGAGCTTCGCGTGATCGGCCTGATGAACGTGCAATATGCGGTAAAGGACGACGTGGTGTACGTGCTGGAGGTCAATCCGCGCGCCTCGCGAACCGTGCCCTTCGTGTCGAAAGCGATTGGCATCCCATTGGCCAAACTCGCCGCCAAGGTCATGGCCGGAAAGACCCTGAAGGAGCTCGGCTTCACTCAGGAACTCTGGCCGAAATACTGGGCCGTCAAGGAATCGGTCTTCCCGTTCAACAAGTTCCCTGGCCAGGACATCATCCTCTCACCGGAAATGCGTTCCACCGGCGAAGTCATGGGATTGGATGAAGACTTAGGCATCGCCTACGCGAAGGCCCAAATGGCGGCCAACACCCCCCTGCCACTCAAGGGCAAGGTGTTCCTCAGCGTCGGCGACTTGCATAAGTCCGGTGCGGTGGCAATAGCCCGGCAGTTTGCCGACCTCGGTTTCGAGCTCGTAGCCACCGGGGGTACCGCCAAGGTATTGGAGCAGGCGGGTCTCCAGGTAGAGCGAATTTACAAGCTCAACGAAGGCGCCCGCCCGAACGCCGTGGACCTGCTCAAAAACCAGGAACTGCAACTCGTCATCAATACTCCCAGCGGCGCCACCCCTCGCGCCGACGAAATCAAGATCCGCACCACGGCGGTCATGACCGGCACTCCGATCATGACCACGCTCAGCGGGGCCCGCGCCGCCGCCATGGGGATCGCGGCGCTGCAGAAGCGGGGGTACACGGTGAAGACCGTTCAGGAATACCATGCGTGAAGGGTGGACGCCCTTTGCCTTTCGCGAACGCAATCGAATTTGACCGCATTGCGGTAGATCCTCATGGATGCTTCTTGATTTGGTCCTTAAACCGCGGACCGAGTCCAAAGACCAAGACCCAAAGAAGCTTCCCATCCTCATGAGCCATCGGGTGCGCCCCGATGGCACGTTTGCGGTTGGCTCGGACGCCACGGTTCATAAAGGGGGGGCGCAGCAACGCGACGCTGACCGATGCACCGGAGCCTGAACCGCCCGGTGGACTAGCTCACCGCTCCACCGCCTCCAAACCGGACTCCAGTAAGGACCAATTCAAGATACGCCCGATCCTCGGGCGTCCATGCAACTTTTTGTTGCATATGCAACAAAAGATTACCGCAAGGCCCCGCGACTGATCGGGCACGAAATCCTGGCCGGCTGGCCGCATCGCACTGCCATCCTGGAGGCGAAAGACCGCAGCCGCGCCGAACTGTGTCGTCACTGCCGCGAAGACCGCAGCCGTTCAGGCGATCCTCGATCAATTCGTGGCGGACTATCAGGCAATTCAAGCTCATGCCCTTGCGTGCGGTATCACCCGCTCCTCAAGACTTAGATGGGCATCCGCCGGAGGAGGTGAGAGTCTTCGAAACCACCGGAGTGAAAGACCGTGTTCACGAACTTCGCGGCGCCTTTCTTCAGGACTTGAATTCCGTGCTCGACTCCGACCGTGCTGAACTCTTCCTCCGTTCCCTGCGACGCTGGATTCAAGAAGAAGAGGATGAACGCGGGGGGCAGGAGTGCTGCCTGGCGAGCAACACCCCAGCCGACTCTGCGCTGGAGCGCTTGGCGGGGGCAGGACCCGCTCGGGGCGAAGTCGGAACCCGGAAGGGGGAGCAATCCACGGGAAGGCTGGCCCCTGAGAACAAACTACGCCTCACGCTTCACGAAAAGAGTGCGCCTCGTGCGCCCGGCGGTTACGTGGCCGGGGCGGAAGAAGGGGGAAGCGCTTCCAACTGGCCCTTCTCCTACGGCCGGCCCGGCATCGGCGCGCACCCGTCCGAGGGGACGGACAGAACCCCAACCAACCGTGGGCGCCCTGGTTACAATTCCGTAGAGACATCTTTCCTTCGTTTCACTAGGCTTCCGACGATTCATCTCTGCGAGTCACCCTTGGGTGGCTCATTCTCTTCGAAACGCATGAAAACTCCCGCCGTTTCCAAGCGCTCCGGCATTCTTGCCGGCGGCAACTGGATTGTGGACCAGGTCAAGATCATCGACACCTATCCCCAGCTTGAACAACTCGCCAATATCAAGTCCCAGCATCAGGGCACCGGCGGATCGCCGTACAACGTGCTGCTGAACCTGGCCAAGCTCGGCGTGAGTTTCCCCTTGCTGGGCGCGGGCTTGGTGGGCAAGGACGCCTACGGCAAGTCCATCCTGGCCGACTGCGAGAAATTCAAGATCGACACCAAGCACCTCAAGGCGACGGCCGACGTCCCCACCAGTTACACGGACGTGATGACGGTGCAGGGCACGGGGAAGCGAACGTTCTTTCATCAGCGCGGCGCCAACGCGCTCTGGGACGCCAAGGATCTCGACTTGGCCCGGATCAAGGCCCGGATCTTTCACCTGGGTTACCTGCTGTTGCTCGACAAGCTCGACGTGGTGAACAAGGAGGGCATCACCCCCGCGGCCAAACTGTTACAGGCCGCGCAGACCGCGGGTTTGAAGACCTGCGTGGACCTGGTGAGCGAAGCCAGCGAACGGTTCAAGGCCGTCGCCATTCCGGCGCTGAAATTCTGCGACTACGCCATCATCAACGAATACGAGGCCGGACAGGTCGCGGGCTTCAAGATCCGCAAGGAAAATCAGCTCGACACGGTGTCGCTACGGCACGCCGCGGGTGCCATTCTTCAGTTCGGAGTCAAGGAGTTGATCGTGATTCACTTTCCCGAGGGATGTTTTGCCCGGACTCGTGACGGCAAGGACCATTGGCAGCCGTCCCTCAAGGTGCCGGACAAACACATTGCCGGCACCACCGGGGCGGGCGATGCCTTCTGCGCCGGAGTCTTGCTGGGATTGCATGAAGGCTGGGAGCTGCAGCGCAGTTTGCTCACCGGCGTGTGCGCTGCCGCTGCATCGTTGAGTGATCCGACCTGCACGGGCGGGATGAAACCGCTCGCTCAAGTGGAGGCGTTGAAGAAAAAGTACGGGGTCCGGCCGCCGCTGGAGCCGGAAGAAGATTACTGAGCGGACCTGGACTCTCGGGCTGGCCACAACGGCGAGCCTCTAGCCGCCAGACCGCCACAACATGGCCGTTCATCGGTCGATTCCTAAAGTCCGGTGGGCGGGCGGTTGATTCGAACTCGGTAAAACCGATCAGGTTGTGCCGCTTCATCCACGACTACCGGTCTGGCTTCCGTCGGTTGGACTAGGTTGGTGAGCGTCTGCCACTGCGGGGGAAACGACGTGGTGAACTCCACGGTGTTGGTCCCGTCCGGTCGTCCTTCCCAGGAAATCTCGCATCGGCCAGCAGCAATTTCCCGCACGGCCACCTGCAAAGGGGTGACATCCACAAAGAGGAAGTCCTGGAACCGGACTTCGGTATCCCCATTGGGCTTCTCGTACAGGAGGGTCAAGGGAACCTCGGTCAGCGGAAAAAAGTTCGTCCCAAAGTAACCTAACCGCACGACGACGTTGGTTAGGGGCTCTCCTGGATTGCGCCGATAGACAAAGGAATTGAGGAGCTGAAGGGTATTGGTGCCGGCCACCAGCCGGCCGAACACGGTGAACCCACCGCTGTTGTTGGTGGCGTTCAGGTCGGACCGGTTGTCTTTCAGGTTGATGAAGAACTGGCTGGTCGCGGAGTCGGGGCTGGTCCCCTTGGCCATGGCCAACGTCCCCAGCGTGTTGCCGATTTCCGGGCCGAAGTGGAACTCATTGGTGATAGGAGGGTGAGTCGGGATGAGCTCAAACTCGGCGTCGGTTTGATTCAGATTGACGACCTTGATGCCTCCTCCCTGGATGATGAATCCCGGGACTTGCCGGTGGAAAAACCCACCATCGTACGCCCCTTCATGGACGTACCGAAGAAAGTTGGCCGTCGTGATGGGTTTCTCCTGATCCAGCAACTCGAACTCGAGGTCACCGAAGACCGTCCGGAATTGGACCAACGACCCGGCCAGGACCGGCAGGGTGATCAGGGTGGCCAGGCAGGCGAACCAATGTCTCATCGGCGGAAGTTGGCAATGCCCGGCGTCCTATTCAAGCGGAGGGCGAACCCGGCCGTTGGTGGCGGCCAAGCGGAAACCGTGCCCCCCCGCCAGCTCCTTCCGAACAAAACGCCCACCCGCCGCTTCCACAATCAGGCCCCCCGCGGCGATATCCCACAGGCGGATGCCCTGTTCGAGATACGCGTCGAACCGGCCGTCGGCTACATAAGCCAGCGCCAAGGCCGCCGACCCCATCAAGCGGAGTTTGCGCACTCGTGAGGAAAGGGTCCGCACCTCCTCCACCATCGCTTCGATGCTCCCGGCCCGGCCGGAAAACCCGATGCTCACGATCGCCTCGTCCAGCGTCCGTTGGCTGACTGAGATCGGCCGGCCATTCAGGCGGGCCGGACGACCGCGGATGGCCGTCCACAGTTCATCCACGAACGGATCGAGGATGACGCCCGCCACTGTGGCGAATCCGTCGGCATAACCGGCCGATTGAGGAGTCTCCCGTTCTTGCAGCGCAATGCTCACCGCTGAATGAGGAATGCGGTGGGCAAAATTGACCGTCCCATCGATCGGATCGACCACCCAGCGCCTGGGGGCCTGCTCGACGGTCTCATCGCGCCCCTCCTCACCGAGAACCGGAATCTCCGGAAAGGCCCGAGCCAGGGTCCGGGTGATCACCCGTTGGCACCGGACGTCGAGCTCGAGCTTGATGTCATGCTGACTCGATTCATTGACCTTCTTCGGCCGAAGCCGCTGGGAGTGCATCAGACGACCGGCCGCGCGGGCGGCATCAACCGCCGCCGCCAACGCCTGGTTCAGTTCACGGGGATTCATGGGAGGGAGTGGAGCGATTCCAAGACGGTCAGTGATTTGGTCAGGGCTTCGAAGGTCTGCCGCTCCTCAGGTTCAAGGCAAGACCTCCCGCCGTTCCTTCAACTGCTCCTCCAGGTTCGCCTGCTTTTCCCCCAGCAAATGGCGGTCGGCAGCGCACACGGCTTCGAACAAATCGGCCGCCTGCTGCAAACGGGGGACACTGACGTAGTCTGCCCCGGCGGCCTTGAGCCGGGGGACATCGTCGAGGACCTCGGCGGGAGCGATGATCTTGGCGTGGGGGTTCATTTCCCGGAGGGATCGGACCAGACGGAGGTTGTTGGTGCCCTTCAACAAGGGATCTGGAACAGTGCAGACTAGTACCTCGGCTTGGCCCACGCCGGCATGCATCAGAGTGTCGCGCTGCCCGAGGTCGCCATAGAGCACCCGGATGTTGCGGCGTTTGAGTTCGGCGTGAACCAGGGGGTTGAAATCCACCACCGCCAGGTCGGCCAGGAGGCCGGGCGACGAACGCTCCATCTCGGCCAGCAGTGAACTGGCGGTACGGTGGAATCCGAGCAGCAGGATGCGGGCGCTGGCATGAGCCGGGCCGGTCTCGACCGGTTCGGGGGTTTGAACCTGGGTTGGGCTGTCATCGAGATCACGCAAGCCCAGCCGCTTCAGCCAGGGAATGACGTGTCGCACCAAGCCGTCCGACCGCGCCATGGTGAAGGTCGAAAGCACGGCCAGCAGGATGAACGCCAGCGAAATGGAACCCTCCGAGCCCACCCGCAGATGACCGGATTTGAGCCCCAGCTCGATCAGCACCAGAGAAAATTCGCTCAACTGGCACAAGTTGATCGCCGGCACGAGGGAGTGACGTAGTCCGGAACGAAGCCAGTACAACGGGGGAAACACCGTGAGGAACCGGCTCGCTACGACAAAGGCCACCATGCCCAGGGCCACCACGGCCGTGTACTGGGTCGGTACGGGCGTCTCCAATCCCAGTCCGACAAAGAACAAGGTCACGAAGAAATCCCGCAAGCTGGTCACCTTGGCCGAAACGTCGAGTGCATAGGGAAAGGTGGATAGCGCGACTCCGGCGATAAGCGCGCCCATCTCGCGCGAGAGTCCCAACCGCTCGGCCAACTCGCCCAGGAGGAAGCACCAGGCGAGGGCGCCGACCAGCACCAATTCCGGTAGCCGCGCCACATGGCGGAAGAGCGGCGGAAGCACATAGCGCGAGAGCAACAGGGCGGAAACCACCACCGCACCCACCTTCAGAACCGAGAAGACAATCGCCCCGAGGTTCAGCGAGTCGAGGCTGGGTTGGACTGCCAGGAACAGAATCACCGCCAGATCCTGAAGGACGAGGACCCCCAGCGTGATCCGGCCCGTGGTCGTGTCCAATTCCCGTTTGTCATACAGCACCTTGACCACGATCACCGTGCTGCTCAGTGCTGCGGCGATCCCGAAATACAGGGCGTCCCATCCCTGTCCGGCCCCTAACGGAAAGCCGGCCAGCTTGGCGATCAGAATTCCCAGGATCGTTCCGCCCAGGATCTGAACCAGTGCGGTGACCGTGATCGATCGCCCGGCCGAGGCGATCTTCTTCAGGTCGATCTCCAGCCCGATCATGAAGAGCAGGAAGATCAGGCCCAGCTCGGAGATGATCGCGATGGACTCGTCGTTCTGAACCCAGCCCAAGGCGTGGGGCCCGATCAGGAAACCGCCCACCAGGTACGCGAGCAGTACCGATTGACGCAGCCATTGGGCCACGACGCCGAGGAGCCAGGCGGTCCCAATGCAGATGGAGATCTCACGGAGGAAATCATGCACCGCCCGGCGACGCTACGGAACCCAGGTCCGGAGGCCAAGCCAGCCGTGAGGCGCCTCTCGAATTTGTCCTTATCGGGACGGCGATGGGGACAGAGGGACGAAAGCTCCAAAAGCCAAGTTCCAAGCTCCAAAGAAGTTCCAAGGACCAACGTCCAAGCACGGGCCAGTTTCCAGGTTGGTGGTGTAGTTTGACGGGCAGGGGGGACGACCGAAGCCCTTTCCCCCCGCCTCGTTTCAGGGCGCTCCGGGCGGGAACCGGGAGCTGGGTGCTTGAGATTTGGAGCTTCCCGCTCGCTTCTGTCCTCTGTGTTCTGTGTTCGGTCGGAAGGACAAACCCAAGAGACGCCCCCGGCCTTTGGAGAACCGCAGGTTTTTCTTTCCGCCCACCCGGCCTTCCGGCACAACCGCGGTTCCGAGCAGTCATGGCCCTGATCGTCCAAAAGTACGGCGGCACATCGGTGGGGAATCCCAACCGCATCAAAAACGTCGCTCGACGGGTCACCCAGCACCGCGAGGCGGGTGATCAAGTCGTGGTGGTCGTGTCCGCGATGAGCGGAGTAACCGACAACCTGATCCGCCTCGCGCGAGAAATCACCCTGCTGCCCAGCGAGCGGGAAATGGATATGCTGCTCGCCACCGGCGAACAACAGACCATCGCGCTCACCGCCATCGCCCTGCACGCGCACCACATCAAGGCCGTCTCCTTGACCGGCGCCCAAGCGGGCATCGTGACCGACGGGGTCCACACCAAGGCCAAAATCCAGAACATCACGCCCCGACAGGTCCATAAGCTCCTCGACGATGGGAATGTGGTGATTGTGGCTGGTTTCCAGGGTCAGACCGCCGAGGGCGCCATCACGACGCTGGGGCGCGGGGGCAGCGACCTCACCGCCATCGCCCTCGCCGCCGCGCTTCAGGCCGATCTCTGTCAAGTGTACACGGATGTCGATGGGGTCTATACCGCCGATCCGCGTCTCGTTCCCAACGCCCGCAAACTTCCCGAAATCACCTATGACGAGCTCCTGGAGCTCGCCGGCGCCGGCGCGAAGGTCATGCAGCTCCGGTCGGTTGAGTTTGCCAAGAAGTTCAACGTCATCTTCGAAGTCCGTTCCAGCCTGAACGATAATCCCGGCACGATTGTGAAAGAGGAAACCACCAATATGGAGGACGTCGTGGTGCGCGGCCTCTCCCTCGACAAACACCAGGCCAAGATCACGCTCTTCGGCGTTCCCGACCAACCCGGCCGGGCCGCGCGCATCTTCCGTGCCCTCGCCGACGCCGCCATCAACGTGGACATGATTGTCCAAAACGTCAGCCACGACGGCGGAGTGCGGGTTACCGACCTGAGCTTCACCTTGGACAAACCCGACCTGCTCAAAGCCAGCCAGGTGATCCAGGAGCTCAAGCCCGAAATCAGGTTCAAGGAAGCCGTGGCCAACGAGAATATCGCCAAGTTGTCCATCGTGGGCGTGGGCATGCGCAGCCACTCCGGCGTAGCCGCCCGGATGTTCGACATCCTCGCCCACGAGGACGTCAACATCGAGATGATCTCCACCAGTGAGATCAAGGTATCCGTGGTCATC
>CAYYSX010000214.1:9355-10608 GCA_964474315.1 uncultured Verrucomicrobiota bacterium | reverse complement strand
TAGCGCAGGCCTCTCGGCCTGCTGTACCGCAGGTTTTTAACCTGCCCCCCGGTCCACAGGCAGGCTGAAAGCCTGCGGAACAGCAGACAGGAATGTCTGCGGTACGCAGCGTTCCCAAGGTTTAAGATTGCCGGAAGGCATCGGGAAGAGTAGCGCGGGGCATGCCCTGGTTTTCTCGCCGGCTTGCTCTGTTGTTTAGTCTCGTCCTGGTCCCAGTCGGGATGGCTCAGGTGAAGGTGGCTTTTGTGGGTGATAGCATTACTGAAGGTGCGGGACTTTCGAGTCCTGCCACCGAGAGTTATCCGGCCAAGGTGCAGCGTCTGTTGGGTTCGGGATACACGGTGGGCAACTTCGGCGTCAGCGGACGGACCCTTCTGCGCCAGGGCGATTTTCCCTACTGGCGGGAGAACGCCTACACCCGCAGCCGCGATTTTCAGCCGGACGTCGTGTTCATCTTGCTGGGCACGAATGATTCGAAGCCGCAGAACTGGCGACACTCGACGAACTTTGTTACCGACTTCGAGGACCTCATCGCCAGTTATACCGCGTTGCCCTCGCAGCCGCGCATCGTGTTAGGCACGCCGCCCCCGGTCTTTCGGAACGGCGCGTTCGACATTCGCCCGGCAGTGGTGGCGGACGAGATCGCACCGCTGGTCCGGCAGTTGGCCGGGGTGGCCGGTCGGGAGTTGGTGGACTTGCACGAGCGGCTGGCCGAGCGAACAGCGTGGTTTCCCGACACGGTTCATCCCGATTCGCGGGGCACATCGGCGATGGCGGCCATCGTTTGGGAGGAGCTGACCGGCACACCGCTTCCGGAGCCACCGACGCCTCAGGTGGACGTCATCAGTTCCACGCGGATCGCGTTGTCCTGGCCGGCGGACGCGGCGGGGTGGATGGTGGAAACCACTCCGGCGTTGCGGGGCACGTCGGCGCGCTGGCTGGTGGCGCCCAGTCCGGTGTTCAGCGACGGGATGACACTACGCCAGACGAACACGCCGGGAGCGGTTCGCTTCTATCGATTGGTTCGTCCTTGAACGTCGCCCGGCTCCAAGGGTCGCATCCCGGCACTGCTGCCCAGAGGGAGAGAGCGGTTGTTGTACTGCAGATTGTTCATCTGCTGTATCGCAGGTTGGCAATCTGCGCGAGGCGTCGCAGGTCAGCCGGGCCCGGGGCCTTCTACCCGCGGGTGCAAAGCCACACCCGGCCGGCTGCAAGCCGGCGATACAGCAGATTGAAAATCTGCGGTACAGCGG
>CAYYSX010000214.1:0-9255 GCA_964474315.1 uncultured Verrucomicrobiota bacterium | reverse complement strand
AGGGGGAGCCGCTTGCCGGGAGCGGGGAAGGATGATACCCAACCGGGGTCTGGAAAGTCAGGGCGAGTGGCGCAGTGGTTAGCGCAGCAGTCTTACACACTGTTGGTCGGGGGTTCGAATCCCTCCTCGCCCACCAATTCCCTTCTCCTCCCCAATCCTTCTCCTGCCGCCACCAAAACCTTCTACCACCTCGACGGGAAGTACGGGCAGGCTGATACGCATGCGTGCGCTGCATGTTCATGCTCATTACGACGATTTCGAATTTGTGGCCGCCGGGACCTTCGAGCACTGGCGGCGGCGTCTCGGAGGCCAGTTCGAAGGCCGGATCGTGGTCTGCACCGACGGCCGTTCCGGGCACCAGTTCCGGACGCGGAATGAGACCGCGGACCTGCGACGGTCGGAGCAGGAGAAAAGCGCGGCGCTGGGAGGATACGAGTTCCGGCAGTTGCTGAGTCCCGACGGCCAGCCGTTCGGGGAAGCCCGCACGCTGACCACCGATCTCCTGGCGGCTCTATGGCAGGCCATCCGCGAATTCGAGCCAGACTACCTGTTCTGTCCGCCGCTTCCCACCGATCCCCTGGCGGGGGTGCATCCCGATCACCTCACGGTGGCGGAGGCGGTTCGGCGAGTCGCCTATATGATCAACGTGCCTCATGCCTTCCTCGATGAGTTTCCGGTGGCCGATGAGACGCAGTCCCGTTGGGTCAAGACACCGGTGATCCTCAACACGTATGACGGCTATATGGCCGGAGCCAACAGCTTCGATCTAGCAGTGGACGTGGGGGAGTGCTTCGACCTGATCGCCGCGCAATCGTGGTGCCATCAAAGCCAGATCAACGAATGGCTTCCCTGGGTGGCGCGGCATCAAATCGAGCCGACGGCTGACCTTCCGGCGTGGACGGCCAAACTGCGCGAACGGTTCTCGCGTCAGGCGCGGGAGCTGGGCCTGCCGGCGGCTGGGGTATACGAAGTGTTTACGGTGACGGCCTGGGGCGTGGTGCCGCCGCTGGAGCAATTGCAGCGGGATTTCCCAGTCCTCGTGCGGGATGCGGAACGCGAGGCGAGGCTGGCTTCCCGGCTAAAACGGGCGGCGGGATGACCGCCGGGGTGATAGAGCACGGGTCTGTGACCCGCAGCAACGTAGCCACTTAGAAGGCGATGGAATGCCCCTCCGATCAATGCTCCTCAGGGTCCGGAGTGAGTTGGGACGGGCGAGCGTGACGAAAACCCGGAGTTCGAGCGGGCGAGCCGCCCGCGCTCCCGACAGGAGCGGACGGCTCGTCCGCTCGTCCACCGTGCCCCAAAGTTCGAATAGACTACGAGGCCGCGGCAGACACGGAGCAATAACGGCCTCGAGGAGGGACAGACCCTCGCCAAGCACCCTCGGGGTGTGCTGGAACGAGCGGGCGTGGCGAAGAGAGTGCGCCTCGTTCCCGCAGCGGCTACGGCGGTAGTCACGGATGCACTTCCCGCTTTTCATTCGTGCGGACGGACCTGATGGTGCCGACACCATTCCACTCTGATGAACCCGGACTTGCCGCATCGCCCGATTCATATCGTAGAGCCGGCCGCCGCGGCGTTTGCCCGCATGAAGGCGGTGTTGTTCCAGCCCTTCGACCTGGCACGCTGGCTGGCGATCGGTTTTTGCGCTTTCCTAGCGACCCTCGGCGAATACGGGGCTGGCGGTGGGACGCGCTTCCGACCGGATAACCCGACGAATCTGTCGGCGAAATCCGTGGGCTCGGTCTGGGAGAAGGTGGCGGAGTTTACGCGGGAAAATGTGGTCTGGCTGGTGCCGACGGTGGCGTTCGCATTCTTTGTCGGGTTGGTGATCTGGCTGCTGCTGCTCTGGTTGAGCAGCCGGGGGAGGTTCATGTTCCTCGACAACGTGGCCACCAACCGCG
This sequence comes from uncultured Verrucomicrobiota bacterium, assembly GCA_964474315.1. Classification (GTDB taxonomy): domain Bacteria; phylum Verrucomicrobiota; class Verrucomicrobiia; order Limisphaerales; family UBA9464; genus UBA9464. The sequence continues at coordinate 7,351 of CAYYSX010000214.1, read as the reverse complement.
CCGAGGTCGTGCGGCCCTGGCAGGAGTGTCGGCGGGTGGCCAACAGCCTGTTTTTCCTCCGGCTCCTCTTTGCCCTGGCGGGAGGGTTGATCCTGCTCCTTTGCGGAGCGCTGGGAGCCGCTGCGGCCATCGGCATGGGCCGGCGGGGCGAAGTTCACGTGGTGGGGGTGGGCGTGGCCTTGGTCGCCGCCTTTCTGGCCATCGGTTTGGGATTCTCCCTGTTCCTGGTCGCCAAGCTGACCAAGGATTTTGTCGTGCCGATAATGTGGTCGCGGGGGATCGGCTGGCGTCCGGCTTGGCGGGAGTTTGGCGGATTGCTCGCGGCCGGCTCCGGATCCTTTATCCTGTACCTGCTGTTCTACCTCCTTTTGTTCGTCACCACGTTGGTCGCCCTGGCCGCGGTAACCGTGCTGACCTGTTGCCTGGCGGGCTGTTTGTTGGCCATTCCTTATGTGGGAGTCGTGCTCTTGCTGCCCGTTCTGGTGTTCTTCCGGGCCTATTCGCTGTGTTTCCTGGCGCAGTTCGGGCCGGATTATGACGTGTTTGAGCGGAGGGAACGGAGCCTCGCTTGAGCTTCGGCTTCCCAATCCGGGCCTCGGAAACAAGGTAGCGCCGCCTTGTCAGGAGGGGTTTTCGGCCCCTAGGTTCAGGGCCGTGGATTCCAGCCCGTTCAGCGCGCGTCGCGCCACGCCGGAGGATTTGCCGTCCTTGGAAGTCCTTTGGCAGGAGGCAGGAATGCCGTGGGAACAACTGGGACAATATATTAACGAGTTCCAGGTCGTGACTGATGAGGACGGGACGCTGGTGGGCGCCATCGGACTTCTGGTCGAGGGTGAGAATGCCTTGCTGCACAGCGAGGCCATCCGTTCGGAGGTGGAAGCGGATGTGGTCCGGGCGAACCTGTGGCGGCGGCTGCAGATCGTGGCGCGCAACCAGGGCGCCAAGGCGCTCTGGACCCAGGAAGATGCTCCCTACTGGCAGGCCAGCGGCTTTGGGGCGGCTTCGCCGGACCAGGTCCGGGCCACGCAGGCCTCCTTCCTGGATCCAACGGCAGCGTGGTCCTTGTTCCCGCTCTTCGAATCCGGCCGGGCTCAGGATGCGATTCAGGAGCAGTTCGCCATTTTGGAAGCCACTCGACAGCACGATGCCGAAGATCTTCGGCGCCGGATCAAGATGTTTCGCGCCTTTGCCTATTTGCTGGCGTTGGCCGTCATCGGAGGCTGCTTCGTGCTGCTGTTCGTCCTCGCCTCGAATAACCCTGATTTCTTCCGCCGGCTGTTCGGGCGGTGATTCCCTCGGCCTTTCTCCAGCGCTGCTGATGCGTTCAAGAGGATTGCATCGCGGGTTCCACCGGAGGCAACGCCGTGATCCGCGCTCCGGTGGGGGTCGGCAGCCAGTAGGTGAACACGGTTCCCTTGCCGGGGGTACTCTCGACCCGCACTTCACCGCCGTGGCTCTGGATGATGTGTTTGACAATGCTGAGGCCAAGGCCGGTACCGCCCTGTTCCCGTGACCGGGCCCGGTCCACCCGATAGAACCGCTCGAAAATGCGATCCTGAGCTTCAGCGGGGATTCCCGGTCCGTTGTCGGCCACCCACCCTTCGATGTTTCCATCCGGACGGGTTCGTCCCCCCAGGCGGACCACACCGCCCGCGTGGCCATACTTGATGGCGTTATCGACCAGGTTGAAGAGCACCTGCTGGAGCCGGTCGCCGTCGGCTCGGACCATGAGTCCGGCAGGCACCTCGTTGAGAACAGTCACCTTCCGCTCCGATCCGCGTCCGCCCAGATCGCTCAGGACCTGTTCCGCTTGGGCACGCAGGTCGAGCGGTTGGAAATTGAAGGCCACCTGTCCGGACTCCAACTGCGAGATGGTGAGCAAGTCATCGATCAAAAACGTCAGACGGTCGGCATGTTTTTCAATGGTCTGCAGGAAGCGGGTAGCGACCGCTGGATCGTCCTTGGCGCCATCCAGCAGCGTTTCCACATAGCCCTTGATCAGTGACAGCGGGGTCCGCAATTCGTGGCTGACATTGGCCACGAACTCTTGCCGGACACTCTCCAATTGCTTGAGGCGACTGAGGTCATGGAACACCAGGATGGTGCCGGCCAGGGCCTGGTCGGGATCGCGGACGGAGGCGGCGTTCACTTGAAACACCCGGGGGGATTCACCGGGCAACCGGATTTCGTAGCCGGTTACCCGTCCTTCCTGCAACGCGCGTTGAGCCAGCATCTGCAACTCGTGCAAGCGCAAGGTTTCCATCAGGCTGCGTCCACAGACGTCCCGCGGGAGGTTGAAGAGCTGGGCCAGGGCGGGATTGGCGAATTGAACCCGGTTATTCTCATCGAGAATCAGCAGCCCTTCGACCATGCTGTTGAAGACCGCCTGCTGCTTGGTTTCCACCTCCGCCAGTCGGAGATGTCGGGAACGACGCAGTTCCTCCAGATCATTCCGGCAAGCGACCTCGGCCGAGCGCGCTTCGCGGGCGACCCGCCAGAACCAAATAGACACGACCGCCCCAGCCGCCAGGGCGAGAAGTGTCAGAAACCACATGGGGGCGAAACCCAGGCCGTGTGTCCGGCCGCTCAGTTCTCGATGAAGCGGTATCCCACGCCCCGGACGGTGTCGAGATAACGACAAGCGCTGCCGAGCTTCTCGCGGAGCCGGCGCATGTGGGTGTCCACCGTTCGCGTGTCGATGATGCTGTCGTACTCCCAGACGTCGCGCAGAAGCTGTTCGCGCGACTGCACCCGGCCACGGCGCGACGCCAGTGTCGTTAATAGCTTGAACTCGGTTGCGGTCAGATCCACGCGCTTACGGGCCACGGTCACCAGATGCCGCGGCACGTCGATGAACAGGTCCCCGATATTGAGCTGCTCCGGTTTCTCCGTGGCTCCCTGGCGGCGGCGGAGCAGATTCTTCACCCGCAACATCAGCTCCCGGAGACTGAACGGTTTGGTGATATAGTCATCGGCACCCAGTTCCAGACCCAGAACACGATCGATCTCGGCCGCCTTCGCCGTCAGCATGATCACCGGAATACTGGCGGTGGCGACATCCCGGCGGAGGAGTTTACAGACTTCGAGTCCATCCACTTCCGGCAGCATCACATCGAGGAGGATCAGGTCCGGGGCATGCTGGCGGGCTTTCTTGATGGCCTCCTGCCCATCCTGCGCGGTCACGACCTCATAGCCGGCGGCCTTGAGGTTGAAGCTGACGAGTTCGAGTGCATCGGGTTCGTCATCGACGACCAGAATTTTTGCCATAACGCGAGACGTAGTAGGCATAGGGGGAGGCTACTGGATGGCGAAGGGGTTACAAGCCGGTGACAACGGAGGCGGGAAAAGTTCCAAAACCCAAAACCCAAGTTCCAAAGAAACGTCAAATCCCAAGCTCCGAGTGAAGCGGGCGCATCTCATTTTCCCGGGTGAAGCTCGGTTTGGAATTGAGTCTTGGAACTTCTTTGGAGCTTGGGATTTGGGATTTGGAGTTTTCCCCTATTCCCTCGCCTCGTCTTCGTTGCCCGACTCCACGGTTTCCTGGTGCAGCAGGATTTCGCTGGCGGCGACCGGATCAATGCTCCAACGGCGGGCGAGGAGGATGACCCGTTCGGTGTTGTGGAGTTCGGGGGGGACATCCCCGTAACGAAGTGGTTCCGGTTCTTCGCCGTACGCCCGGCAGCGCAGACCGAGCAGCCGTTCTTCCAGCGTAGGCCGGCCTTCGTTCCACAGCGTTTCGCCCGACCAAGCGTAGGCACGGGTGACCCGGCCGTCATCGACCCGAGCCCAGCAATGGAAGTTAAGCACGCGGTCGGCGCTGTAGAAATGGACCTCGCCCAGCTCGCGGCTAAGATGGGTCAAGAAGCGGAACAGCACATCCACATCCTGGCTAGCCTCGGGCAACCGGCTGCCCACTACGAGGGTCCAGCCATCCACCGGCGGGGAGACGAACCAAGCGCGTTCCCGGCAGCGGGCCAGCGCTTCGGACCAGGGCACCACCGGAACGGAACGGGGAGTCAGCGCGCTCCGGACCAGAGCGGTATTGGCGGTACGGACCGCCAGCCAGCGGGGAGGCATGTGAAAAGGAAGGGGACGGCGGCGGGCGGGCGTGACGGAGCTCAATGGGTCCCGCTGACGATTGGCGCGGCGCAGCCGACGGAGATGGTGGCGATAAATAACGAAGAACGCGAACGCAAGTCCGAGTACAAACCCCAACGAACCGAGGAGGCCCACCACCAAGGTGTCCATGCGGTCTAAGTACGCCCCCCAGAAGGTTCCTGCAATCGGGAACTAGCCAAACATGAAAATTCGGGCGCCCTCGAGCCTGCCTCCCTCTTTGTACCGCAGATTTTCAATCTGCTGTATCGCAGGTCTGCGACCTGCGAGGCGGCGCAGGTCAGCCGTTGAGTCTATCCACCCGCGGTACGAAGCCACCCCCGGCCGGCTGCAAGCCGGCGATACAGCAGATTGAAAATCTGCGGTACAGGGGCCTAGGTTCCCGTGGTGTTTCCCTCTCAGGGAAGCCGGACTCCCCGGGCTGCCTCCAGCAGACGGTACCAATCCTCCCGGCTCAGGCGGAGACGAGCCGCCGCCGCCTGCTGCGCAATGCGGATCGGATTAGCGCTGCCCACGATGGGAATAATGCCCGCAGGATGTTTCAACAGCCAGGCCAGCGCCATTTCCGCGCGCCCAACGCCTTGTTGGCGGGCAAGTTCATCCAGCACCCGGCCGACCGCATCCACCTGCGGATCGGCGGATGGGTCGGACGGACGGACCATCCGCCCGCGGGCCAGCGGACTCCAGGCCAGCGGGGTAATGGATTGGCTCAGACACTGGTCCAGCGTGCCATCGTCCAGGGACGTCGTATGTAACAGGCTGATCTCCACCTGGTTGACAATCAACGGGAAGGGACAGGCCTGCTGCAAGGCACTCAGTTGGGAGGGCCGAAAGTTGCTGACCCCGAACTCCCGAACTTTCCCCGCCTCTCTCAGGGCCAAAAACACTCCGGCCACTTCCGCCGGATCCATCAGATAGTCCGGCCGATGCAACATCAGCAGGTCGATGGTCTCGAGGCCCATCCGCTGCAATGACCCCTCGACGGCCCGAAACAGGTAATCCGGGCTGAAATCATAGCGGAACGGTGCTCCGGGGACTGGATCGTCCGGCCGTCGGATGCCGCATTTGGTGGCGATCACCAGGTGGTCGCGCAATCCGGGAGATTCCCGCAAGGCTTCGCCAAAGATGTACTCGCTGCGGCCATCCCCATAAATGTCGGCGAAATCGAAGAAGGTGAACCCCGCCTCCACGGCCGCGTGGACGGCGCGTTTGCCGGGCCCGCTATCGGCGACTGCCGGTCCTCCTTCGGAACCGGCCAATCGCCAGCCGCCATAAGCCAGAGGGGAGACCCGGAGCGTTGAGCGGCCCAGCGGACGAAGCGTCATGAGCCGAGTGTGATCGGGGGGCGCGAGGGCTGCCAAGCCCGGGAGAACGAGGGGGAGGAAGTTCAAAGTTCAAAGCTCAAAGCTCAAAGCTCAAAAGAGACTCCCCGGCGTGAAACTCCCGAGGAAACTCCAAAACCCAAGGTCCAAGCTCCAAAGAAGTTCCAAGATCGAAGCTCCAAGGCACCACCCTTCGATGTCCTAGCTTCGGCGACAGGAGCGCGGGCGGCTCGCCCGCACGAGTCTCCCTGAGGGCGCGCTGAGACAAGGGGAGACAGGGGACAGGACATCTGTCGTGGGGGGGGCGGAAATTCCAAAGGCCAAACCCCAACTTCCCTGGGGCGTCGGGGCCGCCCCAAGTGGGACGAGGCGCGCCCGATGCTTCCCCGCCCCCCCACTTCCAGGGCGGTTCAGGCGGGAACCTGGAACCTGGAGCTTGGATCTTGGCCTTTGGAGCTTCCCCTTCCCCCTATCGCAGTCCCGGTAAGGACCCATTCAAGATGCGCCCATTCCAAAGCCTCATCGGCGGGGGCGGCAGACAAAACCGTGGTTCGCTGATAGGCTCCGGCCGTGCCCAAACCTGACTCCAGCACCCCCGTCAGCTTTCGCTCCATGCTCACGGCCATTTTGCTGGGGCTCCTGGTGTTTGCCATGGGATTGATCGGCGCGACCTCGCTGTATTTTGCCACCCAGACCGTGCATGAGCTGGCCGACACCATCGTTCGCCAGTCATTGCGCCAGACCGAAACCCGGGTCCACCACCTGCTCCAGCTCGCGGTGCAACAGGCCCACATCTGTCGGCGCATCACCCACCCCGACACCTTGTCGGCCACGGATTTCGCTCCGCTGTTTGATCAGCTCACGGCGCCGTTTTTGGAGAAGACGGACCTGACGTACCTGGGACTGGGGTTGGAGGAGACGGGCGAATATTGCATGCTCGAACGCTTGCCCGACGGCACCGTGCGGATGCGCGAATACGTGCGGGACGGAAACGGGGAACGGGTCATCCGGGACTATATTCCCCAGCCCGGGGGCCGGGAACTGACCCAGACCCTTCCCTGGGATGGTTATGATCCGCGACAACGCCCCTTTTATCAGGCCGCCAAGGCCGCCCGGCGCGGGGTATGGACCGACAGCTACACCTTCTTGGGCAACAGCGAGCGCAGCCCCATGCCGGGACTGACCTATGCCCTGCCGGTTTATACGACGGCAGGTGGCTTGGCCGGAGTTTGGGACGTGGATTTCGACACGCAGTCGCTGTCCGCATTTCTCAAGTCCTTGAAGAACGACGCTCCCGGGTATGCTTTGGTCGTCGAAGAACCCGCTGAGGGCTCTCCCCGGGTCGTCGCTCACCCTTCGCCGGAACTGCTGCTTGACCCCACCTCGCACCAGTTGCTGACGAATCTGGCCGACCTGCCGGATCTCCCCGCGCGAGCCCTGCTTTTGCGCCAGGGCGGAAAGCTACGCGAATTGGCCAAAGCCACCAGCAACCGCGTGGAACTCCGGGCTGACGGTCGGGATTACCTCGCCGGGACGGTCCTCCTCCAGGGTGAACAGAATCCGCGCTGGCTCGTAGCGGTTATCCTGCCCACCGCCGAGGTCATGGGTCACGTGCGTGACAATCAGCGATGGTCCGTGGCCATTTTCGTCATTGGAATGGGGCTGGCATTGATCGCGGCCGTGCGGATTTCCGAAACCGCGGCCCGGCCGTTGAAGGAACTCCAGCGGGAAACCGAAGCCATTGGCCGGCTGGATTTATCCCCGGCCAACCTCGATCCGGGCCGCATCCTGGAGATCAACCAGCTCTCCACCGCGGTCGATGAAATGAAGACCAACCTCCGTTCCTTCCGAAAATACGTGCCCGCCGATGTGGTGGGCGAACTGGTGCGCAGCGGACGCGAGGCGGTCCTGGG
>CAYYSX010000213.1:0-10642 GCA_964474315.1 uncultured Verrucomicrobiota bacterium | reverse complement strand
TGAGGCGTGAGGCGTGAGGCGTGAGGCGTGAGGCGTGAGGCGTGAGGCGTGAGGCAGGCTGGAGAGCGATTCAGATCTTACTTCAAAAGGCAACCCGGAACCGAGCCCAGAATACCCCGACCACATCCTGCTCGGTCGTATTGGCCGGATCGAATATCGCCTGGGCCCCGATGGAGATTTGGCTGAAGGAGCTCAGTTGCCACCGATAAAATCCCTCCAGCACTTTCTCCTCCCGGGCGTCGGAAGCGCGGGGCTCGGCATAGGAAAACGCCACCCCCGCCATATCGTTCGGATCGCCCATCAGCCCGCGGAATCCCACTCCGCCCTGGATGTAATTCCGGATGTTGATGATGGCGTGGTCGGCATAGCCATAGCGGGCGAACACCTGCATGGTGTTGTTCAGCTCCTGGTCCAGAACCACCGAGAAACCCGCATCGTCCGGCACGCCGGTGAGGGTCCGCTCGCCGATGTGCCAGCCGGAGACGGTGTACCGGCCGCGCCCCAGTTTTTCGAACGTCGGGGTCCAGCCCACTTCGCCAAAGGAGAAAAAGGTCCATTCGTCCAGTGTGTTCAGTCCGGTCTCGGTGGTTTGCCCATAAGCGTTGGACGCGCCGCCGGTCACATAGAAGGGAACGTCGTTGGGTCGGATGGAGACCCCGGTCGCTGGACCGTGGCCGGGACCGGCAATGGGCGCGTTGGCGGAAAAGATCCGGTTCACGAACGAATTGTTCACGCTCTGCATCCAATGCGAGCCGAAGTAATCCGTTCCGTCGGCCCGTCCGGCGAGGAACCGAAGCTGACCGTCCCACAACCGCTGCGCCCAATAGAGATCACGGACCACCCAGCCGCGGTCGTTGAAGGTGTTCACCACGGGGTTGAGCGTGCCAATGGTACGGCCCAGCGCGTTGGGAGTCTGCGATCCAATCTCGAACCGATCCTCGACGTCGAACACCAGGCGGCCGGTGTTCGGGGTTCCCCGCCCGATGAGGGTCCAGGAGGTCATCAGGTCGAAATCCCCGGCGCCCCCATACCGATCCCCGGGACCGCCGCTGGCCTGGGCGAAGAGCATGGTGTAGGCGGTGCCAATGCGCAGGCCGGTGGCTTTATACAATTCGCGAAGTTCCCGATCCAGATAACTGAACGATCGGGAGATTCCCGGAACCTGGAGATAGCCGCGTTGGGTCAGGCTCGCTTCTTCCAGCGCGGCCACCGAGGCATCGGGCGTGAGGCCCGGAGCCCAGCCCATGTCTTCCAGGTCCGGACCCAAGGTGAACGGAGATACGCTGTCAGCGGGGGCGGCCTGCATCCGGACGGGCAGGGCCAGGCTCAGGAGGGCACAAATCCGAAGCATACTGAGAGGTTCGCGAGATGGACCACATTCAGCACTCGGAGTCCTGGCTTGAGCCACTACCGGGCCGCCTAAAGGCGGGACTCCAAACCTTCCACGTGTCGTTTTTCCATCGGCCTCCTCGGTAAGTGTCTGAGCAAGGGGTGGTGAGATTCGGTGTTTCATGCGAATAAGGTGAGTAGAAATTGACCAGGATTCGTGACGATGACGAAGTCGCTTCACCGTTCGGCCGTATTCAAAGTCCCCACGGAAGCCCCAGCAGGTGCCAGATCGCGAACAGGATCAGCCAGATGACCGAGATGATCACCACATAAGGCAGCATTAGGGACACCACCGTGCCGACCCCGGCATCCTTCTGGTATTTTTGAGCGAAGGACACGATCAAGGCGAAGTAGGCATTCAGCGGCGAGATCGCGTTGACCGGGGAATCGCCGACACGGTAAGCGGCCAGGACCGCTTCGGGCGTGACGTCCAGCTTCATCAGCAGTGGCACGAAGATGGGGGCGAAGATGGCCCATTTGGGGATCGCTCCGGTGATGATCAGGTCGAGGATGAAGACCACCACGATGAATCCCAGCAGAAGCCAGAGCGCATCCAGATTGGCACTCTGCAGCAAGCCGGCCAGCTTCACCGCCGAAAGGGTGGCCATATTGGTATAGTTAAAGTAAGCGAGGAATTGGGCGATGATGAAGAGCAGAAAAATCAGGCCGGCCAGACCGGCGACGGCCTTGGTCATCGCAGTAATGACATCGACCAGATTCTTGATGGTACCTGCCCCGTATCCGTAAGCGGCTCCCGCGGCCAGGAAAACCAACATGATGACGACGATCAGTCCGGCCATGAGGGGCGAATTGCCAATGATAGCACCGGTCTCCGGATGGCGCAGGGGCGCGCCCGCCGGCAGAGTCAACAGCGCGATCAAGGCCAATACGCCCAGCACCGCGAACAGGGCGAACTTCAGGCCGCGCACTTCCTCCGCCGTGATGCCTTCCCCCTGCTCGACGGTTGATTCACCTTCATATTTACCGAGGCGCGGCTCGACCATGCGCTCGGTGATGAGGGTGGTGACCACCGTCAGCATCAGGACCGAAGCAATGGAAAACCAGAGGTTGGCGGTCAGGTCGATGGACTTCGAGGGATCCAGCAGATGGATGGCGTCGTTGGTGATTTCGGTCAGGATACCGTCGAGCGGCTTGATGAGAATGTTGACGCTGAAGACAGCGGCCACGGCGGCGAACGAGGCGCCGAGCCCCGCGAGCGGATGCCGTCCGACGCTGGCGAAGGCGGCCGCCGCCAGGGGAATCAAGACCAGATAACCGGCATCGGCCGCGATGCTGGAAACGATGCCGATGAAGACCAGGATGTAAGTCAGGGCTTTGGGTGGGGAGATCAACACCAGCTTGCGGATCAGCGCCTTGACCAAGCCCGCCTCCTCGGCGACGCCGACCCCGAGCATGGCGACGATGATGACGCCCACGGCATTGAAGTTCATGAAGTTCGGGACGACCGAAGTGAACATGAACCGGATGCCCTCCACGGTCAGCAGGCTGTTGGCAGTAACCTGGAGGTCTTCGAGTTGGTCGGTTTCCGGGTTGATCACCTGATAGGAGACACTGGCCCCGGTTAGATAAAGCACATGGGAGAGCAGGATGACGATACCGATCAGGATCAGGAAGATGATGGCCGGATGGGGGACCTTGTTACCGACCTTTTCGACCTGGTTCAACAGCCTTTGAGTCAAGGGCACGGCGGGGGTGTTGGTTGCGCTCATGGGATGGCTTCTTCTCGGTTCGGTTGGTTAAGAACGGGGCGGAGTTACCGATTGAGGCTGAAGAGTTACGGCCAGTGGGGCAAGGCCCATTTTTACGGCGCTTGACCGGGGGTCGTTAACCGAATGCTGGCCCGGGGATCCACCTAGCAGTCCATAATCCACTGGGTGAAATCTCGGTCGATCCAACCAAGGCGGGTGGACTTCCGAAAGATCTGAACTCTTAGAACCAAGGTTATCCCTTCCGCGCCTCTGGTGGGGACGGTTCCGTCCCGCCCCAGCGCCGGTACCCAACGGCACAGGCAAATGTTAGCAACACCAACCCGGCCAGCAGGAGGAAGGCGTGATTGAGCAGCGACCGCGCATCGTCCTTGACCTGCCGGGCCACTGTTTCCAGGTCCCGCACCCGTCGCTCCAGCGCCGGCGAGTCCAGCGTGGTGCCGGCTTCCCGCAGCAACAGGGTCAATTCTTGGGCCGTGACAGTTAGTTGTTCGGCCGTGTGTGCATAGTCCAGGATGTTGAACGGAGGAGCGTCGGGGTGCCCGGTGTTCTGGTCCGGTTCCCCCACCCCGAACCGCTTCATCAGCGCGTCAAAGGTAATGAAGGTCGTGTTGAGCGAACCCGACAGTTGCTCGCCCGCCGTCAGCGTCCGTTCGACCTCGGCCATCAGCGCGCGCAGTTTTCCCTCCTGGGCCTCGAGGGCGGTCATGATCTCCAGGCGCTCGGCCGACAGTCGGTCCGGAAGCTGCGCGGCCAGGATGGAAACCGTCTCCGCCGCGTGGCTTAGCCGTTCGGCGCTTTCGGCAATCTGGACGGTGTTGGTCAGCGCCCGTTCGACCTGGGAATGGCGAAGGATCTGATCGGTCAACAGTTCGGTCTGCCAGCGCAACAGAAACGGCATGCGCTGCGCCGTGAACAAGGCCCGCTCGGCGAACAAGCGGGCTCGAGTGACCTCCCGCACGGCCGGATCCAGGCCGGCGGTCGGATCCAGGCCCACGATGCTGAAGACGCTGGCGGGGCGTCCGGACCGCTCCTCGGCTTTGTGGATGAGCGAACCCAATTCCTGCGGCCGGCCAAAGAAGGCGCTGCGGGCATCCGGAGAAGCGGCCCACCACCGGTGGATGGCCGCTTGCAGTTCCTGCTGCTGACCGGTTTGGAAGACTCCATTCGCCAATTCCCAGGCTTCCTCCTGCAGCGAAGCGCTCACCTCCAGCCAAGGTTGAAAGGCCGCCGGATGTTCCGACTGGGCGGCCAGATCCGTGACCAGCAGATGCGTTACCGCGGCCAGGGTGATCAGGTCCAGCAGATTGGCCGCGGGATTGGGACCGCTGGCAATACCCACGGCGGCGGACGTCATCGGCAGCTTCCAAGTCAGGACTTGGGTACGAGCCTCCGGGGTGCCCACGCGGCGTGCATACTCGTCCAGCGCGGCAATGGTGCGGCTGAAGTACTCGTCGGCAAACCGCTGCATCGCGGCCTGCAGAGCGGCCACATCCTGCCGGGGTGCCCGGCTCGAACCTATGCCCACCGCCCGTCCGGGCAGCCTCACCGTCTCCTCCACCACTTGGCAACTGGTCAGGACCAGCGTCGCCAGCATCGCTAGCAATCCCCGGACCCAGCCCCGCTGTGACTTCAAACGCATGACCGCAGCTTGCCGAAAACTGGTTGGGCTGACGAACGATCCTTGCGTGGGTGGGCGAGAATCGCCGTTCCTTTCTCGGCGTTTCAAAACGTTACGGACAACTGGGCTCCGACCACCCAGGCGTTTGGAATCGACGGACTGATCACCCATGACCGGTTGGCCTGTACCTACCAACGGCGCTCTTCCGTCCTTTGGTGTGGAGAACCGTCCTTTCCTGTTGGCCGCTCCGCCCGTCGGCTCGGCCGGGCGATGACGCTCGGGTTCGCAGGATCTTATCTTAGCCCTTCCCCCAGCAACAGAGGCGGACGGTCCAGACGCGGCAACCACAGCGTGAACGTGGTCCCGCGCCCGACCTTGCTCTCGAAATCAATCCGGCCGCCATGATCCCGAATGATCCGCTGCACCACCATCAACCCCAACCCGCTGCCGCGCTCCTTGGTGGTCTGAAAGGGTTGGAATAATCGGTTGAGCCGTTCGGCCGGGATTCCCGAGCCGGTGTCGCCAATCCCAATCCAAACCGCATCGGTGGTCGCGCCGGTGCTCAGCGTCAGCGTGCCTCCCTTGGTCATCGCTTGCATGGCGTTCTTGATCAGGTTGACCAACGCCTGCTTGAGCTGCGCAGGGTCGAGGCGCACGGCGGGCAATTCCGCCGCCAGTTTTTCCACCACTCGCAGACGCCGGTTGTCCAATTCCGGCCGCAGAAGCTGGAGCGTTTCTTCCACGACATCGTTGACGAATCCGTCGCGCAACTTGGGCGGTGTCGGGCGCATCGCGTGGAGGAAGTCGGTAACGATGTAGTCGAGGCGGCCGATTTCGCCCTGGGTAACCGAGAGGTAGTTGGACAATTTGTCAGCGATGATGGCCGGATCGGCGTCAGATTGTCCGGCGGCCGCCTGTTGCAGACGGCGGACCTCGCGCTCCATGAGTTGCAGGTGAATGTGGATCGCGTTGAGCGGATTGCCGATCTCATGCGCGACGCTGGCGGCGAGGAGCGTCAGGGCATGGATCCGTTCGGCCTCCACCACTTCATGGGTTTGATGGCGGGATTCTGTGGCATCGTGCAATACCAGCGCCACGCCCGCTTCGGGTTCCTGTTCGATGGGCGCGGCGAAGACCCGGAGGAACCGCGGACGGGGAAAGCGTACCTCGATCTCACGGCGGAAGGCTTGCTGACGGTGGGCGGGTTGGAGGTTATCGCGGTCCAGTTCGGGAAGCAGCCGGCCCAAGTCCTGGCCGAGGGCGTTCTCCGGCGTGTAACCGATCAGGCGTCCGGCGGCTTGGTTGAGGAAGACGACCCGGTCATCGCGGTCGGCCACGATGACCCCGTCCTCGATGGTCTGGAACAGCGTCTCCAGGAGGCTCCGTTCCCGCTGCAGGCGCTGGACGAGGTGTTGAAGTCCCTCGCGATCGAGCCGGTTGAGGCGGGTGAGGACCTTGTCGAGAAAGCCGGATTTGGGACGGGCCGTCCGATTCAGAGCCATTTTTTGTGCCGGAAATAGAACAACGTCAGCCCGGTGGTGATGAGGGTCAGGACCGCGACATAGAGGTAGCCGTACTTCCACTGCAGCTCCGGCATGGGAAAGTTCATGCCGTACCAACTGGCAATCAGCGTCGCCGGAGTGGTAATGAGGGTGATCATCGTCAGCACTTTCACCACCTCGGAGGTGCGGTTGGACGACATGTTGAGGTAGATCTGGAGGAGGTTGGAGACCGAGTCGGCGTAGCCTTGGGCGAGTTCTGCGATGCGAAACAGGCTGTCATAGACGTCGCGGTAGTAGGGAACGAGATGGGCCCGGACGAGCTTGAACTCTCCACGCGCGAAGCGGGCGAGCACCTCGCGCTGCGGACCCATGATCTGACGCAGGTGAATGATCTCCTTTTTGATGCGCAGGATGTCTTCGAACGTTTCGGAGGCCGGCTTGCGCAGCACTTTTTCCTCCAGTTCCGCAATCTGTAGTCCGAGTTGCTCCAGCGCCGGCTTGTAGTTGTCCACCAGGGAATCGAGGAGGGCATGGGCCACGCGGTCGGGCGCACGGGCGACGTGAACGGTGCTGCGGAGGCAGCGTTCCTCGACCTCCTGAATGCAGCTCAGGGGAACGTTGTGGTAGGTGACGAGGAAGTTGCGGCCGAGGAAGAAGTTCAGCTCGCGGGTGTCGAACAATCCGTCCTGGCGGTTGAAATCGACGGCATGGATCACCATGAAGAGGTACGGGGAAAAGCGGTCGTCTTCTTTGGGCTCGTAGCTCTCGACCTTGGGCGAATGACTCTCGTTGAGGCAGTCCTCGACGGTGAGCGGATGGAAGTGGAACACGCCTTCGAGGATCTGGCGGGTTTGATCCGGCGTGGCGGCCTCGATGTCCACCCAGAGGAAGAGGTTGGTGTCGGCCAGCAGCGTCGGCATGAGAAAAATCTCGATGTCGCGCGAATGTAGCCGCCCGGTGGTGGTAAAGGCGAAAGAGCGGATCATGGGCCGTGCGGTCGAGTCTAGGCCAGGTGGGAGGGGAGGGAAGGGCGAAGAGGGAAGGGAGCGTACCCGGGGGTACATCTTGACCCAGTCCTTATCGGGAGCGTGCTGAGGACGGGGACAGGAAAGCTCCAAAAACCAAGTTCCAAGCTCCAAAGAAGCTCCAAAGTCCCAAGCTCCCAACGCCCGGGTTCCGCTCGAACCGTCCCGGGGAGCGAGGCCTTGCCCGTCGTTTGGGAGGTCTTGGGCGCTCGGCCGTTGGAACTTGGAGCTACCCATGAACCGGAAAGTCGTTCCGTTGATTTCCAACAACTTGCAACTTTTCGGTTCATGGCCTCGATTCACGTCCGGATTTTGGAGGTCTACCCTTCTTTGGAACTTGGAGCTTCTTTGGAGCTTGGAGCTTGGAACTTGGTTTTTGGAGCTTTCGCCCCCGTCTCCATCGCGTCCCGATAAGGACTGGGTCAAGACGCACCCTCTTAAATGCGCCCCTGCACCCGCGGCTTGTCGTCGGAACGGAAGTCGAGCAGACTGCCCGGACCGCATCATTCTCCAAGCCCACGACGTTTGTGAAAGCTTCCCGATTCTCCTTACCCGGCCTCGCGTTGGCGACCGCCCTCGCTTGGGTCACCCCGGCCGCGGCCCAGTCGAAATCTTCGCGGTCCGGCGCCGCTCCCCAACCCGTCCGCGGCCCCTTCTGGTCGGGCACCATCATGCTGGGCAAAGACCAACCGGCGGCCATGAAGGGACTCGCTGTCACCCTCGGCGCGGACCGACGCGCCTACGTGGTCTATGACCTCGATACGCTCCGGATGGCCGCCGCCTGGACCGGAGAGTTTCTGGAGTTCGGCAATACGCTGACCAAGATCGAATGGCCGCCGCCGCCGTCGGTGAAGGGCAAACTCGCCTTTTCCACGACCGACGGACCGGGCTGGGCCGGACCCCAGGGCAGCTTCGCCGATCCGCGGTCCAATTCGCAGGGACCGCTGCCGAAGGACTGGGTGCATTACTCCGGAATTTACGTCCATGGCGACGACGTCGTGTTGAGCTACACGGTGGGCGACGTACCCGTGCTGGAGACGCCGGGCGTCCAGTCGATCGGAGGCCAGACGGTGTTCACCCGCACCCTGAATTTCGACCGCAGCGGGCGTCCGTTGACCTTGCTGCTGGCCGACGGATTCGATCCGAAGGCGATCCAGTCGTCGTCCATCTTCGACGCCGAGGGCGTGACGTTCACGCGGCTCAATGGTCCCAAATTGAGCGTTTCCGTTTCCGGGGTGAGCAAGCCCGGGTTGCTCGGCCTCGGTGGAACCGAGGCGGTTCTGACCACCACGCCCCAGGGGCAATTGGTGTTGAAGATCGACCGGATTCCCGCCGGGGATCCTATTCAGATCGCACTGAGTACGGGTGGCACCGCCGCCGTGGTGGCCGCCCGCAACGCCGAACCACCCGCGCCCCAACGTCTCACCGGAGGGGGCCCGGCCCGCTGGAACGAAACGATCGTGACGCAAGGCAAACTGGGTACCGAGGACGGTCCCTATGCCGTGGACACCCTCACTGAACCCTTCCCGAATCCCTATCAAGTCAGCACGTTCTTTGGCGGATTCGATTTTCTTCCCGATGGACGGGCCGCCCTCTGCAGCTTTCACGGTGACGTCTGGCTGGTGTCGGGTATCGATGAGAAGCTCGAGAACCTGACCTGGAAACGCTTCGCCACCGGTCTGTTCCAACCCCTCGGGTTGAAAGTGGTGAACGGCGACATCTATGTGGCCGGGCGCGACCAGATCACGCGGCTCAAGGATCTGAACGGGGACGGTGAGGCGGACTTCTACGAAAACTTCAACAACGACACCGTGGTCACGCCGAATTACCACGAGTTCGTCCTCGATCTGCACACCGATTCGAAGGGCAACTTTTACTATGCCAAGGGAGCGCCCTGGGAGCCGCTGGTCACTTCTCCGCACCAGGGAACCATCCTCAAGGTGTCGCCGGACGGAAAGAACCTGGAGGTATTTGCGACCGGGTTGCGCGCGCCCAATGGAATGACCGTGGGGCCGGATGACACGGTCCTGGTGGGTGACAACCAAGGGCATTGGATGCCGGCGTCGAAGCTGAACCTGGTCCAGCCGGGTTCGTTCATGGGGATGGTCCCGGCGGCCCAGCAGGAGCTGACGCTGCGGTATCCGAACGGCCGCGAAATCAAGGTCAACCCCAGTGATCCCTCCGCCCGCGCCCAGCACAAACTGAAGGGTTGGGACAAAGACATGCCCATCCCCACGTCCTACGACGAACCGATTTGCTGGCTGCCGATGCGCTGGGACAATTCCAGCGGTGGCCAGGTCTATGTAACGAGCGACAAGTGGGGACCGTGGAAAGGCGCACCGCTCTTTATGAGCTATGGCAAATGCCTGCTCTACGCGGTGCTCTGGGATAAGGTCGGGGACACCGTGCAGGCCAGCATGGTTCCGTTCGGACTCCGGTTCTCTAGCGGTATCATGCGCGGCCGTTTCAATGAGCACGACGGACAACTCTATCTATGCGGACTGAAAGGCTGGCAGAACGCCGCCACCCGGGACGGCGGATTCTACCGCGTGCGGTACACTGGCCGGCCCGTCCGGATGCCGGTCAAATCTCATGCGGCCAAGAATGGATTGCAGATCACCTTCGGCACGGAGCTGGACGCCAAGACCGCCGAAGACACCTCCAGCTATTCTGTTGAGCTGTGGAATTACCGATACAGCGGCGAATATGGTTCTCCGGAGTTTTCCGTGAAGGATCCCACCAAGCAATCTCACGACCGGCTGGAAGTGAAGTCGGCCCACCTTGGTTCCGACCAGCGCACGGTGTTTCTGGAGATCCCGGATCTCAGCATTGCGGACCAATACAGTCTGAAATATGCCCTCACCGCTTCGGACGGCACCGAGCTGCGTTCCGAGATCATCGGCACCCTTCACGAGCTCGGTCCGGAGCAGCCCGTGGCGGCACGCTGACGAAGGGGAGGATGAACCGGAGCTAGGAGGGCAGGCTTCCAGCCTGGATATTCCGACTGAAAATCAACGAGCTACAAGAGATGATTCACAAGGGGACTCACAAGATTCCGCTCAGGAAGAATGGCCTCGCGTGTTTGGTCTTTCACATAGACTCAATTATGGCAAAAGCGGTCTTAGGACAAGACTGGATTCGGTTCGACACGTCAAAGGTGCGGCGTCCCCAATCGGGAGAACTCCGACACGTTTGAGGACACGTTCTGAATTCTGGTCGAGTGAGTTCAGTAGTCTGGGGAAACGCGGCGGGAAAACGCAGCTCATCGTCCGACAATTTCGATGAGATAACGCAATTCATCGTCCACCTCGGCGGGACTGCTGACGGTGCGGGCGATTTCTTCCCGCAGCAGGCGACCGTAGCGCTGCCGCAAGCGAT
>CAYYSX010000212.1:0-10688 GCA_964474315.1 uncultured Verrucomicrobiota bacterium | reverse complement strand
GCCCGCGGACCGAACCACATCGTCCGACATAATCACCTTGTTTCAGCAGGTCGTTGCCATAGGGTTTGATCCATGGCGATGCCCCGTGGCTCAACGATCCCGGCGGAAGCGGCCGAGCCCATCCCCGCCGACCTCCTGCTGGAGGCAGGGGATCGGCTCACTCGCGACGAATTCGAGCGGCGCTACCACCGCCTCCCCTACGTCAAGAAAGCCGAGTTGATCGAAGGAATCGTTTATATGCCCTCTCCCGTCCGCGCCCAAAAACATGCCATCCCTCATAGCCGTCTGGCCGGGTGGTTGACGCTCTATACCGCCGAGACTCCGGGTGTCGAATGCGCCGACAATTCCACCGTCCGACTGGACCTGGACAATGAGCCGCAGCCCGACTTGGTGCTGATGAAACTGCCGGAAAAAGGGGGGCAGGCGCGCTTCTCCGCCGACGACTACATCGAAGGGGCGCCGGAACTGGTGGTGGAAATCGCCGGCAGTTCCCGCGCCTACGATCTGCACCAGAAGAAGGATGCTTATCGTCGCAATGGCGTGCGGGAATACCTCGCGTGGATCACGGGCGAGCGTCGTCTCATCTGGTGGGAACTGAAAGACGGCAGTTATCAGCAAATCGCACCCACGGCCGATGGTTGGCTCCAGAGCGGGGTGTTCCCCGGTCTGTGGCTGGAGGTGGAAGCGCTGTTGCGGGGCGATATGAAGAGCGTGTTAGCGACCTTGCGCCGTGGCCTCGACAGCCCTGAGCACACCGTGTTCGTCGGTTCCCCGATTGGTGATGCCGCTTGACGGGCAGGGACGACCGAAGCGCTGTCCCCAACGCCTGCCCGCCGCGATCCGGGAGCTTGGAGCTTGAGTTTTCTTTGGAGCTTGGGCTTTGGACCTTGGAGCTTCCCCGGGGTTGTCCTGCGGGCGAGCCGCCCGCGCTCCTGCCGGTTAGGACCGTGTCAAGAGACGTCCGCTTCAGAAGCCGGCCGGTCGGCCCGGACCTTCATACGGTTTCGCTCCCAGTTCGCGGTCAAAGGTGTGCTCGACCTCCAGCCGTTGCGGATCGGTCACCGTCGGGGCGGCAATGAAGCCGTGATAACGGCCCATCCAGTAAGCCAGCAACCAACCGCTGGGCTCGACCACGTCATGACCGCCCGCGCCGCCGTCGGCCTTCATCACCCAATGATCCAACCGCGAGGGTTCCGTTTCACGGGGGGGAAAGGTTTTCGTCCCTCCCTTGAGGGCGACGTAGCCGGACGGCGTGCGGAGGTCGGCCCGGTGCGAGTTCTGGTACGACCAAACCCGCAGGTCCAGCGGCCAGGCGCGGAGGTGCTCAACCGCCGGGACCGGTTCGCAGTCGTTGCCGGTCAGAGCGCCGTAAAGAAAGTTGAACCACGCATTCTGCTCCACCCGGACGACCTCGTAGCTGCGTTCGTAGCCGCGCCGGTAGAGAGCGCGTCGTTCGGGATCCTGTTCGTAACGGAGGAGGTTCCAGTAACTCCAAAAGGCGAGTTCATCGAGGAAATGCAAAATACTCTCAGGCGGAAAGGTGTTGCGCGCCCGGAGCGTGTAAGCCGGATAACCGAGCGCCACCAGTTCCTGATAGGCAGCGGCAAACTTAGGATCACCGGTCAGGACTTCTGCGGTCTTGATAAAGGACAGCAATTCCACCGCCTGGAGACCTCGGTCGTATTTGCCTTCGTCGGTCAGGAAATACTCCGGATCCCAGCGGCCCCAACGGGTGGGCTGGCCATCCCGATCCACCAGCTTCCATTGGTGATCGATCAAATGAGCGGCCAGTCGGCTCAGATGCGCCTTGGCCTGGGCGATCTCCTCACCCTGCGCGGCCAATTCGATGAACAACCCAATGGCGTAAAACTGGGAGCACAATTCGTCGCTCGAGGTGTCCCCCTTCCACTCGTGCCGCCCGTCCGCCGTGTCGTGCCATTCAGCGGCGTAGTTACCGGAACCGTGCCCGGCCTGGTGACCCCGCTCTCCCTTGACCCAGACCGAACGGGCGGGAAACCCGGAAATGCCGGTCATCGCCTCCAACCAGCGCAACGCGTGGAAGGTGTTGGTGGCTTCCCGGCGCGCCTCCGGCGACCGGGTAACCGCATAACGATACACCTGGGCCGCCAGGTAATTGCCGGAATAGCCGCCGTCGTTGTCGCTGATTTCACGGACAAATTCCTGCGAAGGTGCGTCCCACTCCAACTTATGCACGAAGCCGAGCCGCTTTTGCCCCCATTCTTCCAGATGCCGTTCGTAATAGGCCGCTTTCTTCGCCAAGGTGTAGGGTTCGTAAGTGATGATGCCCAAGCCGCCGTCCGTCGCGAGATAGACCTGCGATCCCTCCACGGCGATGGCATTCACGCGGTGATTCGGAAGCCAGCGTCGCCCGCCAAAATAATGAAACCTTCCGCCGACCCAGCGGATCGCCCCCTGGGTGGTGCCGATCCATAGGTCGTTGGTGAAACCCGCAGCCAGGCAGGTCGTATCCTCGAAGGGCAAACCCTGTTCACCTCGCACAGCCGTTAGGGACATGCCACGCAACACCCCCAGCCCCCGGTCGGTGGCGACGAAGAGCGAGGGCCCGAGACTGAACGCATCCCGCGAGTTGGGAGACGGCAGTGAACCCCAATCCCACGCCTGATCGGACGGCCAGGTGTAGGCATCCACCCCGCCAAACTCGCCCCCGGCGAAAGGCGCCAGCCGGCCACGCCCATGGACGAAGAGCGTTTCCTGATGCGGCATCAAGCGGGTAATACTAAACCGGGCCGCATTGGTGGAGAGGGGTTCCAAACCGCCGTTCTGAACCCGAAAAAGGCGATTCCCGACCGCCGCCACGATCTCGCCCCGGAACTCGCACAGGTCGGTCACCAGTTCGCTGGTGACCAGCTTCCACTGGGCTCCCTCGTTCCGCTGCAGGCCGCTGGACGTCAGCGCCCACAATTGAGGTCCGGTGCGGACCAATCGTTGAACCGGCGATTCAACGGCCCGCTCCGCCACCCAGTCCGTGCCCTGAAGGCGGAACAATCCCTTGGTCGTGCCGGCGAAAACAACGCCCTCCCGGGCCGCCACCGCCGTGATGGGATCCGCCGAAGTCACTTGGCGCCCCACCTCCTGAAGATACACCTCATCGGGCAACGGCTGCGCCGCGTAATGAACCGCGCGCAACTCGGCCCGAGCCGGGGGGTTGGCCGGACCAGAAAGGTTGGCCAGAATAAAGCCAACGGTGAGAAGAGGTGTGGAATAGCGAACCTTGGACAACATGACCGCCTGGATTGAACCGGAGGGCATCCGGTGCAGGCAAGGTTGTGATGCCCGACCAGCGAAGCGGATCAAGGGCCCGACCGACGGTCGGATTGCCTGTTCGCGTCCGCTCCCATCCTCTGGTTCCGTAATGATCAGATTTTCCTCGAAGTAGTTCACCGACACCGTCGGCAACTTGAGTTCCTCGACAATCTCCAGCGTGATTCCCAGCAAAGTGGCGCCGCGCCATTCCCCAACGACGACCCGCCGGTCTGGAGACGCGGTGAACTCGATGGCAATGAACGCGGCCTAACAGGTGTTGCCGGCGCTATTGCGGACGAAGGCCAGCATAGAATGGGTCGCTTCAAGGTGACGGAGAGAGCGCTCTGAAATCAGGAATGGACTCGCGCGCTCCGGTGGCGCAATTCTTCACTGTTCGCCGCTTTGGATGTGTTTACCCCCCATGTCGTCATATAAGGAACCGTGTATTCGGTGGTTCCTCATGCTGCTCGTCCCAGGCGGACTCTGGCCGTTCGGCGGGCCGGCGGTCGGTCGGGCTCAATCGGTACCAGCAGAACTATCCGTCTCGATCCAGGTCTCTTCCAATGCCACCGCCCGACTCGTCGTGTCCGGCGCCAGCGGCCAGGCGTATCACCTCACGGCGACCGAGGATTTTCACCATTGGACGAACTGGCCGACGCCACCCGCCGACAGCAACGGACTAAGCGTATGGACGATCCCTCTTTCGTCCCGGCATCTGTTTTTTCGAGCCGCTCTGGATTCATCGGAAACTTCTTCGCCTTCATCGGCTGAGATCCTGATTGGAGAACGACTGTTCCGCGAACCCCGGTTTGCCCAGTTCTACTTCGCCCAAAGTGGAAGCAATCTGAATCTTCCCTTGGTGACCGGGGATCCGGTTTTGGACGAGACCGTCACCCTTACCGATCCCGTGCCGGGACCGTTTGCCGGCCAGTCCATAAGCTGTCGTGCTTGTCACCTGGTGGCCGAGCAGAGGGAGCGCGGTCTAGGCCAGCGCACCTATGCTGATTTTGCGATCCGCTCACCGATTCCCGAGCGCGGCGACGGCCGGAACAGGACGATTCGCAATTCCCCCGCCTTGGCCAATGCGTCCCTGGCTCGTCCCGATCGATTTTTCCTTCATTCGGACGGCGAATTCGTCGATGGCCCATCCTTGGTTCGAGGAACGCTGACCGGGCGAAATTTCGGCTGGCTTCCCGGCGAACAAGCGCAGGCGGTTCGCCACATCGCCCGGGTCATCCGGGAGGACAGCGGTGAAGGCTTCCGCGGGCCTGAATTCGGCGGAGCCTACCGGGCCGTTTTTCTCGGCACGGACCCGGCTCTAAGTACCCGACTCCGCCTTCCGGAAACAGCGCGGCTGGATGTGATGAGCGCCTCGGACGATGAGATTATCGAAAGGATTGGGAGGCTGGTGGACGCTTATTTGAAATCCATCCGATTCGCTATCAACAGCGCGGGCGAGTACGAGGGGAGTCCCTACGACATCTTTCTAAAAAAGAACGCCCTGCCCCGCCAGCCCGATCGCGGCGAGGACGACCCGTCGTACAGCCGCCGATTGCGCAACCGGCTAGAGAACCTGACCGCGCCGGCGTTTGTGACGCCCTCGGACGGCGCTTTCCGGACTCACACCCAGGACTTCCGTTTCGGTCCACTGGAACTGGAGGGACTCAAGATGTTTCTTGCCGAACCGGACCCCAAGATTCCGCTCGCACAGGGGCGGATAGGAAACTGCGTGGCTTGCCACCCAGCGCCGCACTTCACGGACTTTGACTTCCACAATACGGGCGCAACTCAGTGGGAGTATGATTCGGTCCACGGCGAAGGCGCCTTCATGAAACTAACCATTCCGGGACTCTCCGCGCGCCACGCCGCGCCTGATGACTTTCTTCCACCGACGCCGGTTCACCCGCACGCCTCCGGCCGGTTCCTGGCGGTTCCGACGCGAGCCCATCCCGACTCCGCCGATCTGGGCTTGTGGAATGTCTATGCCAATCCGGATTTTTTCGCGTCCCAACCCAAGCTCCAGGCCCGTTTGTCGGCCCGATTCGGCATCGACTCGGCCGAGGAGCTCTTACCCAGAACCATCGCTCTCTTTAAGACACCCGGTTTGCGCGATCTGGGACATTCCGCCCCCTATCTTCATACCGGCCAAGCTTCGACGATCGAGTCCGTCATCTTTTTCTACCGGTTCACTTCGGAACTGGCCCGAACCGGAAGCGTTCGCAATGTGGACGAAGGAATAGCCGGAATCTCTCTGGCGATCGATACGTCGCCCGCATTGGCGGCATTTCTGCGATCGCTCAATGAAGACTATGAATGAAGGCAAAAAAGAAGCCGGACCTGATGGTCCGGCTTCTCGTGTGCAGCGCTCTGCGAGATCTTCAGACTCGGCTGAAATACTTACCGTATGGCACGGTAGAATTGTTGCGAATCGGCTGCCGTCGCGGGATCGATCGTGATGGTGCTTTCAGGCAGGTGTTGGAAGGTGCCGGTGAGCGTATCGGCCGCCTGCAGCGTACCGTCGGTGGAGATAACCAACTGACCATTAGGTTGCTGGGTCAGGGTCAGCGTTGGCGGAGTCAGAATCGGTCCTTCTTCCAAGGTTTCGAGCGTGAAGCCGGACAGAATGGCATTGGGATCCGAAAACAAATCGGGCGTGCGACCATTGGCCGTCAAGACAATGGCCAATTCGGTCCGCTGGGTTTTAAGCTCAGCGGACACCACGGCCCCCGCGTATCCAATGGTGGCGCCACCTTGCACTGCCGGGGGCGAGAAGTCCTGGGCGACCAATTCGCCGTCGGCATAAATATTGAACCCGCGGCCCTCGCAGCACTGTTCGTAGAAGAGCAACTGCAACTTGTAAGTGCTTCCCGGCACCAAGTTGGCGAGCAGCACCCGCACGGTTCCGCCGTAGCGAATCGACTGGGTGACCCGTTCGAGGACATCGTCGGCCGCGCTCTCTCCGTACTCCGGCAGGGCCCAGTTGGGTACCTCGTTGGGCGCGGTCACGGTCACACCCGGCGCGTTATCGCCGAGGAAATCCGCATCACCCGCTTTGCCGACCGGGCCGACCGTGCCGACATTGACGGCATAGCGGAAGGTTCCCACGAGATCCAAGCCATCGTCAGAATCGCCACCGTAGAAAGCCTGAACGACCACATTGCTCACTTCGGTAGTAGGGCCGCTGGTGAGCACCTCGTCGCCGTCCGGCAAGCCATCGCCATCGCTGTCCGCATTCGTCGGGTCGGTATGGTAGATGTTCACTTCGTCGCCGTCGTTTAGACCGTCGCCATCGGTGTCCGCCTTCGCCGGATCGGTATGGGAGACATTGACCTCATGGCCGTCGTTTAGACCATCCCCGTCGCTGTCGGCTTGGCTCGGATCCGTGCTCAGGATGAATTCCTGAGCATTCGTCAACCCGTCGGTGTCGAAATCCCCGCTTCCTGCTTGGTCCAGATTCCCGAAAACCTCCAGTTCCCAGGCATCCCACAGCCCATCCGAATCGGAATCCACCGCTCCCTCGAGCAGTTCGAGGGTCGCTCCATTGATAATGGCATTGTGATCCGGCATAGAGGGGTCGGTCACCGCGCGGCCATCGAGCTCCAACACCGCCTGCGTGGCGTTGGCAACAAACGTGTGCGTCACGACGACGCCATTGGTCCGCGGCGTGGCTCCACCGGGTCCGACGAAGCCTCCTTGCCATTGAAACGGTGCGAATTCCCGAGCCACCAGTCTTTGATTGACACTGATGTCAAAACCCCGTGCCCAAAGGCGCTCGCCCAAGAGGATCTGGAGCTTATAGGAGGCGCCGACCTGCAGCTCGGAGAAGGTCACCGTAACCGTCAGGGGCGTTGTGTTGCCAGCGTCACTCCAACGGATGTGAGTCAACACGTCGCTCAGCACCTGCTGTTCCGGGGAATCGCCAAAATTGACATCGAGGTTCCAGTTGTTGGCCACCTGAGACGACTCGACCAACACGCCCGCGACACTGTCCGGAGTAAAGAGGGCATCATGAATTTGTCCCCCGAACGTCTCGTTCCCAAAGCTGATGGCGTAGATGAAGTTCCCGCTCAGATCCAAGCCTTGTCCGGGATCGGGCCCGGTAAACAGGTTGGCGGTTGTCTTGGCGGGCTTGCTGTTGGCATCGCGCGGATCCGTCAGCAGATGAATCTCGGCGTAGTCGCTGAAGCCATCGTCATCAGTATCGGCTTTCGCGGGATCGGTTCCGTAGCGGCTGACTTCTAGCAAGTCGGATAGCAAATCACCGTCGGTATCGGCTTTCAACGGGTCGGACTTGTGCGTTATCACCTCGTCGTAATCCGACAATCCATCGTTGTCCGTGTCACTCCGGTTGGGGTCCGTGAGATGGGTCTTGACCTCCTGGCTGTCGGTCAGACCGTCGCCGTCGGTGTCCGCCAGTGTTGGATTGGAGCCGGCGGCCAGTTCCTCGGCATTCGTTAACCCGTCACCGTCCGGATCCCCGCCGGGGGTTTCGGATAGGTTCGGAAAGTAGAGCAGCTCCCACGCATCCGAGAGGCCGTCTCCATCGGAGTCGCCGGCCTCTCCGGTCTTTTCCACGGTCAGGGCATTGATGATCGCGTTGTGGTCGGCGAAGTCCAGACTCGCGTTCGAGCCGTCGAGCACGATCTGGATCGAGGTGCTGGACGGGGTCAGGGTGTGGGTGATCAGAGCGCCCTGGTAGCCGAGGCCCGCGCCGCCCTGGTGATCGCCCGGGTTGAAATCTTTGACGATCAGATCTCCATTGATGAAGACGTCGAACCCCCGATTGCAGCACTGTTCACCGAAAATGAGCTGCAACTGATACGAGGCGCCCACTTCAATCTGATCGAGCGTCACGGTGACGGCGCTCGTCGCCGACCCTGCGGCGCTCCAGCGGATGCTGCGGGTCGCCTGCTCCAGATTGTCATCGTTGGTCGTGTCGCCGAATCCCTCTAAATCCACGGCAGTCCACCAGCCCGGCGCCGTGTTTCCCGCGACCACGGTCGCACCAGGGACTTCGTTGCTAATCACCCCGCGAAACGTCGCGTCGCGGACCGGAGCCGACAAGGAAGGGTCCGCTCCAAACGAGAGGGCGTAGATAAAGTCGCCGTCCAGGTCGAGTCCTTCGTCGGGATCACCGCCCCAGAACACTCCCAGAGAGGTCGTTGCGGGGTCCGTAATGACGGCATCGGCCGCGCGAAGGCCGCTGGAACCGACGACGAACAACGTCGCGATAAATAGGGTGCCGAATGCTTGGCTTTTCATAAGTTACATAAAATTCTCCACCACGGCAGACGTCGTGGTTGTTGATGTTTTCATGCCTGTGTCAGGAGAACTTCAGTTTTCTCTCCTGCCGGGTCTTGCTCGTCAACGGGGATTTTCGGGAAAATGTTCGCTGTCTATCGAATTTAGCCTCATCCCGGCGGGGACGCGGACGTCCGTGAGCATCTGGAAACGGCGAAGCTCAGGGCTTGGAGAACCCAGGCTGGGGCTGCCTCAGGTCGGATGCGGCGGGTGGGTCTGCCGTCCTCCAGGGGCGTCAAGACCCGCCGCTGGAGCAGTCGATGCCGGCAGCCACATTCCGAAGTCTAACTGGAAACGGGACCTCACCAACCCGCCGCCAGCACGACCCGGAAACCGACATAGCCGGTCTGGCCCTCGGGGTCGCTTTCGCGAACGGCGGAGCGACACCGGGCGCCCTGACAGCCCCAACTGCCGCCGCGGAAGACCCGATACCGCCCGGTGGCCGGACCTCGAGGATCGACGGCACTTCCACCCGGATAGGGCCCGTACCAGTCGTAACACCACTCCCAGAGGCCCCCGTGGATATCGTAGAGTCCCCAGGGGTTGGGTTGTTTTTCTCCCACCACATGCGTGGTGTGGGCGCTATTGGCGAGATACCACGCATAGTTCACCAGATTGGTATAGCCGGGATCGTCGCCATAACTGAAGCGGGTGGAGGTCCAAGCCCGACACGCGTATTCCCATTCCGCTTCCGTCGGCAGGCGGTAGGCCGAATGCGGGGGAATCAGTCCGGCCGCCCGTTCCTGCGCCGTGAGCAACGCACAATAGTTGGTGGCGTCCTCCCAACTCACCGTCTCGACCGGTCGGTCAAAATCGCCCGTGAACACGCTCGGATAGGCTTTCGTTACCCGCTGATATTCTCGCTGGGTTACTTTGAATTTCGCCAGGTAAAAGCCCCGGGTTAAGGTGACGTCGGTTTGCGGGCCTTCATTGGTGTGTCTCCCCTCCTCGTCCATCGGACTCCCCATCCGAAACGTGCCAGGGGGAATAAATATCATGTTCGTTCGCAGATCGACGACCGCCCGATAAATCCGCCGAGGGGAAGCCGAAGCCTGTCGATCGACCCATAGATAGGGAGTGGCCGGCAGGCGGACGAAGTCCAGACATCGCCACTCGTTGGTCGCGGAGAGGTCCGTAACATATTCGATCGAATAAACGGTTCCGACAGTCCCCGTGATGGTCAGACCGGGATACATCTGCACGTCCGCCACCGGAGGCGCTTGGGCCACGACGTCCTGCCGTGATGCATTGATCAGCAGGCCCAGACCCAGCAACCATAGAGTTCGAACTAAGGTCGGCCATCGAGCTTTCATCATTCCAATACTTGATTTACTGCGATCCAGCGAACGCAGCGGCGAGTCTTGAGTTGGGTCGTTGATTCTGGCCCAGAGAGCACCAGTTCTGTTGGAGCCCGTCAAGCGAGGCTTTCTCCCAGCGTGGGAGCGGTCCTATCCGTAATCCCTTCCCTTGGCCGGAGTTCCTGGTGCCATTACCCTGCCCGCCATGGCTGTCGCCGAAAAAGTTCCGTTACTGGAATTACGGGATGTTACCAAGAGCTACCCGGGCACGGTCCCCGTGCCAGTGCTCCGCGGCGCCTCCTTCCGCGTCGGACCCGGCGAAAGCGTCGCCATTGTCGGACCCAGCGGCAGTGGCAAAAGTACCATCCTCAATCTCCTCGGCACCCTGGACCTTCCGGATTCCGGCACCGTGTCCCTGGAAGGACGCGACCTCACCCGGCTCGATGCCGGTGAACTGGCCCGCGTCCGGAACCGCCAGATCGGATTCATCTTCCAGAGCCATCACCTGCTACCGCAATGCTCGGCGCTGGAGAATGTCCTGCTGCCCACCCTGGCGACGCAAAATGCTTCCTCCTCGGAAGCCATGACTCGTGCCCGCCGACTGCTGGATCGCGTCGGCCTCGGCTCCCGGCTGGATCATCTGCCCGGCCAACTCAGCGGCGGCGAGCGTCAGCGCACGGCCGTGGTGCGTGCCTTGATCAACCGGCCGACCCTGGTGCTGGCTGATGAGCCAACGGGCGCTCTGGATCGGACGAGCGCCGAAACGTTGGCGCGGCTGTTGGTCGAGTTGAACCGGGAGGAAGG
>CAYYSX010000211.1:1658-10769 GCA_964474315.1 uncultured Verrucomicrobiota bacterium | reverse complement strand
CAGGCGGGGTCACAGATGACATCGCGCGGCTGCGGCGCGGTAAGCTCGACACCCATGAGCTGGATGATGTGCCGCGGGGTGCGGAACTGGCCGTTCTGCCCGGCGGTGGCGATCTTCCCGAGCATGTATTCGTAGAGGTCGCCCTTGGTGTCGCGGTCCTCCATCGGCACCTGCTCGAGCATGTCCACGACCTTGGCCAGCAGCGCGGGCATGGGGATGGTGAAGCGGGCGTCCTTCATGTGGTGCGCGTAGGTGGAGCCGTCGCCGCCGAGCGTGCGTAGGAACGCTTGGTGGGAACCAAATCTCAGGCGATTTCAACCGGAATGCGAGCAGGATGAAGCCTTCAAAAGCCGTCTGGCCCTGCTTCCGGTCGTGTTCCTCTTCGTCCTCTGAACAACACTCAACGCTTGGAGTCTCCAGACACGGAGTCCCGACTTTAGCTGGCGGAGCGGCCCCTAGTCCCGAGGCGTCAGAAAACAACCAACCCCGCTGGAGAGGTCGATCGCTCCACCGCCTAAAGGCGGGACTCCATACCTTCTGCCGATCGTCCTCCGTCGCTCTCCTCAGCCCATCTCGTGGAGAGCACGGCGTTTCAGCGCGTTCGTTGTGAAGCTGGTCGGGTGGTCAAAGTTACCACGAGCCGGGTCCGGGAAACGTCAACGTGGCGGACAGGCGGGCATCGGCGGAAGTTGCGTGCCGGATGAGCAGCAGTTGGAGTCCGGAATCGGTGATCCGGATCTCAACCACTCCTTGCTGGTCCGTGGTGAAGTCGTGGCCGGATTGGGCCTTCAGACCGGAATAGAGCGTCAGGGAGGCATGGGGCAGCGGCCGGGAATCGAGCAGTACCTGAATTGACCCAGCAAGCGTGGACTGCCCAAGGCCACCAGGAAAAAAGAAAGAAGAAGGAGGGTGACGGTTCTGGCGGAAGTTTTCATGGGCATCTGGAAGTGGGTTTCACCCTCCCGGCACGCTGGCGGCAAAGGGCAAGGCAACGAGAGGAGGGGCCGCCTGCTTGTGGACGACGTTCAAGGACTCTTACTTTGCAAACCTTCGCGGTCGGCGTACCGGGCGATGACGCCGCCGTCGCCGAAACGCCGATACCAGGTTGGCCCGCTGATGGGCGCCCGACTGCTGAGGCTCTTGGCACTGGCCGGACGCGGCCCCAGGCTCCACACGACCCAGCGCACGGGACTTAGCTTCGGGTCGCCATAGTATTTGCCCGCGTCGCCGTTCACATCAGGGAAGTGGTCGGGCACCCAGAGCTTGAAGTTGCCGTTCGGCTCACCGTTGAGGAATTGCGGGCCGGGCGCGGCGTATTTGTAAGTATAGCCGGGATTGAACGGGTCTTCGAGATTGGCCTCGCGTCCACTGGAATCGCCGCGCGGCAAGTAGCCGTCGCGCGCCAGTTCATCGGGAAGCTGGCACCAGTGCAACACGAGGTCGCTGTTGCAGTTCACGCGCACCGGCGGCACCCGGCCTCCGTGATCGTCGGCGTACATTTGCAAGGCCACGCCGAGACCATACAGCTCGGCATGCACTTTGGTGACCTTCGCCTTTTCCCGGCCGGCGGCCAACGCCGGCAACAGCAGGGCCGCCAGGATGGCAATGATCGCGATGACGACCAGCACTTCCACCAAGGTGAAGGCCGGAGTTAGGCCCGGCGCGGAGAAGCGTTTCTTCCCGCTCGGGCGTTGCGGTGCTGACAGCTTAAGACGCATCATCGCCGGTCCCGAGGGTGCTACTGGAAGCGTTCCAGACGGAAGAACTTCTGGGTCGCGTCCTCGTTGATGATCGTGTTCAGACCGTCGATAAGCACGGGCGAGGACGGGACCGGAAGCCACTCCGGCTCGGTCAAGGAAGCGGTGCTTTCCAAACGGTAATTGGTCAGAGAACCGGGCCAGGTGATCACCGGCTTGAGGGCGATGTTGAGTTCCGGATCGCTGGCGGGCGCGATTTCCTGCACGAACAATTCGTAGCCAAACGTCCCATCGGTACCGGAGCCGGATTCCTGGTTCAACACGCCGATCGCGTCGAAACGGCCGGTCGGCGCGGGGCCGAGAGTGTAACGGGGATGGCGCAGCGGGAAGATGCGTCCTTCGCCGTCGGTAGCCACGCTGAGGCGTTGCCCCCAGCCGGCTTCGGGAGTCCAGCCCTCGCTGTTGACCAGCGTCAGGCCGGTAAGCCGCACCCGGGTCGATTGCCACCGTTCGCCACCGGACTGACGGGTCGGGTCGAAGATGTCCTCCCGAGTCGCCGGGTCGTTGTCATCCGGCCGCACCAGGGAGGCGAGCGAGAGCGCGACGGGCGTTGGGAGACCGTAGTCCGGAATGATCAACGTGACCGTGAAGTCGGCTTCGGGATCGATGTCGTGCGTTTCGTTGACATTGCGTTTGCCGCCGTAAAAGGCCGATTGATGGGCGGTGATGGACACCAGATCGCCCTGGCGAAAAGCACGACCGGTGGCGGGATCGTGATTCAGCCGGGTGATCTCGGCAGACCAGGCTTCGTCCGTGTAGCTGAACTCCTCGCTGCGATGCCAAGGCATGTTGCCATAGTTCTGGCCCATATAGAGGAAGGTGCCGCCGTGGTCATCGGCCAGCGTCGCCTGCACCGCCACCTGCCATTCCGCGCCGAGGCGGAATTGGTTCGCGCCGTCGTTCCAGGGCAGGAAGTTGGGGGTGGCATCGAGCATTTCCTCCGGGTCGGTCAACAGCACGCCGACCAGGGTGACGGGATGATCGCCGGTCCAAGAGCTGGTCCCGGTTTCGGTGACGGCTTGGAAACGGGCATGGGTTTCCGCACGGGCCGAGACGACCATGCTTCCGGCCACGGAGGCGGCCAGGAGCCAGGAGCGCCCGGCGGATGACAGGTTGGGGGAGGGCAGGGGGAGGACGAGTTTATGCCGCATGTTCAAGATTCGATAACAGGTTCAAGTTGTTCGTACGCAGGCCGATTCGCATTCACCTCACGATGATGCGCCTTCTCAGCATACGACGCCGGTCGTCTGCGCGGACCGACAACGCGCTTGGCTTGAACGGGGGCAACAAAAAGGCCACCCGCTGGCAGCTACGGAAGTGACTCCGCCATCGCTGCGCCGGGTGGCTGGGAAGTTTTTAGATACCAGCCTTAGTTCAGCCAAGCGGAAACTTTGGGGTACTGAACTATTTGGCCGGGGTGTTACCGAGTCGTCACCGTCCACCCCTCCAGCCCGGATGAACGACCCGCGAAAGAGGTATGGAGTTCCGCCTTGAGGCGGCGGAGCGGTCGGCTTCTCCAACGGGGTCGGTCGTTTTCCCAGCGCCTCGAAACAAGGAACGTCTCCGCCGGCTCAAGCCGGGACTCCGTACGCAGGGATTCCGTGCGCGACGGCACCGGCCGGAGCGCAGCGGGCCTCCTCTGAACCACCACGTATCAATCGTTGCGAAAGTACCCTCACACTGCTTGATGCTGGCACGCCGCTGGTGCGGTGAGGACACCGCACGCTACCTGCACATACTTTCGCAACGATTGATACCACCCCAGAGGGAAGGGGTTCGGTGGCTCAGCGATCTTTGGGATTGGGGGGGCTTGGGCGCGGTCCCGCCGTTTCCGGACCAACTCGAGAGGCGCCCTCCATCGACAGGAAGGCAGTTTAAGGATTGGCGAAAGAAGGAGGTCGGGTATCATGCTTATATGCCCGCCCGATTCACCCGACGGCTTTTCGTGTTTCTTTGGGGAGCCGTCCTCATCATTAGCGTTGCGGCCCAGCCGGTCGAATCAGATGAGGCGTTTCTCGACCGGCTTCAGCGCGCGGCCTTCGATTATTTCTGGATCGAGGCCCATCCGCAGAACGGACTGATCCGCGATCGATCCACCCCCGATTCGAAGTGTAGCATCGCGGCCGTGGGATTTGGGCTGAGTGCCCTGAATATCGGCGTGGAGCGAGGGTGGATCAGCCGATCGGAGGGGCGGGAACGGGTGCGGCAAACGCTGCGGACCTTTGCCGAGGGGCGGCAGGGACCGGAACCGGAAGGCACGATCGGGCATCGGGGCTGGTTCTATCATTTCCTGGAGATGAATTCCGCGCAGCGGGCCTGGAAATGCGAGTTGTCTTCTATTGATTCGGCGTTGCTCCTGGCCGGCGTTTTGGATGCGCGGGAGTTTTTTGCGGGAAACGACCCGCAGGAGGTGCGGATCCGCGCGCTGGCGGACGAGTTGTTGGCACGGGTGGACTGGGCGTGGATGGCCGAAGGACAGTCCACGTTCTCCATGGGTTGGCATCCGGAAACCGGATTCCTGCGTTCCCGCTGGGTGGGCTACAACGAGGCGATGATTCTCTATTTGCTCGCCTTAGGTCAGGGGCCGGACGGGAAGGAAACTCGGAGCGACCCGGGACCCACCAGCGGGAAACCGGTGACGGGAACGGCGGCGAACCTGTCCATCCGATGGGAAGCCTGGACCGAAGGATACCAGTGGCGGACTAACTTTGGCTTTGCCTATGTCGAGTTTGCTCCGCTGTTTGGGCATCAGTATTCGCATTGTTGGGTGGATTTCCGGGGGACGGCGGACGCGGTGATGCGGGGTCATGGCCTGACTTATTTCGAAAATTCCCGCCGAGCCACGCTCGCCCAACAGGCGTACTGCGTGGCCAATCCGGGAGGGTTTCCGAACTATGGCCCGCTCGAGTGGGGCCTTACCGCCAGCGACGGACCGGATGGGTATGCGGCTCGGGGCGCTCCGCCTCCGGAAAACGACGACGGTACTCTGGCTCCGACGGCTCCGGGGAGCTCGCTGCCGTTCGCTCCGGAGATTTGTCTGCCGACGTTGCGGAATTTGGAGCGGAAGTACGGAGCGAACCTGTGGGGGCGGTATGGCTTCCGCGATGCCTTCAACGTCGCACGGAACTGGTGGGCCACGGACACGCTGGGAATCGATCAGGGCGCGATTCTCCTGATGGTGGAGAATCACCGCACCGGCGCGGTCTGGCGGCGGCTGAAGGGAAACGCCGTCATCCAGCGGGGACTGGAGAGAGCGGGATTCACCCAGTGGCCCGGGCCGTGACCAACCGTTGGGGGCTTTGGCCGCTGGGGATTGAACCCGAAGAAACTCCAGGAGCGACAGCCCAAGCTCCAAAGGCCAAAATCCAAATCCCAAAGAAGTTCCAAGCTCCAAGCTCCCGGTTTCCGCCTGAACCGCCCGGAAAGTGGGGTGTGGGGCCGCATCGGTCGCGTTTCGTCCCACTCGGAGCTGGGCCACGCATCCGGGAACTTGGAGCTTGGCCTTTGGAGCCTTCCACTTCGGTCCTCCGTCGTCTGTCCTCCCTTTCCTCTGGTTCTTCCGCATGGTCTCCTGCCACCCATGGTGCGACGGTTGACCGGGCTATGGATCACTCTGGGATGGGCGACGAGCTGGCTTCTGCCGGCCGCTCCCCTTTCCGATACCGCGTTCAGTCAGGATGTGGCGGTGCGGATTCGCACGGCTCCGGAACTGACCAACGCGGTGTTTCGCACGGTGTGCGTGGACCGGGAGAACGTGGTGTACGTCCTCACCGACCGCGGCGTGGCCCGGGTCTTTGCCGAGGAATTGGTCCTGGATCGAAGCTTCCGCCCGCTGGCTCATCGCGTTCCGGTGGACCTCGCAGTCTCGCCCGCGGGTGATCTCTTCTATCTGTTCGAAGAGGGCTGGCTCTCCAATGGATTGAACGGCCGCGCTTCCGGCCGGCTGGAAGGACGCGCGGCTCGCCGGCTGACGTTTGGCGAGGAGGGACGGGTGATTCCGGTCGATGAGCCGGCTCCCGCCTGGCCGGCGCGGCCGGGAGCGCCGTGGTCCGAGATCACGTGCTCCGTACCGGTGGCAGGCGGCACGTGGTGGGGAACCACCCGCGGTGCCTTTTTCGAACGACAGGGGGTGGCTTCCCGCTATGCCATTCCGTCCGCGCCGGGGATCGATCCGCCCCGCTTTCGCTACTACGCCGGGCCGCGCTGGCTGCGCGACGATCACGTGGTGGACCTGGCCGTGGATCAGGAGGGCACGGTGTGGGTTCTGACGCGGACCGGATTGAACGCGATCGCTTTCCGCTCGTTGACGCTTCATCAGAAGGCGGACTGGTTCACCCGGAAGATCCGGTCCCGGAACCTCCGCTTTGGCCTGACCGGCGAGCGGCGCCTGCCAGCCCCGGGCGATCTGGCCGGAAGTGAAATCGTGGACACCGATAATGACGGCGGCTGGACCAGCTATTACCTGGGAGCCCTGGGAGCAGAATTCGCCGTGACGCGCGAGGAAGCCGTCCGGCGGCGAGCCTGGGAGTCGTTCGGCGCCCTGGAACGACTCCGGGAAATCGCCACGGTTCCCGGGTTCTTCGCCCGGACGTTCGAACGGCGCGGGTTCAAATTCTCGGACACCGACCGCTGGCGCGAGGCCGTCGATCCAGAGTGGGAATGGAAAGGACATACCAGCAGTGACGAGTTTTGTTCCCAGACCTTTGCCCACGCGATCATGTGGGAACTGGTGGCCACCAACGCGGCGGAACGCCTGCGGGTGACCACCAATTTCATCCCCCTCGTGGACCATATCTTGTCCCACGACTTATATCTGGTGGATGTGGACGGAAAACCGACGCTGTGGGGGCGGTGGAATCCGGACTATGTGAATGGATATCCCCACACGATTGTGGACCGACGCCTCAACAGTGCGGAGATCATCGCGGCGTTGCAGCTCGCGTTCCGCATGACCGGCAACGCGCGCTACCGGGACCAGGCGCACGAGCTCTTCGATCAGCATGGGTATCTGACCAATATACTTAGCTCGATGAAGCTCATCCAGCTCACGCCGGGCTACCTGTACCAGGGGAACGACATGGGCAACGAATGGAACCATAGCGACGACGAACTGGCCTTCTTCGCTTACTGGGTCTTGTGCCGGTTCGCGTTTACGGAGGAATTGCGGGCCCAGTATCTGGCGGCGGTCGCGGATCATTGGGAGTTCGAGAAGGTCGAGCGGTATCCGATCTGGAACTTCATCTATGCCGCCTGCGGGGGACGCGAATTCGATGCCGCCGGGGCGGTCTGGACCCTGCGGGGAATCCCCCTGGACACCATCAACTGGCCGGCGCGCAATTCGCATCGGGGCGATGTGACCCGGCGGGAGGCCAACTTTATGGGGCGCGAGCTGGTGGAACTGTTACCGCCGGGGGAACGGCTGATCGCCCGGATCAACACCCAGCCGTTCATTCTCGATGCTGGCGACGGCCTGACCGATTTCCCGGGGGATGAATACCTGTTGGGTTATTGGTTGGGGCGTTATGTAGGAGCCATTGTCCCCTGAATCCGTGGTTTCCACGACGTTGATCTAAGATGAACAGTTCCACTTCGCTGCGCTTGGGTGTGCTGGGTTCCGGCCAGGGGTCCAACTTCGTGGCCTTGGCTGAGGCCATTGACTCCGGTGCCGTGCCGGCGCGCGTGGCCCTGGTGCTGAGCGATGTCGCCGACGCCGGGATTTTACGACACGCCGCGGAACGCAGCATTCCGGCGCAACACCTTCCTCCCGGCCCGTTCCGGACCAAGCTGGACGAGGCGGCCGAGGCGGCCTGCTTGAACGCGCTGCGCGAGGCCCGGGTGGATCTGGTGGTCCTGGCGGGGTTCATGCGAATCCTGAAAGGGGAACTCCTCCGCGCGTTCGAGGGACGCGTGATCAACATTCATCCCTCGTTGCTCCCTTCGTTTCCCGGTCTGGCCGCCTGGAAACAAGCGCTCGATTACGGCGTCAAGGTCACCGGTTGCACCGTTCACTTCGTGGACCAAGGGGTCGATACCGGTCCTATTATCGGTCAGCGGGCGGTACCAGTTTTGGAAGGCGACACACCGGAGACGCTCCATGCCCGCATCCAGGCCGCCGAGCGCGAACTGTATCCGGCGGTAGTGGCGGCCCTGGCCCGGGGAGAAATCAAGGTTCGGGGCCGCCTGACTCAGGGATTCCAGGGGTAAACCGGGAAGATACCTTAGGAACCACGAATTTCAGGACCGCACCGCTTGGTGAGGCGTTGAATGTCGGTCTCCTCCTCGACCTCCTCGACGGTGGTTTCATCCAGGTCGGCTCCGCTGGCCGTCCAAGGTTGGTTTGACCCGGCGGCGCAGGGGATCGGGCTGTTCCCGAATCGCGTTGGGCGAACAGCCAAAGGCGCGCTTGAACACCCGGTGGAAGTTGGAGGGATTCTCAAAGCCGCACTCGAAGGTCACCGCCAGGACGGAACTGTCGGTTTCGGTGAGCAGCCGGCGGGCGTGGTTGAGGCGTAGCCGCTCCAGATGCCGGTGCCAGGTTTCGCCGCTCAGCTTGCGGAAAATTTCGGTGAAATGTCGGCGGCTCAGACCAGCGCTGGCGGCCGCTTCCTCCAACGTTTGCTGCCGGTAGAAGGTGGACTCCATCTTTCGCAGGTAGTTGGCCACCCGCAGCCGGCTTTCCAACTTGGCGCCCCAGGCAGCTTGGTCGCCGCTGGAATGGCGCCGGTGCAATCGCAGCGCCCGTACCGCCAGATGACTGAAGCAGCCGCGAACCACTTCCTCCCAACCTTCCCGGCGGGTCGCCTGCTCAAAAAGCATTTCCCGCAGGTCCGACCGGAACGCGCGCAGCGAGAGTCCTTCCTCCCCCAGGTTCCAGCAGACCATTCCCAGAGAGGTCAATGCTTCCGAAAGCCGCGACGGAAGCACCCCGGGACGATAATGCACCGCGTAGAGCGTGACCGGATTCCCCGGAAGATCGCGCTGGTCGTGGGTCAGGCCGGCGGGAATGTGAACCAGGCTGTTGGGGCCCAGGCGCAGAGTCCGGCCCGCGGCGTTCCACACCGCTTCCCCCGAGAGCAGCAGCAGGAACTTGGCAAAATCGTCGTGCAACTGTCCGAAGAAGCCCTGGCCATGCCGGCTCTCGAACACCGTCACCCCCCAATCGGGAAGCGGCACCCTCATGGGCTGAGTGACCAGAGCAGAGTCCCCGGTCGAGGGCAGGGGTGAAGATGGCGACGGCAAGCGGCCCATGCAGGCCAGTTTGTGCCGTCCATTCCATGCGGGGCAATGGGATTGCGGGCGAGTCCGTTTTGCAGGCGGATCTTGAATTTGTCCTTACCGGGGCCGCGATGGGGAC
>CAYYSX010000211.1:0-1558 GCA_964474315.1 uncultured Verrucomicrobiota bacterium | reverse complement strand
CCGCGATGGGGACAGAGGGATGAAAGTTCCAAAGGCCAAGTTCCAAGCTCCAAAGAAGCTCCTGGTTCCCGCCCGAACCGCCCTGGAAGTGAGGGGAGCATCGGTCGCGCCTCGTCCCACTCGCGGCTACGCTGCGGGTCCGGGAATTTGGGAATTTGGGGCTTCTTTGGGATTTGGGATTTGGCCTTTGGAGCTTGGGCTAAAGGAAAGATCGAGATGCGCTCCACCGTTGCCACCGGCCGGACACCCATGTGCCACCGTGCCGTCACCCCCACGCCACCGGTTGCCCTAAATCGCAGCTTCCTCCGCCCGATGTTGGACGACACCGGCAAGGAACATCGCCAACAGTAGGGTCCGAGAGAACGGGCCGTCGTTTCCCCACCGCCGGCCGGGTCCCCTGCATAAACATGAAAATGATGATCCGCTTCGCAGCTCTGTTGCTCGTTTCCACCATCGGACTAGGTCAAGACACCCTGTTGTTTGAAGATCCCTTCGACGACGCCTCCCCGCTTTCCAATGGAGGAACGGGAGGCGACTGGGTTCCCGCCGATCAGGCTCCGCCCGGCCGACCTCATACGGAAGAGGGCGGTCGGGTCATCCTCCACGATGGGGGTGGCGGCTGGAACGTGGGAGGCCTCAAGAGCATCAAGACCTTTCGGTCTGGTTCCACGGTCACCGCCCGCCTCGTCAACGTCACTCTGTTCAACGACTCGACCGAGTCGGCTGTTCGCGGAGGCAACGGACTGGCCGTGAGGGGACTGGGTGGACTGCTGCTCGCCGTGGACAACCCCAACAGTCCTCACCCCAACCCGTTCCAAAATGCGACCCATGACGCGGGGCCTTCGGTTCTGATCGAGATTGGTGTGGGAGCCGAGGGAGCCGGTTTTCAACTCGGGGTGACCGATGGGGGTTCAGAATTGACCGTGTGGTCTGGTTTGTTGGAGGGCTGGAATGGCGACAGTCCCCTTGACCTCAGCCTGACCTTGGGGGTGAACGGTGAGGTGGTGGCCAGCCTCAGCGGTTCCGGAGTGACCGTCGTGGATGTGGTCGGCTTTAGTTCGGAGGGACGCTTCGAGGGGAACATCGACACGGACGGCGAGCCCGATGTGGTGCCGGACGAGTTGCTGGTGGCCATCCATTCTCAAGGCGTGGGCAACAACGAGTGTGCGTTTGCTTATGATTTCGTCCGGGTTACCGGCAGCGCCGAGCCCCGGGCGCCGGTGATTACCTCGCAGCCGTCCAGCCTGACAGTCGTGGCGGGAGGCGAGCTGACCCTCACGGTTGGTGTTTCGGGGGACGAACCGTTTCAGTTTGAATGGAGTCGGAACGGCACCCTCCTCACCGACCCCAGCGAATCAACCCTGACGGTGACGAATGCCCAGGCGTCGGACAGCGGCACCTACGTGGTGAAGGTCACCAATGCCGCGGGCGAAACGACCAGCGACGACATCGTGGTTAGCGTGTTGTCTCTGCAAACGGAATTCGTGGACGAATTTGCGGACGGCAATCCCGAGACGAATCCCGGAGCGGGGGGAGGCTGGGTTCAGTTGAACCAGGC
>CAYYSX010000210.1:0-10780 GCA_964474315.1 uncultured Verrucomicrobiota bacterium | reverse complement strand
CCCTGTAGCGCAGGCCTCCGGGCCTGCTGTACCGCAGGTTTTTAACCTGCCCCCCAGTCCACTGGCAGGCTGAAAGGCCTGCGGAACAGCCGACAGGAATGTCTGCGGTACCATCGCTCGCCGCGCTCTTCCCTCCAGTCGCGGCTTGGCAGCGGCCAGGGGCGGCGGATACGTTCGCCGCCGGTTTTGCTTTCCCAACGAGTCGCCGGTCCCTGCAATCGCTCCGAAGAAAGTCGCCACCCAACTGCCGTGTCGCTGTGAGAAGCCTATTATTACTGTCCTCTGCTCTGGTGTTGGTGGGCTCCGGGTGCAAACCCAAGACCGAGGCGCCGCCACCGGCCCCGCCCGTGGTTCAGGTGGTCGCCGTCGTTTCCAGCAACGTTCCGGTGTACCGCGAGTGGGTGGGCACCGTTGATAGCGAAGTCAACGCCTCCATCACCGCCCAAGTGAGTGGCTACTTGCTCAGCCGCAACTATCAGGAAGGTGCCAAGGTGACCAACGGCCAGGTGCTGTTCCAGATCGACCCCGCCCCGTTCGAGGCAACGCTGGCCCGCGCTCAGGGTCAGTTGGGGGAAGCCCGAGCCCGGAAAGGGAAAACGGAGTTGGACGTGCAGCGGTACACCCCGCTGGCGGCGCGGCAGGCCGTCAGTCAGCAGGAACTCGATAATGCTGTCCAGGCCGACAAGGCGGCCGCCGCCGAAGTGGAAAGCGCGCAGGCCGAGGTCAAACAGGCCGAGATCAACCTCGGCTTCACCACCATCCGCTCGCCGTTGAATGGGGTCGCGGGTATGGCCAGTATCACCCAGGCCCAGGTGGGTAATCTCGTGGGGCCCTCTTCGGGCCCCCTGACGACCGTGACCAAGATCGATCCCATCCGGGTCTATTTCTCGCTGTCGCAGCAGCTCTTGACGGAAATGCAGGAGCGGAAGCTGGCGGAAGGACTCGAGTTGCGGGGCGATGACCCCAGCCCGGACGCGTCCCTGGAACTGATCCTGGCGGCCGGCACCGTCTATCCGCCCAAGGGGAAGGTGATTTTTGGAAACAACCAGGTGGATGTTCGGACCGGGACGATTTCGGTCGTGGGCGAATTCCCCAATCCCGATGGGTTGCTGGTCCCGGGTATGTTCACTCGCGTCCGGGCGACGGTCGGAATGGAAAAGGATGCGCTCCTGGTGCCCCAGCGGGCCGTCACGGATGTGCAGGGGCGCAGCCTCGTCGCCGTGGTCGATGCCGACAACAAGGTGAGCATCCGACCGGTCACCCCCGGGGAACGGGTGGGGAGCGCCTGGGTGGTCAAGGGTGACCTCAAGGCTGGAGATCGGGTAGTGGCGGAGGGGATTCAGAAGGTGCGTGACGGTGTTGCGGTCAATCCGGTTGCGCCCCAACCCGGTACCACCAACGCCGCCCCTTCCTCAGCTCCGTGATCGTCCCCACTCCACTGGTCCTTCGCCGTCTGCCGTTGCCCGCCTAAACGATGTCCAAGTTTTTCATCAACCGGCCCATCGTCGCGATGGTCATTTCGATCCTGCTGGTGCTGGTGGGCATCGTGTCGCTACTCCAGCTCCCGATCGCGCTCTTCCCCACCATTGCCGACCCGCAAATCCAGGTGAAGGCGTCTTACCCCGGTGCCGACGCCCTCACCGTGCAACAGGCGGTCGCGGTACCCATCGAGCAGCAGATGTCGGGCGTGGACAACATGGAGTACATGTACTCCCTCAACGCCAACAACGGCTCGATGTCCCTCACGGTCGATTTCGACATCACGACCGACCCGAACACGGACCAGATTCTGGCGCAGATGCGGCAGTCCCAAGCGGCCTCGCAGCTTCCCCAAGCGGTCAATGCCCAGGGGGTGACGGTTCAGAAGTCCACCTCGGCGCCCCTGATTCTCTTCGCGCTCTATTCGCCCAACAACACGTACGACGGCGTGTTTCTGGCGAATTATGCGGTCATCAACCTGAACGACAGCATGACCCGCGTTCCGGGTATCGCCAGCGTCCAGGTGTTTGGCGCCGGCCAATATGCCATCCGGCTCTGGGTGCGACCGGACCGATTGGCGCAAATGGGCATTACCGTCCCGGAGATCATTTCGGCAGTACAGGCGCAGAACACCGTCAACCCGTCCGGACAAGTGGGAGGCGAACCCGTTCCACCCGGACAGGAATTCACCTACGCGGTGCGTTCGCAAGGCCGTCTGGAAACGGAAGAGCAGTTCGGTGAGATTGTGCTGCGGGCGGCGCCGGGCGGCGCCATCGTGCGGGTGAAGGACGTCGCGCGGATTGAGCTGGGGGCCCAGAACTATTCCATGATGGCCCGGCTGAATGGCCGTCCGGCGGCGATCATCGCGCTCTATCAGCTTCCCGACTCCAACGCGGTCCAGGCCGCCGCCGGCGCCCGTGCCGTGATGGAGGAAGCCAAGCGTAGTTTCCCGCCCGACATGGATTTCGTGGTCGCGCTCGACACT
Source organism: uncultured Verrucomicrobiota bacterium (assembly GCA_964474315.1). Classification (GTDB taxonomy): domain Bacteria; phylum Verrucomicrobiota; class Verrucomicrobiia; order Limisphaerales; family UBA9464; genus UBA9464. The sequence goes on along the minus strand of CAYYSX010000210.1, from coordinate 8,316 downwards.
ACCTTGGCCGTCACGGAGGGCATGAAGGAGATCGTCAAGACCCTGGTCGAGGCGTTGGTATTGGTGATCATCGTCGTCTTCTTGTTCCTCCAGGGATGGCGCGCGACCCTGATTCCGCTGCTCGCCGTGCCGGTCTCGCTGGTCGGTACGTTTGCCTTGTTCCCGCTGTTCGGTTTCTCGATCAACACGCTGTCGCTGTTCGGACTGGTGTTGGCCATCGGACTGGTCGTGGACGACGCGATCGTGGTGGTCGAGGCAGTGGAGCATCATATCGAGCACGGGCTATCGCCTCGCGACGCGGCGTTCAAGGCGATGGAAGAGGTGTCCGGTCCGGTCATCGCGATTGCCATTATCCTGGCCGCGGTGTTCATCCCGACGGCGTTCATTCCAGGGATAACCGGCCGGCTTTACCAACAGTTTGCCGTGACCATTGCGGTGTCGGTGGCCTTGTCGGCCTTCAACGCGCTAACGCTGTCCCCGGCTCTATCCGCCCTGTTGCTGCGGCCCCGGAAGCGGGGGAAAGGCCCGTTGCAGAAGTTTTACGATGGCTTCAACAAGGTGTTTGGCTGGGCCACTGATGGATATGTCGGCGCGTGCCGGCATCTGATCCACAAGAGCGGGGTGGCGCTTTTGATGCTCGTGGGCATGGCGGTGATGGCCGGTCTGCTGGGACGGTCCATTCCCAGCAGCTTTCTGCCGGACGAGGATCAAGGATTTCTGTTCGCCGGGTTGCAGCTTCCCAATGCCGCTTCGCTCCAACGCACCGATGACGTGGCGCGCCAGGCGGAGGAGGTCCTAAAAAACACTCCGGGAATCCAGTACTACACCACCGTGGTGGGCTTCAGCCTGTTGAGCGGAATCAACAACACTTACAGCGCGTTCTTCTTCATCACGCTGAAGGATTGGGCCGAGCGCACGAAGCCGGAGGAGCAGTACGCGGCGATCAAGCAGCATCTGAACCAGGAATTCGCCAAAATTCCCGGCGCGATCGGGTTCGCCTTTCCGCCACCGGCCATTCCCGGGGTGGGAACTTCCGGTGGCGTGACGTTCGTTCTGTTGGATCGTACCGGGGGGGATTTGCTGGCGCCGAATTTGCGGATCTTCCTGGAAGCCGCGCAGAAGCGGCCCGAACTGGTCGGAGTCTTCAGCACGGCCTTGCTGTCCGTTCCGCAGATTTATGTCGATGTGGACCGCGATCAGGTCCTCCAGCAGGGTGTTCCGTTGAGTGATGTCTATTCGACCATGCAGTGTTTCATGGGCGGGGCTTTCGTGAATTACTTCAATAAATTCGGCCGCCAATGGCAGGTGTATGTTCAGGCCGAAGGGGATTTTCGGACGGATATCGACAACCTGGGATTATTTTATGTCCGCAACGCGACGGGAGACAAAGTGCCCCTGGCGGCGTTGACCCGGACCCGGAGCATCGAAGGACCGGAGTTCACCATGCGCTACAACCTGCACAGCGCCGCCCAGATCAACGCGTCGTCCGCGCCGGGGGTCAGCTCGGCGCAGGCGATGAAGGCCATGGAGGAAGTGTTCGCCGCCACGATGCCGCCGGGGATGGACTTCGCTTACATGGGCATGAGCTTCCAGGAAAAGAAGGCGCAGCAGGGCGTCTCGCCCATGGTGATCTTCGGATTTTCGCTGCTCTGCGTGTTTCTGATCCTGGCGGCGCAGTATGAGAGCTGGTCGCTGCCCTTCAGCGTCCTCCTGGGAACGCCGGTGGCGGTTTTCGGTGCCTTCGCCGGAATCCTGGTCGGTCACTACGAGAACAATGTCTATGCGCAGATCGGATTGGTGATGCTGATCGGTCTGGCGGCCAAAAACGCCATTCTGATCGTGGAGTTCGCCAAGATGGGATATGAACAGGGCAAGCCGTTGCTCGACGCCGCCCTGGAGGGCGCCCGGTTGCGGCTCCGCCCGATCCTGATGACCAGCTTCGCGTTCATCCTGGGCTGCGTTCCGTTGGCCAAGGCCAGTGGGGCGGGGGCGCTGTCCCGACAGGTGATGGGCTTCACCGTGATCGGCGGCATGCTCGCGGCGAGCTTCATCGCGATCTTCCTCATCCCGGTCTTGTTCTATGTCGTCGAGAAATTGCGGGGCGAGAAACACGAGCCGGCGGGGAAGGAAACCGGGCCCACCGGTGGAGGGACGACACCTTCAGTGCCCGCGCCGTCATCTTGATCCGTATTCCAAACTTGAAATGCCACCCTCAGAGCGGTGAACCCTCCTTCGGCACTAAGGCCGCAACACGATGAAAACCATCAGCAATGATTTCCAGGACGTCGAACTCTTGAACATCAATCCCGACGCCACGCTCGAGAACCGCGGCCCGTTCCTGGTGGTGCAGGAAGGCATCGCCCCCAGCGATGAGCGGCAATTGGTCAAGATCTTCGCCCTCCGCCCGGATGGGAAATGGGTGGACCTGATGCATTTTCTTTCCTCCGGCCGGCCGGAGTTGTTGGACGAGGTGGTCTTTGAGAGCTCGGGATCGGTCATGGACCTGCTGGACAAGCTCGGCCCCAAGGCGGCGGTGGAGGAAGCCGCCATCGACGACGCGGGCCTGCAGGCCTGGCTCAATCGCAGCGCCCATTCGAATTTAAAAGAGACGTTGCGTCATTGGCTCAGAAATCATCGGTCCCGGCATGAAGGAACCGAACCTCAGGCCTGAAGAACTGCCGTTTTTGTTTGATTCCCCGCTATGAAGAAGTGGTTGATCCGCCGCGTGGTGGCGTCAGCCGTCGCCCGAGGCGATGGACTTGCGGAAGCTGGAATTTCCCACCCTCAGCCGAGTCGTGCGCCAGCACGGCGCCGAAAACCGGCCACAGCTCGAAAAGGAGAAATCAATGGACTACCTGTTCCGTTCTGAACCCGTCCGCCCGGTGACCACCGGCCGGATCTTTCGTCTCGTCCCCACCTTGGTGGCGGTGGTCATCCTGGCCGGATGCGCCATGGGACCCGACTACCGGCGACCAGAGACCCAGATGCCGCCGGATTTTCGCGGCCCGGCCGAACCCAGCACCAACTCGCTGGCCGACTTGCCGTGGTGGAACCTGTTCAACGACCCGGTGTTGCTCGACCTGATCAGCGAGGCGTTGACCAACAACTATACCATCCGGCAGGTGGTGGCGCAGGTGGAACAGGCCCGCCAACAAATCACCATTGCGCGCGCCCCGCTCCTGCCTCAGCTCGGTTACTCCGGGTCCCTCGCCCGCGGTAAGAATTCGATGTCCGGCAGTCCCGTCCCGGGAACCGGAACCACGGTGAACACCCCCCTGGTCCTGGGAGCGGCTTCCTGGGAACTGGACATCTGGGGGCGGGTCCGACGCCTCAGCGAAGCGGCGCAGGCCCAGTATCTGGCCACCGTGGATGGGGAACGGAACATCCGCCTCATCCTCGTCAGCGAACTGGCGTCGGCTTATTTCGACTTACTGGTCCTGGATGACCAACTGGCCATCCAACGGGAGGCCACCAATTCGTATGCCGGGACGCTCAAGATCTTCAACGACCGGCTCCAGGGCGGGGTAGCTTCCCGGTTGGAAACGGACCGCGCCGAGGCCTCCCTGGCCCGGGCGGCCGCGAATGTGCCGGATCTGGAGCGCCGCGTCGTCGCCGCGGAGAACGCCATCCGCCTCCTTTTGGGACGTCCTCCCGGCCCGATTCCGCGCAGTGCCAAGAAACCGGACCAGCAGATGGACGTGGGCCCGGAGATTCCCGTCGGATTGCCCAGTGAACTGCTGGAGCGACGACCCGATGTGACGGCCGCCGAGCAGCAGTTGGTGGCGGCCAATGCCCTCATTGGGGCCAGCAAAGCCCAGTTTTTTCCCCAATTCAGCCTGACCGGGTTGTTCGGTCAGGGGAGCCTGGAAATGGATGCCTTCACCAGCGGATCGTCCCGGATTTGGTCCATTGCCGCCGGAATGACCGGGCCGATCTTCCAAGGTGGACAAATCCGCGCCCAGTACCGGATTTCCAAGGCGGCTTACGAACAGACGCTGGCGGTGTATGAACAGACCCTCCTCAACGCCCTGGCCGAAGTGTCCAACGCCTTGGTCGCCCGGCAGAAGTTCATCGAAGTACGGGTCGAGAGTGAGAAGGCCGTCGTGGCGCTCGAATCCGCCGTCCGGATCTCCACCGACCGCTACATGAACGGCCGCTCCAGCTATTTCGAGGTGCTGGAAGCCCTGCAGCAGCTCTATCCCACCCAGGCCGAACTGGCCTTCGCCCGGGGTTCGCAAGCCAAAGCCGTCGTCGATCTCTACCGCGCACTGGGTGGAGGATGGAACCTGACCAACAATCCGACGTGGACGGCGCCGTTCGAATCGGCAACTTCGACTCCTTGACGGTGTTCTCATGGCAGAAATGAACTCCTGGATTCGCCGTGCCGCGGTGATGTTTGCGGCTCTGGGTCCGCTGGGCGCGTGGTGGGCGTTGCCGGCCGACAACCCCTATATCGGCATCACCAACCGCAACGCCTTCGGAATTCGTCCGCCGCCCGAACCAGAACCTCCGCCGGTGGTCGTCGCCCCGCCCGCCGCGCCGCCCAACATCTTTCTGACCGGCGTGTCCGATACCGGTGGACGAAAGAAGGCCTACTTGGCCATCAACCGCCCTGGCGCCAAGACGCAGGAGTACGAAACCATCGCGGAGGGGGAAGAATTGGAGGATCTCAAGGTGTTGGAAATCGATGCCCGGGGAGGGCAGGTGAAGGCGCTGGTGGCCGGCCGGGAAGTGTCCCTCAATTTCGCCGACAACGGATTGAAATCGGTCGGCGGGACGCCCGTGCCCGGCGCACCCGGAGCGGGTGGGCGACCCGGTGTACCCAATCCGGTCGCTCCGGTTCCGGCGGCCAATCTCGCCCAATCGGGTCCCGTCGTCATTGGCCGCGGTGGGGTGAACCTCAACAATCCGGCGCCCCAGTACACCCCGGCGCCGGCTGCCACCTATTCGCCGGGAAATGTGAATCAGGCCAACCCCGCGGCGAACCAGTACAACCCCGCCGTGGGTAATGCCCAAACGGCTCGTGCCCTTCCCACTCGTCCCGGCACCGCTCCGGCCGTCCCCGTCCAGGACAATTTTCAGCAACAGCCGGTGGATCCGATTACCGGCCGCGTCCCTCTCCCCTTGCCTCCGCCGACGCGTTTCAACCCGGAGGGAGCTCAGTAAGCCAGGTCAAGCCCCCTTCACGCCGAACAGACAAAGGCGGACGAAACGAGCCGCACGAATCCAGAAACGCTCCGGCTCCGTGCGGGGCTGCACATCGGGTACCGAAGGCCCCTTGGCTTGGGCGAAGCGAACCCGGGCCCGCAACAACAGGGTGCCCAGGCAGAAATCCGCCAAAGGCAGCACCACATTGAAGTTCTTGCCCATATATCGGTGATGCAGGAGGTGATGGCCGTTCAGGCGGAAGAAAAGTCCAGACCGTTCCACCGACCGCCGCCGGGGCAGGTGCATGCACCAGTGCAGGTATTCGTAGGCGCTGTAGTAAGCCACACACACCACCAACGCCCCGACCAGCAGACCCCATTGGCCGGTCAACCACGAAACCACGGCGAAGGGCGTCGCGCCGATGAGCACCAGGACCGGGCCGTTCCACCACGCCATCGGGATGATATGCCGATCCCGTTCGTCATGAAGGTGGTAGGTGTGGTCGGCCCGGAAAATCCTGTGGTGGACGAGCGCGTGAGCCTCATAAGGGTAGGTAAATCGTCCCACGGGTCGATGCATCACGTAGCGGTGCAGGGCCCATTCAAAAAACGAGGCGAAAACCACGCAGATGACGACTCCCACCGCCATCCAGAAGAAGAAATTCATTTAGAGGCCCCAAAGAAGGCGAATTGGCGCCCGGGGGTCAATGACTTAGATCGTCAATCTGCGGTCCAACCGGGCGCCTCTTGATTGGGAGCTTGGAACTTGGCTTTTGGAGCTTTCGCCTCCGGTTTCCATCGCCGTCCCTGGTCCACCGGGATTACTCCAATCCCTCCACGAACCGCTTCATCCGCTCCAGCCCCTTCTCGATGTTGGCCAGGCTGGTGGCGTAGCTGATCCGAATACAATCATCCGCGCCAAAGGCGATTCCCGGCACCGCGGCCACTTTCTCCTGCTCTAGCAGCCGGGTGCAGAATTCCGACGATTTCAGGCCGGTGCGACTGATGTTGGGGAACAGGTAGAAGGCCCCCTGGGCCTTGACGCAGGAAATCCCTCGCAAGGCATTCAGTCGCTCCCAAGCGAACGCCCGCCGCACCGCGTACTCGGTGATCCATTTCGGCAGGTGGTCCTGCGGTCCGGTCAAGGCCGCCACGCCGCCTTTCTGGGCAAACGAGCACGGATTGCTGGTACTGTGCGACTGGATGGCATCGATGGCTTTGGCAATGGGCTCCGGCGCCGCCAGAAATCCCAAGCGCCATCCGGTCATGGACCAGGCCTTGGCAAATCCATGCACGATGATCGTGTGCTCATAGTATCGTGGTCCCAACCCGGCCACGGACTGATGCACCGCGCCATCGTAGAGCAGGTGCTCGTAAATCTCGTCGCTCATGATGAGCACCCCTCGTTCAATGCTGAGATCAGCCAGGGCTCGAATCTCCTCCGGTGTGTACACCGTTCCCGTGGGATTGCTGGGCGAATTGAGGATGAAAAGCCGGGTCCGGGGCGTGAAGGCCGCCTTCAATTGCTCCGGGGTCACCTTGAACTCCGTGGCATCGGTAGTGGGGAGGATCACCGGGGTGGCGCCCGCCAGCTTCACCATCTCCGGATAACTGAGCCAGTAAGGCGCCGGGATGATCACCTCGTCGCCCGCCTGGCAAGTGGCCAGGATGACGTTGTAACAGGAATGCTTGCCGCCGTTGCTGACGATGATTTGCGACGGCTGATATTCGAGGCCGTTCTCCCGTTGAAACTTGTCGGCAATGGCCCGGCGCAATTCGGGGATACCGGAACTGGGCGTGTACTTGGTGAATCCTTCGGCGAGCGCACGGGCCGCTGCGTCCTTGATGTGCTGCGGGGTGTCGAAGTCGGGTTCGCCCGCGCCGAATCCTACCACATCGTGTCCGTCGGCCTTCATTTGTTTGGCCTTCGAATCGATGGCGAGCGTGAGGGAGGGAGACAACGCGGCGGCGCGATCAGCAATCTTGTAGGTCATACCGAGGCGCGCGGAGCCTGCGTAAGAGCCCGCGGGAGGCAAGCGGAAGTTCGAGCCCCCGCGTTGTAGCGCAGGCCTCTTGGCCTGCTGTACCGCAGGTTTTCAACCTGCCCGGCCGGATTCACTGGCAGGCTGAAAGACCTGCGAAACAGCAGACAGGAATGTCTGCGCTACCAGCGCCGTAGCGCAGGCCTCCCGGCCTGCTGTACCGCAGGTTTTCAACCTGCCCGAGGGGGAAGAATGACGACCCTGGAACTCCCTGGCGTAGTCACCACCAGGTGAACGCGGGATCCGGCCGCTGACTCCAGAACGGATCACCGTCCCTCAAAGTGGGAAACTTGTACGCCTCGGCATGGCCGTCCCCAAAACCCATCACGGAAAGGCTCTTTCCCTTGACGTTATGCCATTGGCTTTTGCGGTCGTCGAACCCCCGATTGGCATGCCACGGCCAGTCGCCAATCATGATTTTATTGGCTGCACTCTGCGCGACCTCTGACGACTTCATCGACTTGCCATCGTAGTTCGCGCGGGGGGCCGCAATGTTGCCGGTGATGCGTTTCACTCGAAAGCCGTCGGCCGCCCACTCCATCAGGTAGCTGGTGCCGTACTGCACATAGGCGTTGGTGCATCTCTTCCCAAAAAACCGCTCGTAAAAGATGTCCCCCTTGTCGGCCGGACAGCGAAAGATCTCGGGTGTGCCCTGATACCGGTACAACGGCTTGTTGGTCATGGCCGTGAACAGGTCATACGTCCCGTCCTTGCCCCCGGCCGAGGCCCAGTCGCGGCACAGCGGATAGGTATCGGCATGGTCATCGGCGTACAATTGGAAGGCCAGGATGATCTGTTTCATGTTGCTGACGCACCGGATCTGGTTCGCCTTGGCCTTGGCCCGGGCCAGTCCGGGCAACAGCAATCCGGCCAGAATGGCAATGATGGCGACGACGACGAGAAGTTCGATGAGCGTGAAAGCGCTCCGGGCCGTTCGTGAAACGGGGAATCGGACTGCTGGGGTCATGGTGCGAGACTGCCCAACCGGTGGTCGCAGGTAAAGGCAAAGATGAGCTGAGGCAGGGCGCATCTGGAATGGGTCCTTGCCGTGACCGTGACGGAGACAGAGGGGTGAAAGCTCCAACGGCCAAAGTCCCCGCGTTCGGAGTCCCGGCTTCAGCCGGTGG
>CAYYSX010000209.1:7905-10793 GCA_964474315.1 uncultured Verrucomicrobiota bacterium | reverse complement strand
GAGGGCGCGTCAGCGCGGTGGAGAGTCGGCGTCAGCGGCTTGCGGCTAGCGTGACTCGGGGTCGCGGAACCAAATCCGCCGAGCCTCCGGTTCATTGGCGAACAACTGGGCGTGCCTAATGCGCTCCACCTGACCATCGCAGAATCCCACGTGGAATCGGCCGGAATGCCGCTGCTGGGTCGCCGTCCTCAGTCTTTTCTAACGACGAGGAGCTCGATGAGCGTGAAGGCTTTGACCACACATTTCATTTTCATCATCCTTGGCAGAAATGGCAGGGCGACCGACCTCACAGCTTGCGTGGATACCCCTCAAGCAGACGGTGGTAATCCTCCCGGTCCGCTTTGGATTGAATGACGTCGCCCGTTTGGCGTTTTTCCTTGGGCGCTTTCCAACGGTATGGTTGCACGTGGCCGTCCAGAAAGCTCAGGCTGCAACCCAGCGAATGCCGGCCGGTGGGGAGGTGTGCCCAGTTCACATTCAGTCGACCCAAGTCGAAATCCCAGGAGGCATGGGCATGCGAAGCTTCATTCGGTTCGATGAATACCCAGGCTTTATCCGGACCGGGAGCTCTGATGGATGATAGTTTCACACAGTCGCTAAACTGCACCAACGGCGACGAGACGACGGTTGCTCCCGGATCGGCGAAGAGTCCTTTGGTGTGCAGGGCGACCAGCGTCGCGTAACTGCGGATCACTGGCACGCGCCCGCCGCTCGACAAGGACACCCGGGTCTTGTCCGCCGGACACCGATAGAGCCTCGCATTGGCCGCATAGAGATAGAGCGTGCCGGTGGTGAGGTTGGTGAGGTCAACGTCCGCCCGGAGATTGCCCAGCGTCCATGACCCGGGTTGGCTCCGCCAGTGGCCGTCAATGTCTGCCAGCCAATTCAGCGGCATGACGTCGTCGTGATTGTCCGCGTAAAGCTGCCAAGCCAGTTGCAACTGTTTGAGGTTGTTGACGCAGGCAATGGATTGCCCCTTCTGTTTCGCCTTGCTCAGCGTGGGCAGGAGCAACCCGGCGAGGACGGCGATTATGGCGATCACGACGAGCAGTTCGATGAGGGTGAAACCAAGGGGTCGTTTGAGTCGGGTTGCTTTCATATTTTCTATTTGAGCCATGGGCCATCTGATCCCTGCGTCGCCGAGTACGACGACGCCTTCTGCTACCGGCGCAGCCGGAAAAACCGGTCGTCGCTGGAGAAGCCGTTTGTGACCGTCAACCGGTCGTCCACCACCGTCGGCTGGCCAGAAAAATCGGTCCAGCCCATCGGCGATGCCAAGCTGGACGCGGATTGCAGGGTGAAGTCCGCCGTGCTGGCGGGCCAGGAGAGAAGCAGGCTCTCACCCAATTGCTCAAAGCGCAGGGCTGGCGCAACGCCGACAATGGCCACGGTATGATACTCACCCGCGGCGATGGCGATGACTCTGCGCAGCCCGGCGGGCACATCCGTCTGGCCATACTCGTTGTCACCCCAGGCAATGACTGACCCGTCGGCTTTCAACACCACGGTGTGATCCAATCCCGCGGCGATGGCCACCACTCCGTTCCGCGCTACCTCGGGCACCGTCGCTTGGTCAGACCAGTTGCCACCCCAGACGACAACCCCGTCGTCGGTCGTCAATGCCACGGTGTGAGACTGGCCCGCGGCAATGGCCTGGCATTTCGTACCCGGCGGCACAGAGGGCAGTACTCGGCTGCCCCAGCTCACCACCGTGCCTGCTTCCTGGGGCGGCTGGAGTTGGGCTCTGGCCCCGGGCAGGAGGCCGGTCCAAAAGAGCAGGCCCAGCAGCAAAAAGGTCGGGCGGCGGCCCAGTGTCAGATGGGGTGCGAAGCGGCGCATGAGGATGAGGGTGAGCGGGTGGTATTCGATGGTCTTCATGGTTCAGTCCTGGTTGCGAAATCTGGACCGCAAAGGGTCTGGTCACGGGTTACAGGGAAAAAGCGCGGGCAAGGTTACGGGGTTTCATTGATCTTTTTTGCGTCAGGGTTCCGCCAGTCTCAGCCGAAAGAACCTGGCACCTCTTCCATCTGAACCGGGCTGTCACCCGAAGCATTGTCTATTTCACGCCACGGCTGCTAGGTCCGCAGGTCGGAGGTTGCGCGTGGGGATGACCCAGCGCCCGTCCTACAACCAAAGCGCCGTCGCCGCTTCGTTCTGCCAGCGCGCTCCACAACGCCAGCGCGGGGTGCGGCTCGCAGCTTCCGCCTCGGGGTTATCGGAAAGCCGGGTCCGGTTCGAGTTCGGCGAACGATGGCGCGCGCCAGAACTGAATCTTCCCGGTGTAGCCGCCGGCCAGGAGCCATTGGCCGTCCGGGGAAAAGGCGACGGACCAGATATCGTCCACCGCGCTGGGCAGGACGAGCAGTTCACGTCCGGTGCGGACGTGCCAGAGGCGCACGGTTCGGTCGCTGCTGCCCGAGGCCAGCGTCTTGTTGTCCGGGGAGAACGCCACGCAGTTGACTTGGTCGCGATGGCCTTTCAGCCGCGCTCCGAGCCGGGGAACGGCCGCGTCCCAGAGGCCTACGGTGTAGTCCCACGAGGCGCTGGCCAGCCAGTGGCTGTCGGGCGAAAAGGCCAGCATGTGAAACCCGATTTCGTGCTCCTGAAGGGTGACCGGCGGACGACCTCCGGCCGTATCCCAAAAGGTAATCACGCCGCCATTGGACTCGGACTCCTCGGTGGCAGCGACGATCTTGCCGTCCGGTGACAGCGCCAGCTTGTAGATGTTGTCCGTCAACTCACCGATGCGCTGCGGGGCCTTGTCCAAGTTGGCTCTTCGTACCAGCCGGTTGGTGAGCGAATGAACGATCAACGACCCATCCTCCGATTGCGTCAGATGGCTCCCAACGATCTCGAGCGGCTGGTGTATTCCTTGGAAGAGGAGATGC
>CAYYSX010000209.1:0-7895 GCA_964474315.1 uncultured Verrucomicrobiota bacterium | reverse complement strand
TGGCTCCCAACGATCTCGCTCACGGAAGTCAGTTCAGGAAGTGAAAAGACACGGACAGTACGGGGCGAAAACTCCCCACCCGAGTCCCCGTTGGCGGTCACCCGCTTTTGATCGGCCAGGACGCTGACCCATTGATGTCCCACGGGGCCGGCATTGGTGGCGGACGCCACCAGAATGGCGCCGTTTGTCTCCCCCGCCATCTCCCACAGCTTGACGGTGGAATGGCGCCACGAGTTCGTTTCCCATTCGAGGAGTTCCTCCCCCGCGGTGACGAAGCGGCCCGAGTCTTTCAGGAACTTGATGTCCTGAACCTTGCGGCGATGGGCTTGAACGACCGTCGAATGGCGATCGGCCGTATAGTCCCACAGGCGGATGACCTTGTCCTCGCCTCCGGAGGCGAGGGCACCCGAGCGATGGGCGAACGCCACGCTCAAGACGCACGCTTCGTGGCCGTGCAGGACCCGCGTGACGTTACCTTGCGTGACGTTGAGCAGGGTGACATTGCCGTCCGTATCGCCACAGGCGATCCATCCACGGTCGGGGGAAATCGCCAGCACATGCCAATGGGGAGGCTCGGGCAGGGTGGCTTGAACCTCCCTTGTGGACGGGTTCCAGACTTGGAAGCGTCCCGTGTCCTCCCCAAGGCTCACCAGCCACTGGCGGTCGGACGAGACCGCCAACAGGTCCGGCGGCTTCGGCATCTCGACCGGCCGGCGTGGATCGGTCAAATCCAGGTGTTTGGTCCCCCGAAGGGTGGCCAACCAGAGTTCACGCCCGTCCGCAGTGAAGGCGACGGACTCCGCGAAATGATCCCCCATCGCCTCTCCCAACCACTCCGGTTGCGCGCCGGTCAGATCCCACCAGATCACTTTTCCCCCAAGAGTCGCGGCCGCCAGCAGGGTTCCCTGGGGCGAGAAATCCAGGCCCGTCACCTGCCATTCGACCCGGAGAGTGGCCCGCGGTTGTCGTGTCCCAACATCCCAGAGCTGGACGGTACCGTCCGATCCGCCCGTGGCGAGCGTCGCGCCGTCCGGGGAAAACGCCAGGCTGTGACCGGAATTCCAGTTCTTCGTGCTTTTGGGATGTCGGTGAGCCTGCCAGGCATGGATCAACCGACGACGGCGCCAATCCCAGAGTCGCGCCTCGCCGTCCTCGCTGATCGAGGCCAGCAGCGCGTCGTCAGGCGAAAAGGCCACTTTCGCGATCCAGGCGTTGTGGCCGGGCAGTTGGGCGATTTCCTGGCTTTGGCTTTGAGCGGCGAGGTAGCGCCATTCCCAGCCGCGCAGTGCCCGCTGGTGTTCGGAGGCGTCGATGCCACGGAGCAACTCGCGGGCAAGGATGCGTTGATGGTCGTCGAGGTCTTGTTGGGCCAGACGAATCTGCCGCGCGTAGAGATCGTCCTCGGTGCGTTTGCGCAGATCCTCGGCGCGCTGGCGCTCGTGGCGCTCGGCGTCCCGGGCGGCCGCGATGCGCATGGCGGCGATGGGCGAGCCGATGGCCACCGCGAGAAACAGGACGAGCGCCACCGCCAGCGATCCGGCCAGCGCCGGTTTGCGCCGGCACCAGCGCCAGATCTTCTCCGGCCGGCCGACGGGCCGTGCCTGCACCGGCTCGCGCCGGAGAAACCGCGCGAGGTCCTCGGCCAACTCCCGTGCCGTGGCGTAGCGTTTGCCCGGGTCCTTCTCCAGGCACTTCAGGCATACGGTCGCCAAATCCTCCGGCACACCCGGATTGAGCAGCCGCGGCGAAACCGGCTCGGTGTTCAAGACCTGCTGCAACGTCTCGGGCACGCTCTCGGCCAGAAAGGGCGGACGCCCGGTGAGGAGATAGAACAGGATACCGCCCAGCGCATACACATCGCTGTGGCGGCCGGCCTTCAGCTTGGCGCCCGCCTGTTCCGGCGGCATGAAGCTCGGCGAGCCCAGCACCTGGCCGGTGACCGTGAGGAAGGAGTCCTTCTCCACCCGCCGCGCCAGGCCGAAGTCGGCGATCCGCGGTTGGCCGGCGGCGTCCAGCAGGATGTTCGAAGGCTTGAGGTCGCGGTGCAAAATCCCCTGCCCATGCGCGTAGTGAACCGCTTCGGCCAGGGTCCGGACGAGTTGAGTGGCGGATCTGGCGGATAACGATTTTTCGCGAACCAGCGCGGCCAGGTTGCCCCCCGCCAAGTAGTCCATCGAGAAATAGGGTTGTCCCTCCTGCTCACCGGTCTCGTGGATGGCCACGATATTCGGGTGTTGCAGTTGGGCGGCCCTCTCGGCCTCGACCCGGAAGCGGAGCATCCGCTCACGGCTGGCGAACTGCCCGGCCAGGATGACCTTGACCGCCACGATCCGGTTCAGGCTCACCTGTCGAGCCCGATAGACCACGCCCATGCCGCCGCGGGCGATCTCCTCCAGCAGTTCATAGTCGCCGAATCGCCGGATACTGTCCTGGGGCGCCGGATCGGCGCCCGGGAGTGGTTCGTTCGAGCCAGCGGCCCCGCCGTCCGTCCCCTCCGGGGTAGCCGGGACGTCTTCGCCAACGGGGATACCCAGATTGAAGAGACAACGGGTGCAATACGCCTGGGGCAATTTCACGGAAATCTCCGCGCCACATTGCAGACACCAATCAAGGGTGGGCATAAGAGGTCACTCCACCGGTTACAGGGACATTGGCCGGCAAAGGTTACAGTCCGATTGGTTCACCGGCTGGTCACCCGAATAAGCTGACGGATTTCCTCATCGATCTCGGACTCGTCCGCCACGGTCTGGGCGATTTCATGACGCAACAGTTGTCCAAACTCCTGCCGCAGCCGGTGAACGGCCACCTTCACGGCGCCTTCGCTCATGGTGAGTGCCGCGCCAACCTCGGCATAGGAATCCGGCCGGCGTAAACCGCTCAGACAGGGCTGCAGGGCCACATACAGATCCGCCCGGCCCCGTTCCTGGTAGCGCCTTTGCAGCCGGTCCAGCACCCGCTCCAGCACCAGCAGACCCCATTGCCGCTCAAAGCAGGTTTCCGGCGTGGTCTCGTCCATCGGCTCCATGCGGCAGCGGAATTCGGCAGTTTCCCCGTCGATTGAGATCACCGGCTGCCCGCCACCTCGCTTCCGCGCCCGCCGCTTCTTGCGCTCGTCAGAGAGGAACTGCTTCAACCGGGCCAGCAGAAACGAGCGGAACCGGCCACGGTCGGGATCAGCCACCTGGAGGTGCTCGCTCTCAATCAGCCAGCTCAGGAAGTCCTGCGTCAGATCTTGGGCGTCCTGCGGGCCATAATCCTGGCGCCGGATGAAAGCGTAGAGCGGAGACCAGTAGATCTGGCAGAGCTTTTCCAACGCGCCTTGTCTCTCTGGAGCCGCGTTCTGCCCTGCTGCGACCACGACGCTCCAATGCGTCGTGGCAAACTCGCGACTTCCAGTAAACCCCGGAAGGCCGGCATCCAGGTCGGGCATAACGGAGCATGGGCACCGGAAGTGGTAGAAGGGAAGCGGCAAACCAGTCTTCATTCAACGGTCCGGTTCATTGGCTCGCCCGTTCCGCAAACGGACCATCCGCAGGCGGTTCAAGCAGCGACTAGCTTCCGAATACTGGATCGACTGGGATAGCCTCCCGGTGTGGATCAGCTAATCGTGAAATGGATGATGATATGAAATGCATCGCCGACTTGTTCCGCGGCTTGCTGGCGACCTATTTGCTTTGCCTCGTCGCGCACCGAGCCCGTCCGGTCTTGGCTCAAGACTTTCGTTTTGATGCCTCCCTGCCCAGGCCCGTACTGGAGAACTACCTATCCCGCTCCATTTCCTTCACCGAACTGCGTCATGACGACCTGACCCAGCCGCGGAACAGCCGGGGCGTCGATCCGAAGGACAACCTGCGCCTGATCCTGGAAACCAAGGCCAAGTTCATCGGCAGGGCTCTCATGTGGTTCTATTTTCTGGTCACTAAATTCGTTGTTCCTCCAGATCGTACACATCGAAAAACACATAAACGGGCCGATTGCGCGGGACGAACTTGGGGATGTAGTCCTCCAGGTACTCCTGGACCCCGTCCGGGAGTTCGCTCAATCGCTTCCCCCGTAGATCGTTGTTCCAGCGGATGATCTCGATCCGCGGGCGGGACTTGGCTGTCTTCTGAATCCAGTCCCCGATTTCCGCATCGCTGGCGCCCGTGGCCACCTGCTCGCGAAACGTCTCGTAGGGAATCTCGGCGAAATCGAGGAACATGGCATCCACCGGGCAACCGGAATGATATTCGCCGCCGGTGCCGGCGAGCACGCCCCGACATTTGTCCACCGCCCGGGCAGCGATAACGTAGCCGCCCAAAGTGTCGCGAGGGCTGCGGGGAAACTCTTTGGTAAGATCTTTCGCCAGAAACTTGAGCTTTTCTTCAGCAGTCATGATGTCGTTCGTTCAATTCTGTGCATGTCTATTGACGCACCACGGCCCGCCACCCTTCCGAGCGGCACTGGAGCCTGCCACCGAGGCTACTCCCTGGAGCAACGACCGCAAGACATAGAGTGCCAGGTCATCGATCCACCGGCGGCGCCGATGAAGGAGGTTTCCCGGCGTGCAGCCACAAATTGTTCGGGTGTTTTCATCACCGGCCGGAAGGACTTTTTTTCAAATTAGACATCTCAAGCCCAGTTCACTCCGGACGAACACGCTAGTGGCACGATTTCCAACCCACCCGGGAACTCAACTGGGCGAGAAGCTTTCATCCGGGAAGCATCGAACTGACCCATTTGGTCGAGAGCCTCCGCCATCCGCCCGTGTTCGCTCCCGCGCAACGCGCCTGGTTCGGATCCAAAGCCACCGAACTGGCCGCGCTCTACTTCTTCCAACCGGCGGCCGGTGAACTGTTCCGTACCCGGGCCCAACGCGCTGGAAGGGAACGAGTGGAGAAAACCCGGGAAATCCTCCGCCACGAGCTCCAGGAACCTCCGAGCCTGGAGGAACTCGCACGACGGGTCGGATGCAGTCATTGCTATTTTAGCCGGTTATTCTCACATGAAGTGGGGTTGACCATCCAGCAATACCTTCGCCAGATCCGCCTGGAACGCGCCGCCGAACTCCTGCGACCGGGCCGGTGCAATGTGACCGAGGCCGCCGCCGCCGTCGGCTACAATAGTCTCAGTCACTTCAGCACCGCCTTCCACAACGCGTTCGGCTGCTGTCCGGGTCTCTATCCCTCGAGGTTCCTGCTCCGCCAGTCACCCAACCAAGTTAACCTTGAACCCGTCGCCCCCAATCCCAACCATTTTGAATGGCCATCGGTAGGTCCGGCCCAAACCCTGACGCTTCCCCTACCAACACATTAACTCAGCCCGTAGCAAGTCCATCGTCCTGGCCCAACTTTCTAATCTTATTCCGCCCCATCTGGTTCCCGCGCTGGCCAGGGAATAACCGATCAGGATGCTCCCCATGCCCCCTCGGGTCACGGCCGGCCGCGGCGCGAACCAGTCTCTGCGGCGCATCTTGAAATTGTCCGTAAACAGCAGGCCGAGCTCAAAGGAGAGCCCAATTCCCGTTCTCAAGCTCCAAATCCCAAATCCCAAACTCCAAGCTCCAAAGAAGTTCCAAAGACCCAAGCTCCAAACACCCGGGCTCCGCTCGAACCGTCCCTGGGAGCGGATCCGGGAGACCCAAAACGGCTGCATTGCTCTGGCCGATGGGTGGGTGATCCCCAGCACCTTCAACACAGTCACCCACGGCTACGCTGTCACGTCGCTCAAGGTCCCTAATGACTAGGGAACGACGGAGATTCTATAGAAATAGGGGCCGGGGCCGGTCGCCGTCGCGTCCGTGAAGCTCGTTGTTGCGCCGCCGGAAGGGATGTCCCCGGACAACGCGGTAAAGGACTGACCCAAGTCGAAGGTGTGACTCACCCGATAGGTCTTTCCGTTGACGCTGGCCCAGGTGAGGGTCAGGCCCCCATTCAGGGACGGTTCGACATCGCTGGACAGCTTCAGCACGGAATGGGGGTCATTGGGATTGGTTCCCGCTATGAGTTCCATCCAGTCCGGCATTCCATCACCGTCCGTGTCCAGGGCCGGGTCGGGCGCCAGGGAGGCGGCGAGGTTGACGCGTTCGACGCGTCCGCGGTCGCTTTTGGCAAACGAAAAGGCGCTGGTGGCCGGCGGAATAATCGTGGCCGCGGTTCCGGACACAGTCGCGGAACGAGTGAACGCGGCGGCCACATCCGTCAGCGGGAGGACGTTGGGCGTGGCGGTAAAGTTGACCCCGCCCGCCGAGCGCGTCTCGAACGGCATCCGCGCGAGGTAGAAGTACTGCCCGTTCACGTTGACCATCGTCGAATCAACGAGGGCAGTCGATCCGCCCCCGGAGACTGTCCATCTGACACTCCCCTCGGACCAGGGCGTGCCTCCGTTGGAGTTTGTTACTGCGCCGTAGAGCAGCAGACCGGGTTCAGGAATTCCGGGCACCGATTGAGCGCTCAGCCGTTTGCCGGGGAATATGGCAAAAGAGATACATGATAAAATAGTTACCAATGCGGAAGTGGCTTTCATTCTTAAATGAATCATGGTTAATGTTGCTGTGGAAAATGAAAAGAATCGAAGTGTGGGAGGCATGATTAGTATTTGATAATGTAGTTGACATATACGTTTTTCGGTCGCGTTTCAGCTCCACCCTCATTCTTGATATATGGCGCCGGATCAATGGTTTGATCCACATACTCATTGTCTCCAGGACGAAGACCATTGTTCCACGTGGCAAAACCCCGGCCTCCACTCGCAGGAGTGTCTGTATTCCCTTGGGTTTGCTTGATCCAGTGACGATGGGACGCAAACTGATCCGCTTGGTAGCTACCTACGTTGCCGCCAAAATTACCATCTTCGCCGTCCCAAATCTTGACCCGTGAATCCATATCCGGATCTCTGCCCGTATTCCGTGATAGGCCGCGTAAAAACATGCCACGAAGGTCGGGGACCCGGAAGGTGAATCCTGCCTTGCCGCCCCAATAGTGGGCGATGGTTCCGTGCAGCCTGGGATACAGCGAAGAATCGTATTCAGTTCCGTCGCAAAGCAGCCAACCTGCGGGTGTATTCTCGTGGTGGCCACCGAAGGCGACAATGGTCCCGGGAGGGACCAGTTGGTCGAGGACCTCCTGGGCGAGGAGTTCTATCGTCAGTGACTTTTGTGCGATTTGTTCCGCGGTGATTGACTTGAGCGCAAGCTTGTCGGACGAAATGGTGCTGGAAGAGATCTGCACGGAAGTGATGCTGTCGGGAACGAGCTTGGTTGCCGGCAAACTCCCGTCCGAAATCTTTTCGGGCAGGACGGATCCCGATGGGGTATTGACACCGAATAGTTCGCTCCAATCGAAGCCGTTCAGCTTGTCTGCATTCTGTGCGTGCCTGGCGTAGCTGGCGGAAATCACGGGCACCAAGGCTTGGCGGGGTCGCATTTCAACGTCTGTGGTCGCGAGATCTCCATCATCAACGGTGAGCCCGAGAAAGAGGGTGCCGTTGAAGTAGGTTGGTGCGGGCAACAACGTACGTGAGCCGAGCAACACACTGAAGCGACCGGCGTTGACCGAAATATTGGGTTGGGCCTCCTCCCAGATCGCCGTGCCGCCGATCGGCGTCTGGTAGAGCCGGAAGACGATGGTCACCGGTGTGGTGGGCGTCAGCGGCTCTCCGGCTTGGCTGGCCAACTGGCCCTGAAACGGAATGACGTTGCCCTCCTGCGCCAGCGCAGTGGCGCAAAGCAGGGCAATGAGGGATTGGAATAGTGTCTTCATAGAGAGGTCTCTGAGAGGTTTAGACTGTGTTTTCATACCTGTGTGCTGGATGAATCTGGACTGGAAATGGCGCTTGAGGTGGAGCGCTGAACTTGAAGGACTCGCCGCCCTTGCAACCGGGTTGGAAGCTTGGATAGCTCGTGCTCACGGGAGGCT
>CAYYSX010000208.1:0-10894 GCA_964474315.1 uncultured Verrucomicrobiota bacterium | reverse complement strand
CCCGCAAAACCATAACTTACCGTCCGGTCCGAATTTTGGGGTCCACTTCAGAGTGCTGGAAGATTTCTGTTCCTTCCTCTCTGGTTTCGCATGGAAAGCGAACCGGTTCTCAAATGACCCTGTCGGTCTTCCGATTATCCGCATTCAGAATGCCGATGCCGTCAGGAACACCGACTTCATCTTTTGGCCTGATGACTACCAGGAACGATTCGTCATGCGAAAAGGCGACCTACTATTAACCCTTTCCGGAAGCTTCAGAATCGCCGAGTGAGCACGCCCAGACGCGCTCCTCAATCAGCGAATCGTTCGCATCGACCCAAAACCGGGCATTGAACGACTCTGGCTGCTGCACGCGATTCGGTTGCTCGTAGCCAAAATTGAAGCTCTTGACCGCCACGCGCTCGTTAACAACGTTGCGTTGTCCGACCTGAAACAACTTCCCCGCGTTCGTCCTTCCATCGCCTTGCAGCGCGAATTCGCTCGGCGGGTGGTGGCGGCGGTGGAGAAGCTGAAGGCCACACAGCGCGCGTCGCTGGCGGAGCTGGATGCCCTTTTCGCCGCCCTCCAACATAGCGTCTTCAAAGGCGAGTTATAAACATCCAACTTTTATGTGTGATTACACTAAAGAATCGAGAGAACCGAAAGAACACCGGCTGTTTCACTACACACGGAAACCAGAGCATCTGGAAGACATGATTCAGAACGGGCTCTGGCCACGGTATTGTGAGGAGGATTTCGAATGGTTGATAGGACAGCGCCAGACGCTGGCCTTTCCACTAGTCTGTTTCTGCGACATCCCGCTTGATGCAGCTAGAGCGCACCGAGTCCGTTATGGCGATTACGCCCTTGGTTTTTCAAAGGACCTCATAAATAAACTCGACATCAATCCCATCTGGTATGTGCATGAGGATAGCAGCATCGGGAAGCGTCTCGCCGCAAGATTAGCCATGGAGCCTCGCTTTGATTTGGCGAAGCTCGACGGATTTTTCGTGCGTGACTTGCTACCGTTCGTTAAGTCAACAAACGGCACACAACTTGATAGAGCAGCAATCCGCGAAGGCACATTTGAGGCATTCGCGTTTGAGGAAGAAATGGAGTGGCGGCACACGCCAGCCGCACTGGTGAACCAATGGTTTCAGAGTGGTGAAAGCGGTTTTGTAACCGAAGAGGACCACCACGCGCTGTCGAAGGAGCACCGATTGAAGCTCCCCTTTGACGACATCGACTGCGTTTTCGTTCCGAGACACGACGACGCGCGTGATTTGTCGAAAAAGTTCCCCGATCTGAGGGACAAGATTGAAATCTGGTAAGACTGCATGAGCAACTTTACCTTCCTCCAACCCGAATGGCCCGGCTTGCACGAAGCGGCGAGCAAGGCGGAGGCGTTGGTCCACGCCGATCCTCGGGTGGCGTGCATTTACGCGCGGCTGGCATTGGAGGGGGCGATGACGTGGCTCTACACCTACGACGCGAAGCTGAAGCTGCCCTATCAGGACAACCTGAGCGCGCTGATCCATGAGCCGACCTTCAAGGCCGTCGCGGGCGAGGCGGTTTTCACCAAGGCGCGCGTCATCCAGCGTCAGGGCAATGACGCCGTGCATAACGCGCGTCGCTGGCGGAGCTGGACGCCCTCTTCGCCGCCCTCCAGCACCGCGCCTTCCGCGGGGAGCTGTCATTCGGCCTTGATTTCGTCAGAAAAATCGTATTGTTTTTCTGACGAAATGGCCCGCCCGCGTTCCAACGACAATCTGGAAAATCGCATCCTCGCCCGCATCCGGGAGCAGGAGCCCGGGAAGGTCTTTGCCTCGGTGGAGTTTCTGGACATGGGCAGCCGGGCGGCGGTGGATCAGGCGCTGGCCCGGCTGTGCCGGGCGGGCGCGATCCAGCGGGCGCGTCGGGGCCTTTTTTACATCCCGCGGGTGAGCCAGCATTTTGGCCCGTTGAAGGCTGCAGCGGACGAGGTGGCGCAGGCGATCGCCCGGCGCGACGGACTGCGCATCCAGGAAGGCGGCGCCTATGCCGCCAACGCCATGGGCCTGACGGAGCAGGTGCCCGCCCGAACCATCTACGATACCGACGGCCCCTCCCGCAAGGTATCGATCATGGGCAGCAAGGCGGTGATCGAGTTCAAACACCGCTCGCCCCGTAGAATGGCCGGCGCGGGCCGGGTGACCGGCATGACGATCTCCGCGCTGGCCAACATCGGCCGGCGGCACGTCACCACGGCGAGCTTGGGGCGCCTGCGCAGGGAATTGAAACCGGAGCACAAGCGCCAGTTGCTGGCGGACCTCGCCCTCGCGCCCGCGTGGATGCATCCTCACTTGCGTCACATCGCGGAAGAACCGGAGTCCACCCCATGAGCCGCCATTTTGCCCAACTGCCGGATGAGGAGAAACAGGCCGCCTATGCCCGGACGAACCAGCGGACGGACACGCCGTCGGTGATCGTGGAAAAGGATTTCTGGGTGTGCTGGCTGCTGGGGCGGATTTTTGCCACGCCGGGGTTGGACGGAAACTGTGTTTTCAAAGGCGGCACCTCGCTGTCGAAGGTCTTCGCGGCCATCCAACGTTTTTCGGAGGACATCGACCTCGGGCTATCGCCCGCGTCGTTGGGCTGGAACGAACCGTTGTCCTTCGACGAAATGCTCGCCGTGCTGAAAGAAGCCAAGCAAACCTTGAACCATCGATGAGCCAATTCGCCTTCCTCTAAGCCAAATGGCCCGCGTGGCACGACGCCACGACGAAGGTGGAATCGTTCGCGCCTGCCGATGCGCGAACGGCGTACTTCTATGCCCGCCGTGGTTTAGTGGTGGTGGTGCCTTGGCTTTGCGACTTGAACCCACCAGGCCTGGAAGGCGTTTTCAATTCTTCCCAGTGTATCGGCATCTTACGGACTCGGCTGCTCGATCATGTTAGTGGATTTTTGACGATCCGTTTGCTGCAACCACTTCTGGATCATCGGCGTCTTGGCTTCGATCTCGGCCTCGGCCTTCAAGGCGTCTTCGGCGGTGCGAATGACGCGCGGGCGCAAAAAGACGAAGAGTTCCACTTCGCGCGCGGTCTTGTCCTTCTTTTTGAAAGCCCAACCCAGGCCGGGAATGCTGCCCAAAATCGGGACTTTCCGGATCGTTTCGGAGAACTGCTTCTGAATGATGCCGCCGAGCACGATCGTTTCCCCGCTCTTGGCCGTCATGTCCGTGCGGAAGGTGCGGGCGTCGATCACCGCGCCGCCCAAGATGGTTTCACCAGGGACGATCGTGGAAGACTCCACCCGAATCCGCAGCAAGACATCCCCGGTCACATTGATATGAGGAATCACTTCCAAGATGATTCCCACATCCTTGTAAGTGAAACTCTGATTGAGGCTGCCGGCTTCCGTATTCTGACTTTGATAGATGAAGGGAACCTGCGAGCCGACGAACAATTTTCCCATTTCGTTGTCTTCGACGCTGATTTGCGGTTCGGCCAGGACGCTGGCATCGGTGTTCTTCCTCAGGAATTGAATCAGCACGTCGAGGTTGACCGACACGTCCAGCAAGCCCGAGCGGAGCATGTTCACTCCGCCGCGATCGGGGGCGTTGACTTCGGTGTTGCCGCCAAACCCACGCAGATAGTTCATTCGGGTTCTTCCGATGATGGAGTTGTCGTAATCCTCCGCGGTAAAAGTCTGGCTGCCATCCGGCGACCATCGTACGCCGAGACGATCCATCGCGTCGGTCGAAACTTCCACGATCCGCGCTTCAATCAGGACCTGAGCGGTTGGCATATCGAGTTCGTGGATCAGTTTTACCACCTGCGGGAAGAGGTGGACATTGGCGGACACCAAGATGGAGTTGCTGCGGTGATCGGGAACCACGCGGACGCGCCCCACCAAGTCACTGATCTGCCGGCCGGCGGAGCGGTCACCGGCGCGGAGGGTCTCCGGCTGGCCACCGAGCCACGGGAAGTAGAGATCGTCTTTGGTCTCCCGCTCCAGCGGCGTGCTGTTTTGGCTTTGGAAGTTGTTCTGCTGATTGGCTTGTTGCGGCTGGGGATTCTGGGGATTGACCGGCGCCACCGGGCGCAGGGCCGGCGAACCGCCCTTGGCGAACAGCACATTGATGTTGTTGGCCACGTTGACGGCCTTGGCATACTTGAGGCCCACTCGGAAGGTGCTTTCGCCGTTGGACGAGGGCACGTCGAGCTGTTGCAACACATCCTCCACGGCCTGAAGATTCTCGCGCGAGTTCGCGGTGATGATGATCGCGTTGGAGTAAGGTTCGCTGGTGATTCTCACCTTGCCGTAAAGCCGCCCGACATCACGATCGGCGGTCGGCTCCGGCGGTTCGTCGTAGAAGAAGTACGTGCGCGGCTGCTGTTTTTTGAGGAACAGCTCATTGAGAATGTCTTCGATATCGACCGCACTCACATACTTCAACGGATAGATCTTCGGAGCCAGAGCCTCGCCGCCGACCGGCTCGTCTAGCGCGGCGATGGTTTTGGCGATGCTGACCATCTGTCCAGGCGGCGCTTGAACGACGACGGTGTTGCGACGGCGGTCGGCGACGATGTTCATCTTGCCGACTGCCTGCTGCGTTTCGGGGCCGAAATAATAGTAACGAGGCCGATTGTTCGATTGATCGCTGGCCAGTTCCTTGAGTTGGCGCGCGACATCTTCGGCGTCGGCGTTTTGCAGCGGGAACAAGCGCATGATTTTCTCCTGCGCATCGGCGGTGTCGAGGGTTTCGACGATGCGCTGCAACGCGCGGAAATTGGCTTCACTGGAAAGGATGATCAACGAGTTGGAGCGTTCGTTGGCGCTGACTTCGACCGGCTCGCTCGAAGGCTTGCCGCTTAACTTCTGATAAAGCGGAGTAATCTCCTTGACAAGATCCTTACCGCTGGCGTGCCGGAGCGGGATCACCCGCACGGTGAGGTCGCCGGGCTGGTCAGTGTCCAAGCGCTCGATCAGGTTGGCGACGAGGGAGACGTTCTCGTTGTAGTCGGTGATAATGATTTGATTGGAGCGATCGTTGATCTCGACGGTCGCCTTTTCCGAAAGGGCGCCGCGAACCTTTTCCCGCATCTCGGCCGCCGGCACCGATTTCAATTGGAAGATCTTCACGAGCTGCTGACGGCCTTCGGGAATGCCCGGGCTTTCGGCATCGACCAGCCGAGGGCTCATGCGGGGCTCTTTTCCCTCGGGCACGATGAAAATGGAGGTGGCTGACTCCACCGCCGTGAACCCTTCCAGTCCGAGCGCGCGATAGATCAAATTGATGGCTTCGCGAACCGGCAGCTTTTGGGAACTCGTGATGGTGATTTGGCATTGGGCTTGGGGATGCTTCACGACGCTCTTGCCCGTCGTCTCCGAAAGCCACTGGACGATCATGTCGATATTGGCCCCTTGGAAGCTGACCTGGATTTCTTCGTTGGCGGACAGTGGCACCGGAGCATCGGTGGACGGGGTCGCCGCCGCGTCCACCCCGGGTGGTGGCGGGAGCTGCGCGGTCGCAATCAAGGTGCTGAGGGCGAGTGCGGCGAGGCTCGTCAGCAGGCGTGACGGAAGCGGGCTCATCAGAATGTTAAGGCGATTCATGGAGGGAGAAGGCTGGGGCTGCCGATGCCATTAAAGATGGTCAGTTCCTTTTTTTCGCCGGCCTGTTCGATCAAGACGCGGTTGGTGCCGAGGCGAAGGAGTTTGATTCCGTCGCTTTCGCCCCCTTCGCGCAACAGGGCCGACTGTCCGTTGGGCGTGCGAATAAAAGCGTGATGTCCGGCAATGCCGAGCAGCGCCATCGGCGGTGGCCGAAAAACGGGAGCGAGCATTTCACTGGAGGTAATACGATCGATCCGGGCCTGGCTGACCGGCGGCAACGGGCGCGGAGGCCGCATCGGTATCGGCCCTGGTCCGCCCATGGGCGGCCGAGGGGGCATCGGCGATGGCGCGGCGGCGATCAGGTTGGTGGCGGTGGCGAGATTGGTCCCGGCCGGAGCATTGGTTCCGGCAACCCGGTTCGTTCCAGTGAAAAGATTCGTGATGGCCACGAGGTTCGTGTCGCCGAGAGCGTTGGTTTGGGCGACTGAAGGGAGCGTATCAGTCCCATTAGTTGCGGAGGAAATATTAGTTGAACCAATCAGGTTAGTTGAACCGGTCAGGTTCGTACTGCTCGCCGTATTCGTTTCCGAAAGCTGATTCGTCGCTCCCGCCAATACCTTCGTCGTCTTCAGGGAAGCCGTGGACGCCGCTTCGCCCGGCGGGTCCTTGGTGTCGGGACTCCACCGCGGCGGGGTGGGCACTTCGAGTCCTGCCAAGGGGTTTCGTCGCACGACCAGCAGGACCAGTTGCGCCAAGAGAATCGCGGCGAGCCCGTAAGCCAGCGCCCGAAGCGGTCGTTCGAATCGGCTAGGCATGGGACGCCTCCTTCTCATCCCACCGTTCGTAGTTCAGCAGAATCAGGCCCAAATTGACCTTGATGAATCCCGGCCGGCGCGGATCCGGGGAGAATTGCAGCGAATCGATGATCAGCGGGAATCCGAGGCCGTGCAGGCGATGAAGGAACGTCATGAGCTGAGGCACCTGCCCCGCCGCTTCCAGGCGAATGGTTCCCAACTCGCGTTCGGACGTGCGCGACAGGGTCTCGCGAATGGGTCCAAGCTGCAACCCGCCCTGCATGGCTGCCTGCTGAAGCGCCGCGCTGGCATCGGCGACGAGCGTGGTAGGATTGAGCTGCGCGGGATCCATTTGAAACGACTCCATCAAGCGTTCCAGACGAACGGTGCGCGAATGATAGAGATCGAATTTCTGCCGAAGGGTGGCGGCCTCACGCCGCAGTTGGGCGTATTCGGCGCGCCGCTCCCGCAGGGATCCCCAAACTTTGAACCCAAAGAACAACGTAAAATAGAGGCCCAAACCCAGGGCGGCGATTCGTACCGTACGACGATCGCGGTCGGTTAGTTTCGGGAAGGTCATACGGTAGGAAGCAGAATTAGACGTAGATCGGGCGGGTCATTGAGGCACGGCGGGAGGCGGTCGAGGCGAAGAGGAAGGGCCGGCCACGAGGTCCGATGCACCCGACTTTGCCGACGCGGGGTCAGGCACTTCGGGTCCCAGGTTTAGCGCGGCGCGTTCGGCCGCGTCCTTCCAGCGCGCATTGATGCGGAAGTTGATTCGTTGCCGGTCGGGCGTCGGAGATTGGTCCTCGACCACAACCGTCGAGAAGAAGCCCGAGTTGACGAGCTTCAAACGAAAGTCACCGAGTTGATTGGGGTCACGCAGCCAACCGGACAGGGAAACTTCGCCCTGACGATTCATATTCAGCGTCTCGATGCGCGCGCCGGGGGGCGTCCCTTGAGCGATGACGAAGGCGGCGTCCAAGTGAGGCGCCTGATTCTGCTCGAGGTATTGCAGAAAACTCAGCTCCCGATCGATGGTGGTCAGTTGAGTGCTTTCGGTCTTCAGCGTTGCGATGCGTCGCGCCAGAGCGGGCTGAAGCAGCAGCGCCTCGGCGTACGGAAAGAACAGGACCGCGAGTAATAGGGCGGCAGCGAAGATAATGGGGCGGCGCGGAAGTTTCCGGTCCGATCCGCCGGCGACCTCGGCCGGCTTCGTGCGAAGTTCGATCAACGCTTCGTTGGTGGTCGGGCTCCGGCTGGTTCGACCGTTGGCCGGCAACGACGCGCTCTGAACCGTCCGTTCTTGGCTTAGTCCCGCAATGGCCGCCGTCTGGCCCGGAGCAGCCGGAACGCTCAGGCATTTGACCGATCCGCCGAACTCCGGGATCGCGGTGATTAATCCCGCGAGGCGCTCCGTGATCAATGGTTTCCCGGAAAGGAACAGGGGAAGTCTTTTCGCAGTCGCGGGAAGCATCCCGACGAGACGTTTGACCAAATCGATCCCACCGGGCTGTCCGTCCTCCGTCTCCTTCTCTGAGCTCTCGGCAAGCTGATTCTCCCCCCAGGAAAGCAGTCGAATCGTCGGGGCCGTCCCGGATTCGCAGACGGTGAGCTCGGATTGAGTTGGTCCAAGGTCGAGGAGTGAATACGCCGCCGTGTCCGTGGGAACGAGCGCCACACGCGCCAGCGATGCCGGAGTGAAGACCACCTCGGCCGCGACCCGCGCCAGGACCGCCGCTAATTCATCCGTGACTTCCTTCCGCACCGCGCCGACCAACACTTCTTGCCGGCCGTCAGCCGGAGCTTCGGGGGAGGCGGGACGGGGAATCCAACCCCAGGCCAAGGCGTCGGGCGGCAGCGGGAATTCGCTCTCGATCTGCAACTGCAACAGGCGGGGAATCTCGGCGGCCGGCGCCGCGGGCAACCACAGTGGTCGGACAATCAAGCCGCGCGCGGGAATGGCGCAGACCACTTTGACGCGGGAGAGCCACGACTTGCCACCGGCCAGTTTTCGCACGGCGTCGGCAATTCCCTCGGCACATTCGGACGTCAGATGGCCATCGGCCCCGCGCTGGAGCGGAACCTCGGCTCCGTCTCCGTTGGATCGAGCGTGAAACGAGTCCGACCGCAGCTCGGCGGCAATCCGTTTGAATTCCAGCCACGGAGGCGTTTTCATAAGTCATCCTCCCGATAGGCCAGTGTGCTGACCGTGTTGCGTCCAATATGCACGACCACTTCGATGCGTTGGCGAGTTCCGCGGGATCCAACCCGGCCTTCGCTCAAGATTCGGAATGTTTCCGATCGGACCGAAATCAAGGGCGCTAGTTCTTTGAACAACTCCCGAGTCATTTCGGGCACTTCCAACAGAGCGGCAACATTGGGAAAGGCGCCGTTGGCCTGGCGCTGCGCCACGATCGCTTGGGCCAACGGTCGAGTCACGCCGGGCAGGCACAGCAAGACTTCGACGCCCGCGGTATTGACGTTGATGGCGCCCTGGATCTGGCTGCGCTCCTCGACGGTCAAATGGTCGGCGATATCCTTTAGGAGTCGTTCGTCGATCAACGTCGGGCCCGTTGGCTGGTTGTTGCGGTTTTGATTGCCCGGCGGCGCGGCTCTCACTTCTAAAAGGTCAGCAAGGCTTTCAAAACGCTCGCGCTCGCGGTGCGCAATGATTGATCGAGCGATGGGTTCGGTAATACCGCGGATGCCGGTCAACGCCGTAACGTCGGCCGTTTGGATATTCACACGGGTGGTGCCCGACGCATCCACGTCTTCCACGCCCGAATGCGCCGTCAGCAGCGAGGACCATCCTGGATCCACCGCGGCGGCCGTGTCGCCCTCTTCCGCGGAATCGGGATCGGCCGGCGACGGCGGCGAAGTACTTCCCAAAAGTTCCGGCGTGATGCCCCGAACCATCAGCAGTTCCCGCACGGTGGGGAACGCCGCGTTGCGGGGAAGGTACGGTGGCTGCAATGAAGCATAATAGTCTTCTTCCGCGCCGCCGGGGGACGCCGCGTTGTCGCCGTCCCGCCAGTCCACGATCGCCGCCGCGATGTCCGAGGTCAGGCCGATGATATTCGTCAATTGATTCACGTCGGCGACGTTGATGTTGAGCCGACTTTCCTCATCGGAGACTCCAAAGACGAGCCCGCCGCCTTCTTCCGAAGTTCCGGAACGCACGACCTGGAATCGTCCTCGGCCGAGCGGAACGTCACGAAAGACTTCCGGCGCGTGGTAAAGGCCCGGTCCGTGGTGAACGCCTGACCGGCTCCGTTCCGCCGCGTCCTGGAAGAGCAACGCTTTGGCTTTCTCCACCCCGGCCAGGGCGAGGTAATGCGCTTGAATGCGATCCGCGTGAAACTTGCCGACGGTAAGATCCAGCCGCGAGGTGTGCAGAATTCCGATGACGATGACCGACAGCAGCACCACGCACCACAGAACGCCAATCAGCACGGAGCCCGTAGATCGCCGACGGGAGGAGGCGCTGACTTGTTTCGCGACTGGAGCCCCGATGTGGAGTGCGGCGGTTTCCGCCGCTCTGGATAGAACGCGGCCAGAACGCCCGGAGGTTCTTCCCGGTTGGCCGTCTCCCCCTGCCCAAATCCAAAGCGGCGCCGAGCACCGCACTCCAAGGTGCGCCTCGTGCCCTCGGCGGCTACGAAGGTTGGTCGGGCAGGCTTCGAATCGGTTCATGAGGCGAAGATCAGAAATTGGCCGGCATCGGAGACGCTGAGTTGTCGGGAGAAGTCGAAGTTGAGGACGCCGAGGAGGATGACGAAGATCGGGGGATATTGATCTTCACGATCGTTTGAAAAGTCAGCGGCGGTTCCTTCCGTTCCGGTTCTTCCATTTCGGCGCGGACTGCCGAGGGGTTGGCCTCCAACATCAACGTGATCCGCACGGCCTCCGGCAGACCAATCTCATTGGGCTTGGGCGTGGAGACCTCCGATTTGAGCGAACCGGCCTGGGGATCTCCCCAGGATTCATACCAATCCCAACCGTCGTAGTATTCCAAGCGAAGGCCCGCGACACCCGTCGCCAACTCTTCGCGGACACCCCCGGAGAGGGGATCAAACGCCAGGCGAGGATTGCGCCGGCGATAAAGAGTCAGCCGCCCGGTTTGCGGATCGCGGTCCACGAAAACACTCATCTCGCAGAAGTCGCCTTCGCCCGGACGCCGCGGGGTGTAATGGTGGGTGGCGAAATCCATCACATCGGCCGACACGTCGCCGATGAGCCGGCGGGTTCCGAGAAAGGGCGCGCCTTTGGGCAGCGCCGTGGCGCCCCGCACATCGGCGCTCATCAGGCTCAAGGCAACCCGCGCCGTCTGCAAAACCTCCGTCCTCGGTTCGACGACCTTTTGGCTCGAAATCCCGGCATTCAGGCACGCGTAAGCTCCCGCCAAAACGATCGCGATCAGGGCCGTACTGATAATAAGTTCGATGAGAGTGAAGCCGGACACCGCAGGTCGCCGAGAGGCGCTCCCAATGTGGAGTGCGGCGGTTTCCGCCGCTTTGGAT
>CAYYSX010000207.1:0-10935 GCA_964474315.1 uncultured Verrucomicrobiota bacterium | reverse complement strand
CGATTTGGATTTCACCACGCTGGCGCGGTTGCGGCGGTTCGCCGGTTTCTGGGACCTGTTCGGCAACAGCGGTCGTTTTACGGAAAGCCTGCCTCTGCTGTGGAGGAATGCCGAAGACTCACCGTTCGGGTCGTTTCTGCGCTTTGCCGACTGGCTGCCCACGCAAGGGGTGAAGACGAGCGGGATTGCGTTGACCCGTCAATTCGAGCTGCTGGACCGATTTTTGCGAAACGAACTGGGCCGCTCTGCAGATGAGAGTGAGGGACCGTTAGGCCGCGATTATCGTCGGACCGGACGCAGTGATCGTCCGGCATGGCTGAGGGGGAAGCCCATCGATGAGGAACAGGTCATGGGGCGTGCGACCGGCCTTCCTCCTCGGCAAGCACGTCATTGGCGCGGAGCCAAATCGGAAGCGGGAACGCGGAAGTCGGAACGAACCGGAGCCCGCTGAAGGCCGCTGGCGCTGCGTTCTTCATCACGCTCCACGCCTCACGCCTCACGCCTCACCCCAACAGCGGAACCGGCGTGAACTTGCGGCCGAGTACCTTGTCCGCCGGCGTTTTCAGCCAATCGCTGAGCACGCCGGTATAAACGCTGCGGAAGTCGGTCTGGAACCGAATATCTCCGTTGAGCAGCGCGGACGGAGCCAGCGATGGGCTAGGTCCATGCAGGCCGGCCTTGATCTTCGAACCGACGACGAAGAGCGGCGCCGCCGCGCCATGATCGGTTCCCCCGCTGCCGTTTTCCGCCACGCGCCGGCCAAATTCACTGAAGGTCAACAACAAGACCCGCTCGTTCTGCTTCAACGCGGCCAAGTCGGCCATGAACGACGCCACCGCCTCACCCAGTTCACCCAGCAGACGCCGATGGGTGGCCGCTTGGTTGGTATGGGTGTCGTAGCCGCCCTGGCTAACGTAATAGACCCGTGTACTCAGGCCTCCGGCGATCAGGCGGGCCACCAGCTTCAGATCATTGGCCAGTTTCGATGACGGGTAGGTTACTTGATTGCGCACCCGGGCGGTGACCGAACGGATTTGATCCGAACTCACCTGGGCATCAAGAGAGGTGCGTTCGAGGAAGTCCAATGGTGAACCGGTCGCCGGTGCTGCCGTGCCATCAGCCAAGTCGATCGTGCTTCCCGAATTGGCGGCGTCTTCCAGGGCCGTGTCGTCGAAGGCCTCATTCATCTGCCGGTAGAACTTCCCGCTGCCCGCCATCTCGTCCGCTTCCGGTTGGTCGCGATCGGCGAATCGATAGGCCTCGGGATTCTCCAAGGCAACGCCGGTGGGCTTCTTCGCCGCAAAGGCCAGCGGCAACTGACGTCTAATAGCGATGCCCACGGTGGGATCCGCGCCCGCGCAGGCGTGGTCGAAGTAACGGCCCAGCCAGCCTAAATTGCTGAACCGGTCGCTGTCGGTCGCAGTCATCCAGATGTCGGTACTGCGGAAGTGAGACCGGTTGGGGTTGGGATATCCCACCGCTTGGACAATGCCGAGCTGGCCTTCGTCGAAAAGCGTTTTGAATCCGGCCAGGGCAGGGTGGAGCCCAAACCGGTCATCCAGCTTAAGCACCTCGTCCGCCTTGAGCCCCAATGCGGGTCGCGCGCGATGGTACTCGTCGTCGGCGAACGGGATGACGGTGTTGAGTCCGTCGTTGCCGCCGGCGAGCTGCAGCACCACGAGGATGGATGAGTCCTTGCCGGTCGGCGTGGCGATGGCGCGGTCCGCGGCGTCGGCGTGAAGCTGGTCAAAGGTAGCCGCGAGAAAGGAGGGGACCGTCCAGGTCAGCGCTCCGCCCAGGGCGGTGGAACGCAGGAAGGAGCGGCGAGTGTGAAGAGGAGGCATAGGAAGCGGAGAAGGGGATGTTAGGTTAGTTGATAGTCCGGGGTGCAGAGCAGGAGACGAAGGAGGCCAAGGAGGTCGTTGTCATCCAGTTCTCCCTGCGCGGCAAGATAGTCGAGCAAGACTTGGCGCTCGCGGGATTTGAGTGGGGCATTGAGGAAGCGTCGTTCCGCGGCCGCCAGAAGTGGGTCGGCCGAAGTGCGGTCCTCCCGAGAGAAGAGGTGGTCTAGATCGACGGCGCCAATGGACTTCGCCGGCTTGCGTTGGGCTCCCGCCATCAAGTTCTGACCCGTTACCAGCAGCAGGGCGAGGTTGTGCCGGCTTAGCAGGGTGTGGGTATTGATCCAGGCGATGCCACCATCCCAACCCTTCACGTTGGGGGGATTGAACAAATTCTGGCCCAGAAAGCGGAGGACCTCGGTGCAGACCGGAGCCGGAGGCAAGGGACGTTCGAGTTGCCGGCAGGCCATGACCAAAAGTTGCACCGGGCTCTTGATCTGCTGCCGGATCACCTCCGGGGAATAGAATTCTTCCGCCAGCAACAAGGTTCGCAGGAAGGGCGCGAACGTGCGCTCAGTGCGGCGGAATTCCGCGGTGAGAGCCTCATGCAGCTCGGGCGACGGCGTCGAACCGGCGAAGAAAGTCCATAGCTTCCCGGTGATGAACCGGTCAGCGGCGGGATGATCCACGACGAGGTCGAGGACGTCCTCCACTCCCAGCTTGCCGGTCCAACCGAGCAGTGTCTTCTCGCCCTGATCATGGAGGCGCGGCCGGTACACGGGCTCCAACTTCACGCGGTCCAGCGTCAATCCCGTGAGGGCTCGGGCCGCTTCGGTTACGTCACTTTCGGAATAGTGACCTTCACCCAGGGCGAACAATTCCAGGAGTTCGCGCGCGTAATTCTCGTTGGGATGAGGCGGACGGCTCTGACCTTGGTCGAGCCAAATCAGCATGGCGGGATCGCGAGTGACCGCGTCGAGCAAGCGGCGCCAGGAACCGGCGCCGTGCCGACGAAACAGGTCATTCTGGCGCCACATGAGATAAGGCTCACGAACCTTCGCGGCGCTCGTGGCAAAATGACCGTGCCAGAACAGCGTGAGCTTTTCCTGTAAGGGCCGAGGTCCGTTGGCCATTCGCTGCAACCACCAGAACTGGAGCTCAAGCAGGCGCTCGCGTTGGTCGCGGTCGCGTTCCTTCTGCAGCCGTCGTCGTTCCTCGCCGACGGCTTCACGATACGCCTTCAGCTTGGCGGCCCGGTCCGGATCGAGTTGAGCCCAAGCCGGATGGGCGGTGGCATCGGGTGTTTTGTTCCAGTCCACCAAGGCGGCGACGGCCGCGGACGGGGAGAGGCGTGCCACCTGCTCGATCTCGTCGGGCGGGGCTCCGAATCCGGCGCGATTCACCAAGTGCGCCGCCTTTTCGAAGTTCCACTGGTCTGGAGACAACGGCTGAAGCATACGACGGAAAAGACGCGCAACGATGGCCCGAGGTTTCCGAGGCCAGAATCGCGCTTCTCCAGCGTGAAGCAGAACCAACCACGGTCAAGACGTGGGCGGCATAATGCCCTCTGCTTATCCATGACATTGAGTCATGTCGGTCGGGACGGCAGAGGGGGTATGCGTCCCGCAATGCTTCAATAGCTCCGCTTTCCGCTCTTCAATTCCTGCACCAGATCCCGCGCACCATAGATCTTGTCCAGCGCTTCAGTGATGGCCCGGCTGTCCACGCTCACGGCGCGGGCGTGCAGGTCGTCGTAGGCAAAATCCAAGACTAACGAATAAACATTCCCGTCGAAGATGACGCCGACGAATTCGCCCGCGCGGTTGACGACCGGACTGCCCGAGTTGCCGCCGATGATGTCCGCCGTGTTGATGAAATTGAGGGGGGTATTCAGGTCGAGGGCGGACTTGCCTTTCAACCAGCGCTCGGGAAGGTCGAACGGAGGTTGGTTGTTCATGAGCGTGTTCCGCTCGAACAAGCCGGTATAAGTGGTAAACGGCGCGATGCGGCGACCGCTTTCCTCGAATCCCTGGATCACGCCGAACGCCAACCGCAAGGTGAAGGTGGCGTCCGGATAACTTCCCGTTCCGTCCAGGGCAAAGCGGGCCTTGGCGATGGCGGCCTGCGCTTGTTGTTTGATCTCACTCTGCGCCTCGATTTGTTTCCGCAGCTCGCGGGACTCGGCATCAATGGCGCGGGCCAGCTCGATCAGGGGGTCGTTGGCGGCGCGGACCGCATCGGCCCCGCCCTCGTACAGCTTCTTCCGGAACGTGACATCGCGGACCTGGGTCCCCTTCACGAGTTCGGCCGCGCGGGCCCGGGGCGATCGGCCGGCGAGCACCTGTTGCACCGTCGAATCGGAGGCGCCCAAGCGGTTGGCCAGCGTGGTCAAAGCATCGGTCAGTTTTAGAATCTCCAGGTCCTCGTAGAGAGGTTGGTCGGAAAACAGCTCGAGTTCGAACGATTCGCGTTGGGAGTCCGAAAATTCCCGCAGGCGTTCACCATTGGGTTTCGGTCGCTCCTCGCCGGCCCGGAGCAGGTTGCGCGCGATCGAGTAACTGACGCTGTTGAACCCGTGCTCGACCTCCAAGAGCCGGTAACGCAGGGCGATTCGCGCAATTTCCTCCTGGGCCGCGGCGATCCGATTGTAGGCCGCCAAGGCGTCCGGATATTCCCCGGCCGTCTCCAACCGCAGGCGGAACTGCTTTTCCGCTTCGGCTTTGCGCCCCATGAGCACCGGATCCAGCAGGCCGGCCATTCCCCCGTCAAGGGCCTTGCGTGAGTTCTGGTAGCCGAATAGATCATCTTTGGCCCGCCGGGCATTCTCCCCGCTACGCCCGCTCCAGGATTGGAGGAGCACTTCGAGCTGTTTCAGCCGTCCCAGCGTGTAGGGATACTGGATGTCCCGAAGATACTCGAGCTCCGCCAGGGTGAGCAGGCGGCTGGTGCGGCCGGGATGGCCGGAAACGAACGTCAGTTCTCCTTCCTGCGCGCCGTTTTTAGACCAGGCCAGATGAGGTGCGGCCCGGACGGGCTGGCCGTCCTCATAAACGCGGAAGAGAGCGACATCGAGATTGTACCGGGGGAATTCGAAGTTGTCGGGATCGCCGCCGAAAAACGCCACCGAGTGCTCGGGCGCGAAAACCAGGCGGACGTCGGTATAGCGCTTGAACCGATACAAGTGATAGGCGCCCCCCTGATACAGCGTGATCACGTTGGACCGGAGGCTGGTCTGGTCCTGTGATTCCTTTTCGATTTCGGCCATGACCTTGCGCCGGGCCAGGACGGCTTCATCGGCCGAAGCGCTGGCCGGAACGGCCGCGTTGACCCGGGTGGTGACATCCTCGATGGACTCCAGGACGTTCAGTTCGAGGTCCACGCATTTGAGCTCGTCTTCCAACCGCCGGGCTTGGAAGCCGTCCCGGAGGTAGTCTTTTTCCGCAGTGCTCAGTTTTTGGATGGCATCGGCGCCGACGTGGTGGTTCGACAACACGAGTCCATCTTCGCTGACGAAGCTGCCCGACCCGCCGGAATTGAAACGGACGGAGGACTTCATCAGGTGCTGCAGCCAGGCGTCGGTGATCTCGAAGTTGTGACGCTCTTGGAGGTGCTGGCGAGGGGGGTTGGTAAACAACCACATGCCTTCGTCGGCATGAAGCGAGACGAGCCAGGACACGGTGGTAGTCAATACCGGGACGAGCAGAGGTCTTATTCGCACGCCGGAGAATGGCGTGGACCAGGCGGGATAAACAAGACTCGGGAGGAGCGGAGAGAACGCGACAAGGAAGCCAACGAATGCGGTTCGCCGCGTCCCGTGCGAAACGAACCAGCTCCCCTGGATTGGACTACGGCGACTAACCGACCGGGATCACCGGTTCCGTTGGCGCTGGCGGATCAAGGCGAAACCGGCCAAGCCCAGACCGGTCAGCAGTGCCCATTCACGAGCCTCCGGCACCACGGTCAGATTATAGACGACGAGAGACTGCTGATACGCGCTGATCAAGATTTCCGACAAGTCACCCGACCCGTTGACGGGTGTGTCACCCCAGGTGAAATCAGTGACCGAGGGCGGAGACTGCACGTCACTTTGTTGGGTGACCACCAGTTCGCCGGGTCCGACGTCTAACGGCTGGGACGGAGTCCAGGTCGTCTCGCCATTGGCGAAGAGCACCTCCTGGAACCCGGAGGGATCGGTTGGGTAGAACTCGATGCGAGTGAAGACATTCCCCGGGATCAGATCCCATTGAAAGGTGGGTTGTTGAAGCACCGTAGCCCCATCGGGCGGAGTCAGGTCGAAAGACGGAGACGGGCCGGAAGCCAAGTCGTTGGCAAAGAGTCCAAACTGATACTCCGTCTCGCTCGGCAATCCAGCGTCGAGCGTGAGAGTCCATTTGGGGATGGGCGGCGAGCCGGCGGCGTTCCACTGGGCCTCGGTTCCCGCAAACCCAATCTCGTTCAGGAGTTCGTCGTAGTCGGACGTGGAGAAAATGATGGACGTGTCAGGAAACCCATCGAACTTCGCCAAGGCTCCAGAAAAACCTTGGGCCGAGCTCAAGATCACATTCTGGTAACCGGCGAAGAAATCGGCGTCCAAAAACGGCTCTAAATAGAAACTCTGGTTTCCTGCGCCCAACGAGGAATCTGTGATGGCCGTCAGCGAGAAGGCGACTTGAGCCTGGACATGGGAATGGATCACAACCCCGAGCAGGGCTGCCGAAAGAGTAGGTAGGCGCAGGTTGTTCACGACAAGGAATTCACTAGCACGAATTCCCCTCTTTTGACCAGCCTGAAATCCGGAAAATGCCGAAAATCTGTTCCCAACCAAGGGCGCAGCTTGAATGGGTCCGTACCGAGACCGAGGGGGGCGAAAGCTCCAAACGCCAAGTTCCAAGCTCCAAAGAAGTTCCCAGATCAAAACTCCCAGGCACCGCCATCCGGCTCAGTCCACACTAGACTGCGGCGTCTGGCCGTATCGGGGGGGGAGAGGCTTAGTGACTCATTGGGATGGGGGATTGGAGCTTCTTTGGGATTTGGAGTTTGGCCTTGGGAGCTTCGTGGTTGGCCCGCCGTTCAAGGACCCATTCAAGCTGGGCCCGCTTCCAACCTCCTGCCCCAACGGCCGAAAGAAGGGTCTGGTCAGAGGGTTACGTCGGCCCCACCGTCAGCCTAGGGCCACCATGCCGTCAGCAACGGCGCCAGGACCAACGCCGGCAAGTAGTTGGCCAGCGGAACCTTCCGCCAACCGAAGACCACCGGCGCCACCACCAGGACCAACACCCCACCCATGACTTGCACGCTGGCGATCATCGGTGGGGTCAGAAACCGTTCAGAAAGGGCGCCCGCCAACAGGGTCATCGTTCCTTGAACGGCGGCCAGCGGGAGAATCGAGAGCAGGACCTCGCGGCTTCCCGCCGCGGTGAATCCCCACGCGGCCAGCGCATCGAGCCCGGCCTTGAGTGCCAGGATTTCCCAGTTCCCCGCTATCCCCTCCACGAATGCGCCCACGAATCCCAACGGATTGGCGGCAAAAACCACGGCTTGCATCGCAAAGGTCGTGGAATCGGTGGTGGTGGCGGTCTGGCCCGATGTTCCTTGCGCCCAACGAACTAAACGAGTCAGACCCAGTTGCAGTCCGAGGAGATGTCCCATCCAGCTTCCCACGCTGAGGGAAAGTCCGGCGATGACGATCTGCTTCAAAACGTTGCCCAGGGGACCCGTCAACCCCTGCCAAGTCAGGTAGGCGGCGGTGGCGACCGTCAAGGCCGTGAACAGCGTCCGGGCGCGTTGCTGAGTCTCGGGCCGCAAATTTCGTCGGCCGACCAGCCCGGCGATTCCTCCGGCTCCGATTCCCACGGCATTCAACAAAGTGCCGATCACGGGGAGCAAGCGTCTGGTCTCGCGCCGGCAAACTCAAACCGGGAGTGGAGCCTCGGGTGGGGTGCATCTGAGATTGGTCCTTACCGCCGCAGCGATGGGCGGCACGAAAGCTCAAAGTTCAAAGTTCAAAGCTCAAAAAAAGCTCCAGGTTCCAACGTCCAAACTCCCAAACTCCCAAGCTTCCAAGGCCTCGTTCCGAGGGAGGCTTCGAGCGGAACCCTCGTGTTGGGAGCTCGGCTTTTTGAGCTTTGAGCTTTGAATTTTGAATTTCCGTCCCTCACGACACCCGTCCCTGAGGGTCGATTAAGAACAGCCGCCCCTGTCTGGTCTGTCGAAGTCGGAGCGCGGAAGTGGGAAGTGGGAACCCAGAGCGGGGTTATCGCTGAACAAGGTGACCCGCTTCGCCGGAGACGACGGACCGAGAACCGAGAACCAGATTGAAGCAATTGTCCCTTGTTTTTTGGGCCTTCGCCCGAATCATCCCGCGCGCTTTATGAGTTCTCCCGCGAGACAGACGCCGTCCGTTCCGGCCCCGGATTCGGGTTCGGAATTCGATTTTCTTACCTGGTTCGAGCTGAACCGGCGGCTCATCGTCATCCTGTTGGGTGTCCTCTGCGCGGTGGTGGTCGGCTGGGTCGTCATGCGTGCTCAGCAGCGGATACGGAAGGAGGAGGCGGCGAAGGAGTTGCTCCTTCTGATTCCCCCCACCGGCCCTGGTGAAGCTCCGGTAGCGGTGGACGCCGCCAAGATGATTGCGCTGGGCAATCGGTTTCCGGGAACACCGGCGGGTGAGCAAGCCCAGTTGCTGGGGGCTGGACAGTTTTTTGCCGCGGGCAGTTATGCAGAGGCTCTGGCCCAGTTCTCCACCTTTCAGGAGCGCTATCCGGAGAGTCCTTTCCTGGGTGTGGCCATGCTCGGCGTGGCCGCCGCACTGGAAGCGCAGGGCAAGACCAACGAAGCCTTGGCCGCCTTTGACCGGACGATCATTTCTTCGGATAGCGCGACCTTTGCGGCCCAAGCCCGGTTGGCGAAGGCCCGGCTGGTCAGCGCCGATCAACCGGCCCAGGCCCTCCTGCTGTGGGAGGAAGTGTTGAAGGGCCCGGCCGCCTCCACCTATGGCGAACAAGCCGCCCTGGGCCGTTCCCAACTGCTCGCCCAGCATCCGGAGTTGATTCCGCCCGCGACCACCACGAATTCCCTGGTCGTTCGACCCGCCGCGACCAACCTGGAGCCAGCGGAAGTTCCCTGATCTCCTGTTCCCGTTCCGGTCCACCCGGCCCAGTCCGCTGGAAGCAACTCTCCACCCATTTCTTACCAAATGAAGATCACCATCATAGGAACCGGCTATGTCGGATTGGTCACCGGCGCCTGCTTTGCCGAAGTCGGACACCACGTGCTCTGTGTGGATAGCGATCCGAAAAAGGTCGAGTTGCTCCGCTCCGGGGGCATCCCCATCTACGAGCCCGGCCTGGAAGAATTGGTCCAGCGTAATGTCGCGGCCGGCCGGCTCGATTTTACCGGTTCGACCGCCGAGGGAGTCCAGCGATCCGAGGTCATCTTCATCGCGGTTCCCACACCGCCGCAGCCGGACGGTTCGGTGGACCTGAGCTTTATCGAGGCGGTGGCCCGGGAAATTGCCGCCCATCTGACCGCTTACCGCATCATCGTGGACAAGAGCACGGTACCGGTGAAGACCGCGGAAAAAGTTGCCGAAACCATCCGGCGGTATTGTAAGACCAAGGTGGAGTTCGACGTGGTGAGCA
Organism: uncultured Verrucomicrobiota bacterium; assembly: GCA_964474315.1. GTDB lineage: Bacteria > Verrucomicrobiota > Verrucomicrobiia > Limisphaerales > UBA9464 > UBA9464. The sequence continues at coordinate 1,454 of CAYYSX010000207.1, read as the reverse complement.
ACCCTGAATTCCTGCGCGAGGGCTTCGCCGTGGACGACCTGATGAAGCCCGACCGCATCGTGATCGGCGCGGCCAGCCCGCGTCCGGAAACGGCGCTGCGCGAACTGTACGCCCCCTTCCAAGCGCCTTTCATCGTCACCGATACCAATTCGGCCGAGCTGATCAAGCACGCGGCCAACTCCTTCCTGGCCCTCAAGATCAGCTACGCCAATGCCCTGTCGGCAATCTGTGAAGCGGCGGGCGCCAACGTCCAGGAAGTGACACGCGGAATGGGCCTGGATGCCCGGATTGGGACCCGCTTTCTGAACGCGGGGTTGGGGTTCGGCGGTTCGTGTTTTCCCAAGGACTTGAGCGCGTTCATTCAGATCTCCAACCAGTTGGGCTATGACTTCCGGCTGCTCCGGGAGGTGCAGCGGATCAATGCCGACCAGATGGAGCGTTTCCTCAAGAAAATCACCGACACGCTGTGGGTCCTGAAAGACAAGCAAATCGGCGTGTTGGGGCTGGCGTTCAAGCAAAACACCGACGATGTGCGTACGTCGCCGGCCATCGACCTGTGCCAGCGCCTGCTCAAGGATGGGGCGAAGCTCCGAGTGTACGATCCGCAGGCCATGGACAAGGCCAAGTCGCTGCTGCCGGCCGGGGAGTCCGTGACGTATGTCGGAGACATGAACGCGGTACCGGAGGGCTGTGACGCCCTGGTGATTGCCACCGAATGGCCCCAGTTCACCAAGCTGGACTTGGCGCGGATCCGCAAGGTGATGGTGACCCCGATTGTCCTGGACGGACGCAATCTGCTCGATCCCGCCGAGATGGAGCAGTTCGGATTCATCTATAAGAGCATCGGGCGCTGACCCGCTGGACCTGGACCACGCGCATCGGTGAATCCGCCTCAGGATGAAGGCGAAGGGGAAGCAGGAGGTCCGATGGCGTCCGATGCACCTGAGCTTTCGGTGGCGGCGGGGCTGGTGTTTCGTGATCGGCGGCTCTTGATCACCCAACGCCGGGCGGGAGGACATCTGGGCGGATTATGGGAGTTCCCCGGGGGAAAGCTGGAACCCGGCGAGGCGTGGGAAGCCGCTTTGCGCCGGGAGCTGCACGAGGAACTGGGAATAGAGGCGGAGATCGGTCGCGAGTTTTCTTCGGTTCGCCACGCTTATCCCGGGCGCCGGGTCTATCTGCGCTTCTTCGTCTGCCAGTTGGGACCCGTTGAACCGCGACCGCTGGGGTGTGCGGCATTGGCCTGGGTTTCGGCGGATGAGTTGAGTCGATACGCCTTTCCCGAAGCGGACCAGCAGCTTCTGGCAGCGCTACCGCGGGCACCGGAGTTTTTGCGGGAAACCCTTTGACACGCGGCGCGGGATTTTTATCGTCGCGCCCGCTTTTGGTTTTGGGGTCGTAGCTCAGTTGGTAGAGCACCACAATGGCATTGTGGGGGTCAGGAGTTCGAATCT
>CAYYSX010000206.1:6955-10963 GCA_964474315.1 uncultured Verrucomicrobiota bacterium | reverse complement strand
TCTTTCCGCACTTGCGCCTCGGTCATCTTGTGGAGCGGCTTGATGGGAACCCATTTCTCCTCGCCGCGGTATTCGACGAAAACAATCCGCCCCCCGGGCTTCAAGCTCGCCACCAAGCTCTGCATCATTTCATACGGGTGGTCGAATTCGTGGTACACATCCACCATGATCACCAGGTCGATGGCGTTGGTGGGGAGACCGGAATTGGTGATGGACCCGAGCACGGGAACGACATTGGTCAGCCCGCGCTCCTTCATGTTGGCCCGCAGCAGATCCAGCATCTCCGGCTGGATGTCCGTGGCATAGACGTGTCCTCCCGGCAGGATCTCGCGGGCCATCCGCCAGGACAGGTAGCCGCTGCCGGCACCGACATCGGCCACGATGTTACCTGGTTTCAGGTCCAACGCTTCGACCAAGCGGGAGGGCTTTTCCTCTTCTTCGCGTTCCGGTCGCTCGAGCCAGGGCGCGCCCTGATGGCTCATGAAGTACGCGATTTCCCGGCCGAGAAACCATTTCCCGAGGCCGTCGGGGGTGCCTTCGCGGTATTCATACAGAGGAACGGGAGGCGGCTCCGCGGCGACCATCGGCGGCCCACTCAGGAGACCCAGCATTCCCACGCAAACGATCCAACGATTCACGACGCCCTTCATGCCTGATTGGCGGCACCACGACCAGCGCGTTCATGGATGAGGGCCAGCTCCAGGCTCCAAGTTCCAAGTTCCAAGTTCCAAGGGTCCTCGGTGCTTCTACCTTTCCTCGGACTTTTCCTCGAGGGACTTCGGAGCTGGTCCCAAATGTCCGGCCAACCAGAAGCCGCGGAACAACCGAAGTTGCTCGAAGCCGTAACGCCCTCCCAAGGCGTCGTGAACGGGAATCAGCCGCAACTCGCCGACCTGCTCGAAGGCCGTGCGCATTTCCGCCGCCTCGGCGGCACTGAAGAAGCGCGACCAGTCCAACCGCTCACCCGCTTCGAGCGCCGCGCACAAATGGCTGGCTAGCGTGGAAGCGGCCAGTCCGCGAGTTTGGGCCATGGCCGGCAGGCTCATGCCTTCGCGCAACAGCCGCAGCGTCTCGAGGACCGAACCGCTGAGAAGTTCACCGCGCGTCTTGCGCGTTGACTGTGGCGGCTCACCAAACTCCCGCCGCGGATTCGTCTGCAGATGCGCGCGAATCACTTCGAGCACCGCTGCCCCGTAGGTACGCAGCTTCATCGCACCCACGCCGGAAATCGTGCCCAACTCCGCCTCGGTGGTCGGATAGGTGCGCGCCATCCACCGCAGCGAAACGTCGCCGAACACGATGTAAGGCGGCACCCCTTCGCGGTCCGCCAGCTCCTTGCGTCGTTGACGTAACGACTCGAACAGGACCGGATCACAGTCGATGTCGCCCGTCTTTCCGGCTCGTTCCACCGTCGCTTCGCGCTGTCGGGTGAGCTGGATGGTGCGCCGCTCCTTCAACGCCGTCGCTCCGGCCGGAGTCAGCTCCAGGGTCGGGAAACGCCCGGACGCCTGGGCCAGCAGTCCTTGGGCGATCAATTCCCGGGCAATCGCCCCCCATTCGTCGCGGGAATGCTCCCGGCCAATCCCGAAGGTGGAAAGCTCGTGGTGACCGCACTGGCGCAGTTTGTCCGATTCACTGCCGGTCAACACGGCTACGACGTGGTTCAGTCCGAAGCTGACTCCGCTGCGCTGTCGGACCCGGAAGACGCAACTCATCAGTTTTTGCGCGGCGAGGGTGCCATCATAAGTGGCGCGGGGAACGAGGCAGTTGTCGCAACCGCCACAGGTGTCGCCGGGGTATGCTTCCCCGAAGTACTCCAGCAACGTCCGGCGACGGCAGCACGCGCCTTCCGCATAGCGGACCATGGTGCGCAACTGATCGCGGGCGACCTCCTGGTCGCGGGGATCCGGCTTATCGTTGATGAACCGCTCCTGCTTGACGACATCACCGGCGCCCAACAGCAACACGCATTCGGCCGGCAACCCATCGCGACCCGCCCGCCCCGTCTCCTGATAGTAGCCCTCGATATTCTTGGGCAGATCGTGATGGATCACGAAGCGGACGTTGGGTTTGTTGATGCCCATGCCGAAGGCGATCGTGGCGCAGATCACCCGGACCTCATCGCGTAGGAACCGTTCCTGGTTGCGGTTGCGGTCCGCCTTTTCCATTCCGGCGTGATAGGGCGCCGCGCGCACGCCGTCCTCCGTCAACTTCGCCGCCAACCCGTCGGCGCCGGCGCGACTGGAACAATAGACAATCCCACAGTCCTCCGGACGCCGGCGGACGAAGTCGAGCACCTGACGGTAGGCGGCGGCCTTGGGTTCGACGCGGTAGGTCAGGTTCGGCCGGTTGAAGCTCGCCACGTACAGGGCGGGATCGCGCAGATGAAGCTGGCCGATGATGTCGTCTCGAACGCGTCCCGTGGCCGTGGCGGTGAGGGCCATGAACGGCACGTCGGGCAGACGGCTGCGGAGGGTACTCAACTGGCGGTATTCCGGCCGGAAATCATGTCCCCATTCGCTGATGCAGTGCGCCTCGTCCACCGCCACGCAGGCGGTGCCCCAGCGAGACAAATCCTCCATCAACCCGCCGGCCAGCAGGCGCTCCGGGGCCAGGTAGAGCAGCTTGAACTCCCGTCCTTGCAAGCCACGCCAGCGGCTTCGGCGTTCTTCCTCCGTGAGGGTCGAATTGAGGAACGTGGCGGAAACCCCATTGGCCCGCAGGGCGTCCACCTGATCCTTCATCAGGGCAATCAGAGGCGAGATGACCACGGTCAGGCCGGGCCGAACCAGCGCTGGAAGCTGGAAACAAAGCGATTTTCCGCCCCCGGTGGGCAACAGCGCGAAGACATCCTTTCCCGCGAGCGAATCGCGAATGATCTCCTCCTGAAGCGGCCGAAACGCGGGGTAGCCGAAGACGGTCTTCAGTTGGGTCAACAGATCGGTGTGAGGCGGACAAGCGGACATGGCAATCGTGGGCCGGGCTGTGGTGCGACCCGACACCGAAACAGTACCGGCCCTGGTCCGTCCGGGTCACTCACCAGATTTGATGGTTTTAGCCGCTCCCACCCGGCGTCAGGTCTCGCCGACCTTCCAGCGCCCGGCTCAAGGTCAACTCGTCGGCGAATTCCAACCCGCTGCCGGCCGGCAACCCTTGGGCCAGACGGGTCAGGCGGACGCTCCGCGGTGCCAAACGGCGGGCCAGATAGTTGGCGGTCGCGTCGCCTTCGACGTCGCTGCTCAAAGCGAGGATGACTTCCCGAATGGGTTCCTCCTGCAGCCGGGTTTCCAGCGCGGCGATGTTCAGGTCTTCGGGACCGACTCCATTCAACGGGCTCAGCTTACCGCCCAAGACTTGGTATCGGCCGCGGTATGTTCCCGATTTCTCCAGGCTCAAGATGTCCAGGGCACGCTCGACCACACACAACAACGAGGCGTCCCGCCGGTCGTCGGTGCAGAGGGGGCACGGCTGGACTTCGGTCAACGCCCCGCAGCGCTGGCAGAGCGACACCCGTTCGCGCGCCTCGACCAGCACCGCCGCCAACTGCCGCACGGAATCCGCCTCCGACTGCACCAGATGAAGCGCGATCCGCTCCGCTGAACGCGGACCGATGCCCGGAAGGCGTCCCAAGGCCGCGGTGAGGGTGGCGATCGCCGGAGGCAGCGACGAGGTGGACACGCGACTAAATCAAACCCGGGATGCTCAACCCTTGCGTGACGGACCCCATCTCCTTGTTCGCCTCCTCCTTGGCCGTGGTCAGCGCCTGGTTGACCGCGGTCAGGACCAACTCTTCCAGAAACGCCACGTCGGAGGGATTGACGGCGTCCGGCGAAATCTTGATGGAGACCAGCGTCTGATCACAGCGGGCCACGACCTGTACGGCGCCTCCACCGGCCGCTGCCTCGACCGTCTTGCTGGCCAGTTCCTGTTGGACGCGCTCCATCTGCTGCTGCATGCGCGTCGCCTGCTTCATGAGTTTTCCGATGCTCGACATGGTGTTGAAAATGT
>CAYYSX010000206.1:5396-6855 GCA_964474315.1 uncultured Verrucomicrobiota bacterium | reverse complement strand
TTCACAAGCTTCCCTCCGACGGAGCCCGCACCTCCACCAATTGCGCCCGGAACAACGCCATCGCCTCCTGGATTAGCGGGTCGGCCAGAAATTCCTCCTTGTTGAGCTTCAGGGGCTGCGGCTTGTCGGGCTTGGCCTCGGCGCGACGCGGAGCCGACGGCTTCGGTCGAACTACTTCCGATGCAGCGAGATCGATGGCCGGTGCTTTAGCTTCACCGGGCACGAATTTCAGCGTCGCGTCTCCCGGCACGAGTTCACGCAGCTTGGCGCGGAGCAAGGCGGCCGATTTGCCGCTGCCGGCCAACTCCAGCGCATCGGGCGGACAGGCCACCGTCAGCGTGGACTGCGCCCAAGAGCGCGCTTCGGATCCGGCCAGCAGAGTCCACAGCATTCGCTCGGTTCGCTCCAGAGAGGCGTACAACGCCGACCACAGGGACTCTGCCGTCACGGGCGCTGCTGCTTCCGGGGGAGCCGGCGGGGACGGAGGAGGGGGGGGCGTAACCGCGGCTGCCACCACGGACGGGGTTTCAACCGGGGCCGGCGACGCAGCCAGTGACGCGGAGGCCGGAGCGGCTGCGGGTGGGGATACCCGCGGGGAAACCGGTGGTTCAGTCGCCGCCGTCGGAGGGGGAGAGGTCGGGCGGACCGCAGCGGAAGGCGCGGCTGGCCGAGGTTCCCCAGTCCCTTCGCGCAGGGACTTCAACTGTTGGAGAACGCTCTCGAGGCTCACGGAATTCCGGGCCTCCACCGCCTTGAGTAAGGTGACTTCCAGAAAGATGCGTTTCGAAGGGGAATCGCGCAGGCGGGATTCGGCGGTGGAAAACACTTCGAGCACCCGGCCCAGCGTCGCTGCGTCCACCTGCTTCGATTGAGTCTGCAGCGCCATCCATTCCAGGTCGCTCACCTCGATGAGCCGCCGGTCCCCGTCGCTCAGTTCCAGCAGCAGCAGGTTGCGGAAATGCGACAACAAATCCCCCAGCAGACGACCCAGATCCTTGCCGCCGCGCGCCAGTTCGTCCAACAGCCGGAGCGCCGCGGTCAGGTCTCCCGTCAGCACGGCCTCGGCCAGGGCCAACAGTTGGCTGCGCGACGCCAGACCGAACATCGACAACACATCGGCCTCCACGATCCGGCCTCCGCAGAAACTGATGAGCTGGTCCAGCGTGGACTGGGCATCGCGCATGCCGCCGTCGGCGCCGCGCGCAATCGCGTGCAGGGCCGCCTCATCCAGCTCCACCTTCTCCTGCCGGGCAATCCGGCCCAGGTGTTCGACGATGAGCGGAATGGGAATGCGGCGCAGGTCGAAGCGTTGACACCGGCTGAGGATGGTCGGCAGGAGCTTCTCTGGATCGGTGGTTGCGAAGATGAACTTCACGTGTGCCGGCGGCTCTTCCAGCGTCTTCAAGAGCGCGTTGAAGGCCGCGATCGTGAGCATGTGAACCTCGTCGATGATGTAGAG
>CAYYSX010000206.1:3385-5296 GCA_964474315.1 uncultured Verrucomicrobiota bacterium | reverse complement strand
CGCGGACCGCAAAACAAGTAGGCATGCGCGATCCGGCCGGACTTGATGGCATTCACCAGCGTGGTGGTGACGTGTTCCTGTCCGACCACATCCTCGAAGCGCTGGGGCCGGTACTTGCGGGCGATGACCTGGTAGGACACGGGGGGATTTCGCCGCTCCTTGGCGAAAGCTCAAAGCTCAAAGTTCAAAGGGCGCCAAAGGGGGGGTGGCCCGCTCCGGGAGCGGACGGCTCGCCCGCTCGGCCTGTAGCGTCGGCTGTCCCCAGCCGACCGCGCGGCTCGGCCACGCCGGTAGAGTAGTGTGGGAACGAGCCGGCGCGGAGAACAGGGCGCCGGCCATCCTCCGCGGCCAACGGGTCGGCTGGGGACAGCCGACCCCTACAGGCCTTCGGCTTCGATCCTCCGTCGTCCGTCGTCCGTCCTCCCTCTCCTCGGCTCTACCACCTCGCTAAGAACTGAGATGCGCCCCCGCCCCCAACCCAACTCATTCCCCGCTTGCCCCGGACTCCACCTCCACCCAGATTGTCGGCGCCAGGGCCCATGGAACGCGGACTTACGAACCCCGCCAGGGCCGGAAGGCAGCAACGGTAGTTTGCTCCCGTCTGCCGTGGTCACCCTGGCCTCCTCCCTATCCCGATTCACCACCGATTCACCAAGGTTTGGTGAGTCTCGCCCACTGCCAGGTGTTCAGAAGAGGAAGTCCGCTCTTCCAATGACCCCGCGACAACGAATCGAGGGCGTGTCCCGATCCTCCCTTATTGCACCAGGGCCGCGAGCAAATCCCGCAACTCGCGCAGCGTCATCAGCTCGCCCAGGCCTTCCGGCATCGCGGAGAGGGCCGGGTCGCGGGACTCGATCTGTGCCTGCGGAATGGTCACGCGACCTTCCTCCGGTGTTTCCAAGACCAACGCTTCGGCCGTGTCGGATTTGACCACGCCGATCGCCAGGGAGCCGTCCCGGCGGGTTACCAGCACGTTCTCGAAGCCAGGCGCGATCTCCGCATTGGGATCCAGAATGGCGCGCAGGACGTATTCCGCGCCCCGGGTTTTTCCCATTCCCGTCAAGTCGGGCCCCACGTCGCCTCCCTCGCCCTCGAGTCGGTGACACCGCTGGCAGCCCCAGTCGGCCCGCTCGGCGAAGAGCCGACGACCGTGGATCGCGTCTCCACCGGCGAGAACGGCCCGGTAGGCGGCGAGGGGATCATCGGGCGGTAGGGAGTTGGTCCAGCCTGCCAGTGCGGTCTGCAGGGCCGGGGAGGGGGAAACGCTCAGTCGTTCCCGCGCGGCTTCCAACACATCGAGTTGCAGCTCCGGCGGGACCGTTCCCTGAACCAACTTCTCCATCCACGTGCCAAGAACTTCCCACCCCGATGGCTCGGTGGAACGGGCCAATGCGCGGAAGGCGGCCTGCCGCTGGGAGAGCAGTCCCGATTCGGCTTGAGCAACCAGAACGGCGACGGAAAGAGGCTCGCCGACCGAAGCGAGGCGTTGAGCTTCCGCGCGCACCAGGGGATCCGGATGGGACGCGAAGGCGGAAAGCGGGGCCGGCCAGTTTTCCGGCTGCAACGTCGCGCCGGCCTGGAAGGCGGCGAAGAGTACGTTGGTGTCGGTTTCGCGGGTGAGCTGCGGCCAGAGTTGGGCCAGGGCTTCCTGTGCGGGCTGCGGGTTGCGCGAGGGCAGGGGGCGATGGAGTCCCACGATCCGGTCGATGCGCGGCGGCTGCGCCCAACTGGCCAGCGCTTCCAACGCCTCCACGCGAACCGATTCCGGGAGATTGGTTCGACCGGCAGTTCGGGCGAGGGCCGCGGCGTTGGTGGGATCGCCGAGCCGTAAGCTGGCGTTGACTGAACGGCGCAGGACAAAGGTCAGCCACTCATCGCGGGTGAAGGTCAGATTGGTGGGCCAGAAAAGCG
>CAYYSX010000206.1:0-3285 GCA_964474315.1 uncultured Verrucomicrobiota bacterium | reverse complement strand
ACGATTTCGGGCGATCCAACCCGTCGCTCAGCCAGCAGGAAGGCCAGGCGAACGTTAAAGTCCGCATGCGCCGTCCAGGCCGAAAGCGCCAGGTTGTTGCGGTGGGACCGGTGCCAGAGGTGCGCACCAAGGCGTTCCAGTATCAAGGTGGCGGCATGCAGCGGAACCGGATTACCGGCGTCCGAACGGAGCAGGAGTTGCATCACTGCCTGATCAGGCCAGAAGACCCCATCATCGAATTGGGGGGGATTCCCAAACCAGCGAGCCGGTAGTGTCTCCCGGAGGCGAGCCCAAAGGGAAAACGGGTAGCGAAGGTGTCCGTTTTGCTGAAACGCACCGAGCAGGTCCCGGTAAGCGAACACCGCCTGGACGGCCACGGGAAGCGGCGCACCGGCGATCAGCTCCCTCAGTTTGTGCTGGGCGGGCGAGTACCAACTGCCTCCCAGCAGGCGTGCCGTCGCGATCTGCACCGTGGAATCGGCATCGTCGAGAAGGGGCAACAGTTCGCTTAGTTTTGGCACCAGCGTTCGGTCGCTCCCCGGGTCGCGACGTACAATCTGGGACAGGCCCCAGAGAGCGTGGCGCCGCGCCCGGGAGTTCGTTCCGTTCTGAGCCACTTGGGCGAGTGTCTTCCAGGCGGATTGACCTCGTCCGGCCAACTCCCATTGTGCGTCGAGGCGCACGCGCAGGTCCGCGTGGCCGAGCAGAGCGGCCAATTCCCCCAAGGGGCGTTGCGTCATCCCTTCGCGTAGCAAGCGGCGCGTCTCGGCCAGGAGCGGATCGTTGGCCAGGGCGGGATTCGAAACCTTCCACAAGCGTCCCTTGCCATCTTTCTCCCACGTCGGAAACGCATCGGCCACCACCAGTCCTCCACCCGGCGCGAAGGCCAGGTCCACCGGCGTGAGGTTCCAGAGCAATTTGCCGATGAAGTTGGTGGCCGAGTTGTCTTCCATCCACCGGTTGGAATCCACCGGCTCCGGCGGCACCACGCGGAAGAACGCGCCCTCCGGCTCGACGCGGAACGTCCGCACCCCACCGGGGAAATCGCAGTAGAAGAAACAGCCGGCAAAGGCGTCCCCCAATCCCGTGCCCGGATAGTAGGCGATTCCGGCCGGACCATGACCCACATGCGCCACGGGGGGCACCAGGTAGGCCGCGGTGTTGCTTTCCCGCGTGTGCCACAGCCGTTCGGAATTCCACGCCCCCATCTTCGGCAGCCATTGCCAGCCAATGGTCCAGCCGTAGTCCGCCCCTTCGAGCACCAGCGTCCAGCGCGCCTTGTCGCCGCCGTCACCGTTGTTGTCACCCGTCCACAGGTTGCCAAACTCGTCGAAGGCCAGTTCCTGCGGATTGCGCAGGCCCCGGGCGAAGACTTCGAAGCGGGAGCCGTCGGGTTCGCACCGGAAGATCGCACCCGTATGCCGGACGTCGGTGAACGGGGTGCTCGGGTTACCTGGGGCGGAGAGCACATTGGCCCCGCGGTCCGCTACCGAGAAGTAGAGACGTCCGTCCGGCCCCTTGATGAGCCCGTGCAGATCATGTCCGCCAAACGCCACATGCACGCCGAAGCCCGTCAGCAGATTCGACTGAATGACGCCGGGCGGCAGTCGGGCGGTATTCGTGCGCCAAGACTCCGGCACCTGTCCGCGCCGAAACTCCGGATGGCGCAGGGTGAACCGCCACACGTCGGGAATGCAGGCGAACCACACGTTGCTGCCGTGGGCCAGTACCCCCGCCGCAACCCCGCTGACCGTGGTCTGGAAGCCATCGGCAAAGGTTAGGGCGTGATCGGCCCTTCCGTCCTGGTCCTCATCCCAGACCAATCGGATGCGTTCGGACTCCACCTCCAGATCCCGATGGTCGATGACACCGTCGCCATTGAGGTCGCGGAATCCGCCCCGGGTGGATTGGGTGGCAGCCTCGACGAACGCGCGATTGGTTCCCAACAAGTCTTCGAGAAAGGCCGCCCGATCGGGCACCGATTGAAGCGCCAGGTCGTCCGGAACCCAATCCTTGAAGTTGCGGATGTCGAACACGCTGGTGCGCCGCCGATGGCTTTCCACGACGTAGGCGCGCCCGTGCTCATCAAAGTCCAGGCTGGTGGGATTCTGGATTAGTGGTTCGCTGGCCCACAGCTCCACCTGCAATCCCGGCGCGACGCGGAGCCGGGCCTGGGCCGCGGCCAGCTCGGGCGAGGTATTGGTCCCGCTCACGGTAACCGCGGCGTTCGCGCTCCAAACCGCCACCGCAACGGACACCGCCATGAGGATCATCAGGCAACGCCGGGCAGACATGGGGAGAAGGTCCAAGTTCAAAGCTCAAAGTTCAAAGCGGAAAGCTCAGGCGCGGCCGACCTGGGGCGCCTCTTGAAGCTGTCTTGACCGGCAGGAGCGCGGGCGGCTCGCCCGCCGGACAACCCAGCCAGGGGAAGCTCCAAGCTCCAAATCCCAAGCTCCAAAGAAATCCCAAGCTCCCAGCTTCCGGTTCCCGTCAGGGCCGTCCTGCAACGAAGCGTTGGCTGACCCGGCTTCGGTCGGACCCCTGCCCGTCGAAGCAGCGTCACCCAACGGGAAATTGGGGACAGGCGCTTGGACTTTGGTCCTTGGAGCTTCTTTGGAGCTTGGGATTTGGCTTTTGGAGCTTTCGCCCCCCGATCTCCATCACCGTCCCAATTAGGACCCATTCCAGATGCGCCCCCGACCGGCGAGACGATCCATCCCTTCCCCCTGGGGCGTAGCCGGATCGAAATTCAGGCGTGCCTTTTTTTCGACCCGGCGCCTAGTCTCCCAAGGTCGGGAGGTCCGGGTGACTGCGTCCGGAGCCTCTGGGCCTAACCAAACTAATCCTACCTATGCGTCGCTTGTTCTATGTTGATCAGCAGATGTGCGGGGGAGACGAATTGCCACCGGATTTCGAGCTCGATGAGTTCTGTGAGGTGCTTCAGGGCAAGCTGGGCGATGTGGAAGTCGTTCCGGTCACCGAGCCCGAGGCGCCCGCGTTCAACCGCGATCCCAATCTCGTTCCGCAATCGATCTTTCTCGAAGCACTGGGTGAGTATTTGCACCGCTAAGCTTGGATCTGCTGGGCCGCCGGTTTTCGACCTGGCCTCCCGGTCCGCTGGCAGGCTGAAAGGCCTGCGGAACAGCAGACAAGAAAGGTCTGCGGTACAGCGTAGCGCCGGCCTCTGGATCTGCTGGGCCGCCGGTTTTCGACCTGGCTCCCCCGGTCCACTGGCAGGCTGAAAGGCCTGCGGAACGGCAGACAGGAAAGGTCTGCGGTACAGTG
>CAYYSX010000205.1:4671-11048 GCA_964474315.1 uncultured Verrucomicrobiota bacterium | reverse complement strand
AGCGTGTAAGAAAAGCCCGGTTCGAACCGCGCTTCCGGATGGGTCAACACTTGCGAAATCCCGACCTGAGGCAGCGAGAACAGGAACAACGCTTGGTTACCGTCGAGATTGTCGATGTGGTTGGGCTGGTCGGGCGCGGTGTTGGCAAACACGCCCGTGAGCTGATCCCAGGTAATCCCCCCGGTCGTTGCCGGGTCGAACCATTCTGGCTGCGGGGTCTTCGACCAAAGGTCGATGCGTGTGTCCACAAAGGTGGTGGCTGGCTCTTCAAACGATCCGTTGGGCACGGACAGGTCGGCGGCTTCGAGGGCGGCGCCGAATGGAAGAAGGGCTGCCAGACCCGCCGCGGGCAGCGACCGGTGCATCAGGAGGGAGAGGCGTGGGGGGGATTGGAGGATCATGCTGGTTCCTGTTTTGTGTGAGTCCGCCGCGGAGCCGCCGGTTCCGAATTCGCTCCGGTTCGGCCCTGCGCTGCGGCCGGCAAATCTCAGGTTCCTGGCCTCGATCGTCAACTGTGAGTGCTGAAAAACAGTCGAATTCCTAGAAAAATGGGCACTACTGATGCCTAAATCGGCATATCATCGAAGAAAGAAGCCGGTCTCTCGCCACCCGGATGTTCATCCGGCGCCTCTCAATTTTTTGCGGTGCAGTGCCGAAGAACTCTCGCCTCGCCGCACGCCGGTCGCGCCCCTGGATGGTGCGATGCTGCACGGCGAAGATCCACGTTCCTGCGCTGCGCGTGGAACGCGGAGCCGATGCCACGCGATTCCACCGGTCGGGATCGAGCGGCCCGAGTTACGGAGTGGGAGTGGGTTCCGGTGATTCCCCAGCGGGCTCCGGCGGCTTTTCCGCTGCGACCTCCGTAGGGGCCTCCACGGGGGCCTCCAGCGTGGTATCCGGCGCCACGAAATCCTCCGGCAGCACCACCACGGCGATACGGCGGTTTCGCGCCCGGCCTTCGGCTGTGTCATTGGGGGCGATGGGATGAAATTCGCCGCAGCCGACGGCACTCAGACGCTGGGGTTCCACCCCGGCCTGCTCGACCAGGTAACGGACCGCAGAGACCGCCCGGCCGGCGGACAAAGCCCAGTTGTCCGTGAACCCCTCGGCCGTCCGGTTGCGGATCGGAACTGTGTCCGTATGTCCGATGACCTGGACCGCGCGGCGGGGGTATTGCGCAAGAACCTTGGCCACCTTGGCGAGGATGGCTTCGCCTTCGGGTTTGAGCGTGGCCTCGCCGGAGGGAAACAGGATGCGATCCAGGATATTCACCGTGAGCCGTCCGCGCAGTTCGGAGATGGTCACCTCGCGGGATTCCAGTTCCGTGCGCATCTGCCGTTCGAGGCCGGCCTGGGCCTGTTCGGCGTGGGCGACAACTTCTTCCAGTTCGGCCACGCGACCGCGGGCGACTTGCAATTCGGCGGCGAGCGTTTCCTTGTCGCGGTTGGCTTCGGTGACGTTGAGGCGGGCCTCGGCGGCCGCGGCTTCCGCCTGGGTGCGGGCTTGGGACGCCGTGTAAAGCTGGAAAATCCCAATGGCCGCCAGCGCCAGGACGGAGAGGAGGCTCGCCATGATCCACGTGCTTCTTGGCATGGCCCAAGAGGGAAATCTCTCGGTCCCGGAGTGCAATCCATTTTATTGGATCGTCGTTCACGCGGCCGTGTCTTTCCTGGCGAATCGCGTTTCGGCGCCCGGCCGGTTGGCGCACACTTCCGCCCATGGATCCGTTGGAACGACATCGGCAAATGGTGGCGCAGTTTCCCGAAAACGAGCTGGCACGGTTCAGCCTGGGAAAAGCGTTGTTCGACCAAGGCGATTTTGCCGGTGCGCGCGCACACCTGGTTCACGCCCTCACGAAAAAGCCCGACTGGATGGCGGTGCAAATCTTGGTGGGGAAATGTGACCTGGAACTGGGGGAGCGGGCCGCGGCCGTGACGGCGTTCGAACGCGCGCGGGATCTGGCGGTGGCCCAACACCACGAAGGACCTCTGGCCGAGGTGGAAGGACTGCTTGCCGACTTGCAGGGCTAGTCGATCCCGATAGCTTCGCCGGAGTCCATGAAGTCCATTTTTCTTCCTCCAGCACGCCGCGGCTTCACGCTGATCGAACTGCTGGTGGTGATCGCGATCATCGCGATCTTGGCCGGGATGCTCCTACCCGCGCTGGCCAATGCGAAGACCAAGGCCATGGGCATTTCCTGCCTCAACAACGTCAAACAGCTCATCACCGCCTCACTGGTCTATGCCACCGACTTTCAAGACCATTTCGCGCCCAACGGCGAAGGCGATGCGAACGTCAACCTGGTCAATCCGCCCGCGAACTTCGTACCCAAGCTGTGGACCGAAGGGCGTGAGGGGAGCAATCTGGTCGAGGGTTCGGCGGACGGATTGATCAACCCACGCGTTTCGTTGATTGCCGCCTATCTGAAAACGAAGGGCAGCTTCAAGTGTCCCGGCGACCGATACACCGTGACCATCAATGGCCGGAAGGTGCGCAACCCGCGCAGCTATTCGATGAATGCCTTCGTGGGCTGGACGGGAAACGCCTACAACGGCCAGGGCGACAGCCGGACGTGGCGCGTTCCGAAGAAAACCGGGGAAGTGACCGGCCCGAGCGAAATTTTCGTGTTCAGCGAGATTCATCCCGAAAGCATCTGCCGGCCGTTTTTCGGAGTGAACATGACCGGCAACAGTGGGGTGTATCACGTTCCCGGAAATTACCACGGCCAGGTCACCAGCTTCTCTTTCGCGGATGGACATGCCGAAGGGCACAAATGGCGGGACAGCCGGTTTCATCGCCCCAACTACCGGGGTGACTTCCACTCCGTGCATGGCGGTGTTCCAGGAACCACCAGTCGTACGGACATGGAGTGGCTCCGGCAACACACCGCCGTTCGCCGCTGACTGGGTCGTCGTCGCGTTGCCTTCGCACCAGTTTCTCTGTCCGTGAAATTGAAATCGTTGGACGACTGTCGGCTCTACGCCTTCGTGGATACCGCCTACCTGGATGGCCGGGATCCGTCCGTCCTCGCGCAGCAGCTCTGCGAGGGGGGCGCCGATTTAGTGCAAGTCCGGGCGAAAGACTGGCCTTTGGCGGAGGTTCGACGGTTGGCCGAGAAAGTAATCCCGGTGACTCAGGCCGCCGGAGTCCGATTGGTCATCAATGATCATGTCGAGGTGGCCCGGGACATCGGGGCGGAGGCGTGCCACTTGGGCCAGGAAGACTTTTTTGCCGCGGGCCATCAACAGATGGCGGAGTTGCGGCACGGATCGTTCCCGCGCGAGTTTGGCCTGAGCACTCACAGTCCAGACCAGGCGCAGCGGGCCGTGGCAGCGGTTCCGGACTATGTGGCCATCGGTCCGGTGTTTCCCACCGGCACCAAACCCGGAAGGCCGGCCGTCACGCTCGAGTATGTCCATTGGGCGACGGCTCACCTGTCGCTCCCGTGGTTCGCCATCGGCGGTATCACGCTGGAGAATCTGGATGAGGTATTGGCCGCCGGGGCGAGGCGGGTGTGTGTGGTATCGGCGATTCTACAGGCTCCGAAGGTGGCGAAAGCCTGTTCCGAGTTCCGCCGTCGCCTCCGTTGAACGGCGGGCCGCACGTTTTCGACCGGCCCCAGGGATCGCCTCCTCTGATTCAGCCAGGCCCGACAACGCCGCCACAGAATTACCAAGTGCAGCTTCCGTACCTGCCACCGGATCGTAGGGGGCACTGTTACCGATCAAGTCGCACCGCTGGAGCGTCTGCTTCAGTTGTTTAAGAACACCTTCATCCGCCGCTTTGAACCAGGGAACCTCGGCTCCAGAAAAATGCGCAGGTCGCTACCATCCGCGTTTTCTGGCAACGTCCCGACGTGTTCTTGATGCGCCGGGACACGGGTCTGGTTTGGGTCAGGCCGATGCGCTGCGGCGCGTCCCGCGATAGAGAGCGAATAGCGCCAAACCGGCGCCGGCCAGGGCGAAGTAGTGTTCCGGCTCAGGAATGGCGATGAGCCCGAGGTCTGTTGCTAGAGGCGACAATTTTGTATGAATCCATACGCTTCCATAGCTTAACGATCAATCCGATGATCCTACCGCATTGCTTTCCTCACCTGCTGTAAACAATAGATTGAGGCTGGCTGGAACGACTGAAGCCGGTCCATCGAAGATAAGTTCATAAGTAATACCCCCAGCGCCAGAGGCCGATGCCGTGGCGCCGTAGTCGTTCCCTTCATCGTCTTCCGTCCTCCCCTGTGTTCCTAGTTCCTCCGCCACCGGTAGAATCGACGCGGATAGGCAGCCGCATCCTCGTCCACCAGATCCAGGTAGTTGGTGACTGCCGTGACTTTCGTCAGGAAAATCCAGTCGATAAGATCGGTTGAAGCTTCGATCTCATACTCGAGGTCGAGATCATCGCTCTTCAAAAAAAACTCCGCCCAGCCATTCGTGCGTACGTTTACCGGCTGAATGGTGATGGAACCCTTGATGGTTTCGACCGGCAACACTCGGGTGGCATTCGTTCGGGCGAGGATAGGATTCGTCAGGTCAATATTCCCTGAGCCAAGGTGCTCCCGGGGATCAACGGTGATTTGCAGGCGGGCCAGCCAAGCGCGCTCGGCGGACAACGGCCGCCCGTCAAGGGAGTAGGCAACGACCCGCACGCGATCATTCTGAATCTGGCGGGAGCGAACTCGAACGGATCCCAGAAGGTGGGGCGTCGCCACCGGGGGATGGATGCGCTCGGGATCAAACGTCAGGTCAAATTGGAGAGCGATGACGTCCGTCGTTCCCAACAGGGCCATTGGAACGTAAGACGTCGAATTGGTTCCCGGGTAGCCCATCGCATAGCCGACTTCCAACGTTGCCTGGCCTAAGACCGGTGTGGCGGCGGCGAACCACAGGGCCGCGAAAAGCGTCCGCGCATTTTTTTGGCACCACCATGGTCGGCGGGATCTTTGACGGTCGGTATGCATCGATATTCCTTCGAATCAACCCTTAGGTCCTGGTTTTATTTGGCTGGCGGCGCTTTGGCACCAAACACCTTCAGTTGGTTGTGGGGTTGCGAAGCGTCCAGACATGAATGGCGCTGGTCGTGCCGGAAGGAATGGTCACGGTGAAGCTGTTGGTGGTCGGAGACCCACTGCGAACAAGAGTGTTGGTATATGACGTGGAAGGTCCGTTATCGGGGGTGACGACGACGGCAATCGGAATGTTGGTCGCGTTGTAGAAATTCCCGCTGGCTCGAACCTGCACAATGGCGTTGGTGATATCGGGACCGGCCAAGAGCGACTTAAAGAAGTTGGTGTTTGGATCGATGGGATAGGTCTCTCCGTCGGCAATGATGCTGATGATCTCGAGACTGTTTGTCTCCGGAGGGAAAATAAATAGTTGGAAGCCGCGAACGGCGCTTGTTGCCGATGCAGGTAATAATTTGATATTTTTGTCATACTCCGGATGATCTTGATGACGATCGATACGCATTCGCCCCGAACGGCCTACAGAGAGTCCCGAGGAATTTGGCCATCCACCATATACTTCCAAGCTGCCATCCCCCAATACCCGAGGGGCAACGATCCTGATTTCCCCTCCGCTACCGCCGCCCGCCGGCCAGCCTCCGTTGCCACCATAGGCTTGTATCTTGCCGCTGAGATTAATCTGCGTGCTGGAAGACACCAGTATAGCCCCGCCACCACCACCACCACCCATCGAGGCCCCGGTGGCACCACCGCCACCTGAACCGCCTACAAGTGGTGTGCAGAGAGCATTTCCATAGGTGTGGTGTGCTCCTGAAATCGCCGGGGAACCGGCACCGGGCCCCTTACCGTGGCCAGCCTGAGATCCTGTTTGACTACTGTCCGCGCGACCATGTCCACCCTCAAAACCTCCTGGCCCTCCTTTTCCTGGTGAGGCCGCTGTTCCATGATCACCTGAAACATCAATCGTACCCTCGATCACCATTTCCTCCTGGGCGAGGAGATAGACCGGTGTATTGAGTGCATTGGGCTTGAATCTTACAGTGACGTTTGGACCAATCCTGACTGAAGTGTAATGGAGGATTCCGTCGGGCGGAAGTTCCAGCACTTCGGTTCTCGTGTTTCCAGTTAACTCCAACCGTCCGTGCCGACCAGTGCTACCTGAGTCGAACGCCTGAAGGGGGGCGGCCAGAAGGAGGCTTGTAGCTAAAAGACAGGGAAGTGTGGGCGATGTTGTCATAAAATGGCGGGATACCTCGGATTCGATAGGTGGACGTTTAGGTGATCAAAGGGAAGATGGTTGCTTTTTTCATCGAGACGGCGAACTAGGCATGAGTTCGAGGCTTTTATCCGACTCAAACGAGTGAATGCTGGTGGCGGACGGACGCTCCGTTTCGATTGGAGGGGTCCCAATGACCGTTTG
>CAYYSX010000205.1:0-4571 GCA_964474315.1 uncultured Verrucomicrobiota bacterium | reverse complement strand
CAGCGCATGGGGATTTTCATCAGCTCCAGGTCGATGAAGAACCACCGGCGGACTCGCCACAATCGTTAGGATCGCCAGGCTCAGTTCCTCGTCGGTATCCGGACGGCGAATCGCGGTCGGTGGGCTGGCGACGATGGCCCAGTCAGGGTAACAGCTTGGATCGAGCGGATCGGTGGAGTCCACGACTTCGACCCCGTCCTTCCAGCCGTCGTGGTCGGTATCCGGATCGGCGAGGTTGGTGCCGGCCAGAATCTCAGCCGCATTCGGCAAGTCATCCAGGTCGTAGTCGCGATCTCCGTCGTTGATCCCATCTCCGAACGAATCGGCTTGGTGCGGATCATAGCTGCGGTCGCCGACCATCAACTGGAGCTCGATGCGGTCTGGAATTCCATCGCGGTCGGCATCGGGCTCGCCCACCGTCGAAAAGTGCCACGTGTACGAGCGGGCGAGGAGCTGTCCGTTGGCGCCCTGGATGAGACCCTCAACGGTCGCTCGATAACGGCCCGCCGGCAGGTTAGTGGGAAAAGAAAGAATGAGTCGGAAGCAGTGCGGGTCGTAGCTGAGCGTGCCGTTCGTAAAAACGGCTTCGTGAATGATGGTCGTCCCATCTCCATCGCAATCCTGCGGCACTCCGAGTCGGGCTACGGAGATCACTGTCGGCGGCAACTCCTCCAGCTTCAGTGGCCGATTGAAGTACGCCTCCAATTGGGCGATTTCGGCGACGTAGTCCTGGTCCGGCGGCCAGAATCTGACCGGTCGCGGCGCCTGAATCCACGGCAGCCCCAGAATGCCATCGACCAGACACTCGATATCGGCGTCATCCACGTCCCCATCCCCATCCAGATCGGCGTATCCGACCAACACCTCGGGCAACTTTCCCGTTCCCCCCGAGAAAGGGCTTTTGACGTGGTTGATCAGCAAAGCCAAGTCAAGGGCGGTCAATTGGCCGTCGCCATCCAGATCGCCGGGCGATCGGCAGTCGGCGGTCCATCCCGTGAATGGAATGAGGCAAAATATTGCGGTGGCCAGGACAGCTTTCGTCCGAGACCCAGGGGTTGGACTAGAAGCAAGCTTTGGGCGGCTGGTCATGGGGTTCTGGGCGGGTGCGCATATCCAACAACGTAGTTTATGCCGGAGAGATGGCCTGGCTGTCTATGGTATGGATGTACTACCAATCAACTGCTGAGCCGCTGAAGGAAATCAGATGGAGCCTCGTGCCCTCGTCTCCTACGCCGTAGCCACTGAGGGCACGAAGCGCACGCTTCTCGCCACGCCCACCCGTCCCAGCTTACCCCCGGCGACTTCACCCGCGCCCCCCCAGTCAGCGCGTCCGGCCGTCCGCGGCTATATGCATAGGAGCCGACGTAAGGAGAACCGGCTGGAGCTTCATGGCCTTCCCGCCTTCGCCGCGTCCGCTTACTTCAAGCTGGCTGGAGGCGGCTTGGGGCCTCGCAGTCGTTCCCGGAGGCGAAGGAACCAGCGGGCCTTGTGAACCGCCGCCGCCGCACTGTTGACCCCAAACTTCTCGTAGATGTTGGCAAAATGGTTACGGACCGTATTCGGACTGATCCCCAAGGCGGCCGCCACCTCCGCGTGCGAACGGCCTTGGGCCGTTTGCTCCAGCACGTCGAGTTCTCGCTGGCTCGGGCGAAGTGTCGGATCGGTTTCCTGCGGATGATTGTCCTGAAACCACTCGATGCACTTCCGCGCGATCGAGGGGCTCATGAACGACCCGCCCGCCACGACGACCGCGATTTGCTCCAGGAGGTTGAGCAACGATTCGCCTTTCGAAATGTATCCAGACGCCCCGTCTTGAAGGGCGGAAATGATGTCGTCCGTTTCGTGGCTGACCGACAGCATCACCAGCTTCGCTTCCGGGATGCGCCGCTTCAGTTCCCCCACCAGTCGCAGGCCGGACCAGTCCGGAAGTCCGCGCCGGGGCGGAAGCCGAATGTCGATCAGAACGAGGTCGGGACGCTGGCCGGGGATTTCCCGCAGCGCTTGCTCGGCGCTGGCGCAGGCGGCCACGACCCTCCACCCGGGTTGGGCTGCCAGCCCCTTGACCAGTTCCGCGCGGAACTCGGGATCATCGTCCACTAAAGCGAGCCGATGTCCGGCCGGCTTGGGTCGCGTGGGGGATTTCATGCTGACTTCTCACATGGGGCGAAACGGCGAAGGTAAGGCCGAAAACTCATTTCAAGGTGAGTCCAACGGAACTTGCAACAAGATCCGGGTGCCGTTTCCGGGCTGGGAGTCCACGAGACACTGACCCTTCACTTCGGCCAGCCGGCTCCGCAGGTTAGCCAGTCCGGTTCCCTGGTCCGAACGGGTGGCCAGATCAAATCCGCGTCCGTTATCAGCGACTTCGAGGTGGAGAGCGCCTGGGGTGATACGCAAGGAGACCGTCACCTGGGTGGCGCCCGAATGTTGCAGGGCATTGCGGAGCGCTTCGTGGAAGGCGGCGGCGATTTGGTGTCGCGTCAGGCTGGAGATGGTGGCCTCAGGCAAGGGGCGGGGAAACTGGAGACACAACTCAATGCCGCCGGCTTCGAGATATTGTCGGGCGGCGTCGCCCAGAAAATCAGCCAGACCCGCCAGGGAATCATTGTGAGGATTGACCCGCCAGATCAGTTCATGCAGTTCCTGTAACGTCTCCCGAACGCCCTGCTGATGGGCTTCCAGGGAGCCAGTGTTCAAGGCCAGTTTCGACAACTTCGCTCCAAGCTGGTCGTGGAGATCCCGGGCGATGCGCGCGCGCTCATAGTCCACCGCCTGCGCGCGCTGGAGCTCGGAGTCGCGTCGTTGCCGTCGAATCCGGACGGCGTGAAAGAGCCCCGCGGTCCCCGCCAGGATGACTCCGCAAACGACATAGAACGGGACAGTCGTCCAGAAATGGCGCTGGAGAGTCAAGGTGAGCGCGGTTTGCGCGTCATTCTGGACCCAATGGGAATCCGCGGCCCGCACGGCGAAGCGGTAGGTTTTGGGTTTCAGGTTGGTGTAGGAGGCCATCCGTTCCGCCGTCGCCGGACGCCAGGCCGTATCGAAGCCCTCCAATCGATACTCGACCCGGGGAGGCTCCGAAGCGGAAATGGAAATGGCCGCGAAACGGATTTCCAAGGAATCGGCGCTATCCGGCGCCAGCGTGAGCGAGTCCATGGCCGGCAACGAGCGGTCGAAGCCGATAATATTCTTTGTGCGGCTGGCCGACCAGACGATCTCGTCGTTGGCCACCACCTCCTCGATTAAAACGGTCGGAGGCGGCGCATCCGGCGGTTGGGCACGGGGATCGATCAGCACGACCCCTCGCTGCGTCACGAAATAGAGGCGTCCATCGCTCGCCCGACAACCAGAGGGTTGCTGTTCTCCGTTGCACTCCGCGTCCAACATGCCATCGGAGGTGTTGTAGTGGTACGTTGGGATTTGGTTGGTGTGACCGTCCGCGAACGCATTGAGAGCCTGACGGTCCACGCGCACGATGCCGTCGTTGCTGCTCAGCCACAATCGACCGTCGTCATCTTCGAGGATGTGATTGAGTTCGCCGGCGATCATTCCCGGCACCTTGGCGAAGGAAAAGAACCGTCCGTTCTGAAACCGATTCAGTCCGGCGGCCGTTCCCAACCACAGGACCCCGGACTCGTCTTCGTGGATCGCCCAGACCTTGTTGTGAGACAGGCCAAGCTCTTGATCGAAGACGTCGAAGGCATGGGTCGAATCGAGCGGAGCTTTTTGATCGCGCAGGCGAGCCAAGCCCCCGCCAAACGTTCCAATCCAAAGATGACTCTGGCGGTCCTGGTGGAGCGCCCGGACGTCGTTATGAGGAAGGCCCTGGCGGGTGGTGAAGAATCTGGACTCAGCTCCGCCTCGAAACAATCCCGACTTTGTTCCCATCCAGACGCAATGATCACGCGTTTCATATAACACTCGGGCTGGTCCCACCTGCTCGAAGGCGCGGGCACCCAACTTCGCCGCCTCGGATCGGCGGGTTCCCGATTCATTACCGCCGAAGATGGCGAACTGGAGAAGTCCGCGTTCACCAAACGTGGCCCAAATTTCGCCCAAAGAAGAACGCAGCATCGAATTGGGAGGTCCGAAGCCGAGGACGCTTGGGAAATCGAAGATGCGCACCTCATGGCCTCCCCATTGAAACATTCCCGTCCGTGTCCCGCACCAGATGCTCCCGTCGGTGCCTTCGCACACGCTCACAACGCGAGCCTGGCCCCCGGATTCCGCGATCGCCATGGTGGTGATGGGCTGAAGTCGGAGACGGACAACGCCAGCGTCTGAGGTGCCCAACCAAATGACCTCGTCACGGTCGGCTAGTGGGCAAAAAATGTTATTGATTGGCAGGCCGTCCGTTGTAGTAAAGGAGCAGCGCTGATCATTAGCCCATAAACTAAGAGAACGGTTGGTCCCCTCGATCAGCACGAGGCGATCGCCAGCGAAAGTAATTACAGGCCGCAACACGGACATCCCTGCTGGAACAATTGGGTCGATCGGTTGGAGCACCTTTTCCAAAGTTCCGGGCGACGCTGCTTCGCGATAGATCGTAGAAGTTGTTGCCAGAACTAGGC
>CAYYSX010000204.1:0-11169 GCA_964474315.1 uncultured Verrucomicrobiota bacterium | reverse complement strand
TTCAACCAGCTCTCCGGCATCAACGCGATCCTCTACTTCGCGCCGCGCATCTTCGAGCTGACCGGCCTCGAAGCGAAGGCGGCCCTGCTGCAATCGGTCGGCATCGGCGTAACCAACCTGATCTTCACCTTTGTCGGCCTGTGGCTGATTGACCGCCTGGGCCGGCGCACGCTGCTTTATATTGGTTCCTACGGCTATATCGCCTCGCTCGGGCTCACGGCCTGGGCGTTCTTCACCGGACACTTCGCCATCGTGCCTGCCTGTATCTTTGCGTTCATCGCGGCGCACGCGGTGGGCCAAGGCGCGGTGATTTGGGTGTTCATCTCCGAAATCTTTCCCAATCAGCACCGCGCCGCCGGTCAGGCACTCGGCAGTTTCACGCACTGGATCTTCGCCGCCCTGCTCACCACCTTCTTTCCGAAGATGGTGACCGCGTTCGCGCCGGGTTACGTGTTCTTGTTCTTCTGCGGCATGATGGTGCTGCAACTTCTCTGGGTGAAGTGGATGGTGCCGGAGACCAAGGGCGTGCCGCTGGAACAGATTCACCAGCGGCTCGGCGTCCATCACACATGAACGCTCCGCCCCAGGTCGCGTGCCTCGGCGAAGTTCTCTGGGATCTGCTCCCCGGCGGGCCACAACTCGGCGGCGCTCCCGCCAACGTCGCCTGTCACCTTCAAGCGCTGGGCGCCCAGGCCAGCCTCGTTTCCCGCGTCGGAACGGACGCGTTGGGCGACGAAGCTTGGCGTCAGCTTCAGGATCGCGGGCTCGATCTGACGGGTGTCACCCGCTATCCGCACCGGCCCACGGGTACCGTCGAGGTGGACGTCGGCGCCGATGGGCAGCCCCGTTTCACGATCGTCGAAGACGTCGCCTGGGATGCCATTGCCGCCACCCCGGAGGCCCTGGAGCGAGTGCGCGGCGCTGAGGCCATCTGCTTTGGGTCGCTGGCGCAGCGTTCACCCGACGCGCGGCGCACCATCCAGCATCTGCTCGAAGCCAGCGCTCCCGATGCCTTGCGCGTGTTCGACATCAACCTGCGCGAGCCGTTTCACACGGAGGAAGTCATCCAACGGTCGTTGGAGCTCGCCAACGTGCTGAAGCTGAATGAAACCGAGCTTCCGGTGCTGGCCGCGCAGTTCCGCTTGGCTGGGTCCGCCGAAGAGCAGCTCGAAACCCTGGCCCGCCGCTTCGGACTCGGGGTGGTGGCACTGACTCTTGGTCCCGCCGGCAGCCGGCTGCTGCGCCGGGGTGAATGGTCCGTCGAACCCGGCCGCCCGGTTCGGGTCAAGGACGCGGTGGGGGCGGGCGACGCCTTCACCGCCGCGCTGATCATGGGTTTGCTCTTGGAATGGCCGACCCGGGACCTGCTCGCCGCCGCCACCGACCTCGCGGCCTTCGTCTGCACCCAGTCTGGCGCCACGCCGCCGTTGCTAGAGCCGTTGCGTTCCCTATTTCGGTCCCCGTAGCCGCTGAGGACAAATTCAAGATGCGCCCCATCCCCCTCCTCCCTAGCATGTTTCATCAATGGCCCGTCCGGAACCGCCAACCTGGAGAACTCTTCTGGTGCTGGGACGGGTCTCCAACCTGCCGACGGTCTGGACCAACTGCATTGCCGGATGGGGACTGGGCGGGGGCGGCGACTCGATCCTGCCGCTCATTCATCTCTGCCTGGGCAGTTCCCTCTTGTACGTCGGGGGAATGTACCTGAATGACGCTTTCGACGCCGACTTTGACCGGCAGTACCGGAAGCAGCGGCCCATTCCCACCGGCGCCATTCGGGAGGAGTTGGTGTGGCGAATTGGCTGGTCGTTGCTCGTGGTGGGAACCATTTGGCTGGGATCCCTTGGACTGACCACCGCCCTCTTCGCGTCGGTGCTGGCCGCGGCCATCGTCCTGTACGATGCGCTGCACAAAGCCCTGGCCCTGTCTCCTTTGCTGATGGCGGCCTGCCGATTTCTGCTCTACCCGCTCGCCGCGTCAGCCGGGGCGGATGGAGTGACGGGTCACGCGATCTGGTCGGGAGTGGGTCTGGCGGGTTGGATTGTCGGGCTGAGTTATGTGGCCAAGCGCGAAAGCGCTTCCGGTCAACTTCAGCGCTGGCCGTTGGCGGCGTTGGCCGTCCCGCTCTTCTTCGCCGCGCTTTACAATGCCGGAGAGTGGCGACTCTACAGCTTGGCGGTAGGCTTTCTGGTGACGGCGTGGGCGGGATGGTGTCTGCGCCATACCTTGATCGCGGGAGGACGAAACCTGGGGCTGACCGTTTCTGGGCTCCTGGCGGGAATCTGTCTGGTGGACTGGTTGGCTTGGTTGCCGGCGGCCCCCGGAGCCATGGCGATGGCGGGTTGCTTTCTCGCGGCACTCCTCGCCCAACGCTATATCCCAGCAACTTAGAGCCTGTTGGGAATTTCCAAGCACGCTCCTAACCGGAAAAGGGCAGTTTGCGGTTCCTCAATCCGTTTCCAGACAGTACTACCAACGCATGGCTTCCGACCGTCTGTACCGCAATATCGCCCTGATTGGGTTTATGGGCGTCGGAAAATCGACCGTCGGAACCCTGGTGGCTGGCCTGCTCGATTTCGAATTGGTGGATACGGACCGGGTGATCGAGGAACGGACCGGCCGACGAGTGTCAGACATCTTCGCCACCGACGGAGAGCCGGCTTTTCGGACGATGGAGGCCGACTTGGTCCGGGAGCTCGAGTCTGCCCAAGCCAAGGTCATCGCCACCGGGGGCGGCCTCCCCATGAATCCGGCCAACTTCGCGAGCCTCCAGCAGCACGCGTTCATTGCCTGCCTATGGGCTTCGGCGGAAACCATTTACCAACGGGTGCGCTATCAATCCCACCGTCCACTGTTGCAGACGCCCGATCCCGCCGCTCGAATTCGGGAGATGCTGGCGGTCCGGGGGCCTGTCTATCGGCAGGCCGATCTCTTGGTGGGCGTGGATTTCCGGGCGCCTCCGGAATCGGCCCGACTCATCGCCATCGCCTACCGGCAAGCGATCGCGGTCCGACCCGAACTGCATGCCGTCTCGTGACTTAAGCGACGTAACGGAAAGAGTGCGACAACGAGCCCGAGATCTGGGTTTCGACGCCGTCCGTATCACCGACTCCACCCCTCCGGGCAGTGCGGACAAGTTTCGAGAAGCACTCGCGACTGGACGTCACGCCGATCTGCACTGGCTGGCTCGGAACGCGGAAAAACGAGTCAACCCGGACTTGGTCCTGCCAGGGATACGCAGTGTGGTGGTGGTGGCGGCCAGTTATCACCGCGAGAATCAAGGCCAAACCCTATCTACTGAGTCGGGGCCAGCGTCTCCGGCCAACGCCCGCTTGACCGGTATCGTGGCGCGTTATGCCCGATATGATGACTATCACGACATCCTGGCCGAACGCCTTCGACTCCTGGCGGCGGACTTGGACCAGTGGGGCGGTCCAGGCAGCCGATCCCTGTGGTATGTAGATACCGGGCCCATACTCGAACGGGACCTGGCCCAGCGCGCGGGTTTGGGGTTCATTGGTAAGCATACCAACCTGATTTCCAAAGAGTTAGGGAATTGGTTCCTGCTGGGTGAGGTGCTGACCACGGTTCCTCTGACTCCCGATCTGCCGGAGTCGAACCATTGCGGCTCCTGCACCCGGTGTCTGACCGCGTGTCCGACCGGAGCCCTTCCCCAGCCTTTCGTCCTGGAGACGCAGCGGTGTATTTCCTACCTGACCATCGAACTCAAGGGATCGATCCCGGAACCGTTACGTCCGTTGGTTGGGGACCGGATTTTCGGTTGTGACGACTGTTTGGCGGTCTGTCCTTGGAACCGGTTTGCTCGGGAAGGCGCCCTGATGCAGTCGCGGGTACGCGCCGCCCTGGATCAACCCGACCTGTTGGCGCTGCTGGAACTGGATGAGGCTGGATTCAAGGTTCAGTTTCGTGGAACACCCTTGATCCGCACCAAGCGACGCGGACTTCTCCGGAACGTCTGCGTGGCTTTGGGAAACTTAGGAAATCCAGCCGCCCTTCCCGCCCTTCGCCGGGCCCGTGATGATTCAGAGGCCTTGATAGCCGAGCACGCCGAGTGGGCAATTAGTCGAATCGAACGAGGCAATAAAAAAACCGAACACCACGAGGTGTCCGGTTGACCGCGAGGAAGAAGCGAAACGTGGATCAGGCGGTAGCAGCCCGACGACGGCGAATAGCCAGCAAAGCCATACCGGCCACCAGTGCCAGACTGGGAACCATGGCTTTGGCCTCGGGAATCGGATCCGCTTCAAACAAGGTGTATTGCAACTGCAACTGGGAATTGGGCGTATGACGTTCGGCGTAGTAGAAGTCGAAGTCATACCATTGCCCGGGAACCAGATTCAGCAGATTTCCATCCACATCGGTTGAAGCGGCACTCAAGACAAACGACCCGGAGATCGGAGGATGAACACCGCCGAGGTCGAGTACCAACTGGTTGTTCACGAAGACCCAGAGGTCGTCGTCGCCGAAATAATCCAAACTGAGGGCCGCACCCGGAACGTATTGGAAGTTCGAATTGTACTGCAGGGTAAACCCAAAGTTGTTACCCACACCTTCGTTACCGTAATAACCACCGGTAGCTTGAGAAGGAACTCCGCCCGCCGATCCGGCTCCGTCGATGGGGAGGAATTTCCCACCGGGCAACGTCGAGTTATCGAAGGAATAAGTTCCTAGCAATCCACCGGTGACGGCTTCGGAGTCAATCAAGTCGAAGACCAAGTCAATCGGGAAGGGAGTATTATTAGGCGCACCATCCACCGTGGGTGACCACCACTGGGCAAAGTCTCCGGCTGTGGTCACCGATGAGGGGCCCGTGGAAGTTCCCGGGCCGGTGAAGCTCGGAATCTTGGAGGCCGGAAGCGTGGTACCTACGATACCCGTTTCGAGACCGCTGATCAGACCTGGCTTCTGGAAGTTCGGATTATAAGTAGGCGTTGACGGTAGGATGGAAAAATCCCGGATCGTCACCGTGTTCGTCAGCGTGAGCGGCAAAGCATACGCACTAGCCGCAGCAGACATGACAGCAACTGCACTAATGACCTTTTTCATTTATTAGATGACTGACGTTTGGCTACCGACCTTGGACCGCACCGCATTCCGTCAAAGAGGGAGGCTAAAGTAAAGTCCAAAAGTTCAAGGCTGTGAACTGAGGGCGCATCTCCGTTTTTGGCAAAGTGGTGGAGCCGGGGAGAGAGTAACAGAGGACGGAGTACCGGAGCGGAAGGCCTGTAGCGTCGGCTGTCTTCAGCCGACCGGGCGGGTGGAGTCGCCTGGGGGGGCGACGGGAACGAGCGGGCGTGGAGAAGAAGACGTCGGATGTTCTCGACGGCCAAGGGGGGTCGGTTGAGGACAGCCGACGCTACAAGGTCCCTCCAGACCGTTCCTCGCCACTTCCCAAAAACAGAGAGGCACCCTGAACCGAGGGCACCGCTGGGAACATCTTGATTTGATCCCTTGGTCGTGCGCCGGACCCCAGAGATCTCAACGACCAGATCCCTAAGAACTTTCCGTTCCACCGCTTCAAGGTAGGACTTTTGCCTTCCGCAGGTCGTTTCGTCGGTGATTTTATCGTTCAAGATGTTTATTATCAAATATTTATGACTTATGATCCAGGCAATCATCGGGAGCGTTCCGTCCCGGAAATACCCGAGGGAGCCGCTTTTGCCCCTTGGGGGTCTATGGCAATGCATCGACCTTGGTTTTCAGACCATGGGCTTAACCCGGGCTCCAAATGCAAGGGGACACGGGGATTCTCAATCGTTGCGAACGTATGTTCATATAGCTTGAGGTGCGGGCATCCGAGTGGTGCGGTGGGGACACCGCACGCTACAGGCACACACGGGCGCAACGATTAATAGGCTCGTCACGGCATTGCTCCATGGAGGGCGTTCCCATAGACCAGCGCTTCAAGGGATCCTGCGTTTCTTGGATTCATGTTTTGGAGCGGGCTGCGAGCCGGTCGTCGCTTCATTGCTAGCGTTTCCTTCGCTCGCTTTTCCCGGCCCTCTTCTGTCAAGGTTGTTCCCGCATCCTTGCCGAATCCTCGGCTAGCCGGGATGTTCCACGTGGAACAGTCTGACTGAGTTGACTGGAAATAGTGCCGCACCATGTTTGTCTATCCCAAGAAGTATCAAGTGATCGTCGTCGGTGGAGGGCACGCCGGAGTTGAGGCGGCCTTGGCTGCTGCCCGAATCGGATGCCAGACCCTGCTATTGACGATCAATTTGGACACGATTGGTCAAATGTCCTGTAATCCCGCCATCGGTGGCTTGGCGAAAGGTCACTTGGTTCGGGAGATTGATGCGCTGGGCGGCGAAATGGGAAAGGCAACCGACTTGACGGGGCTGCAATTTCGGATGCTCAACACTCGCAAAGGACCTTCCGTCTGGGCGCCTCGAGCCCAGTGTGACAAAAAGGCCTACCAATTCCGGCTCAAGTGGATTTGTGAGCGACAGCCGAATCTTGACTGCAAGCAGGCCCAGACTGTCCGCTTGCTGGTCAAGGACGGACAAGTGATCGGCGTCCAGACCGCTCTGGAGGTCCAATTTCTGGCCGATACGGTCGTGATGACCACCGGGACATTTCTGCGGGGACTGATGCATGTCGGCTCCAATCAACAATCGGGCGGCCGAGCCGGTGAAGCAGCGGCGATGAGCTTGTCCGGATCACTACAAGAGATCGGATTGGAGTTAGGCCGACTGAAGACAGGAACGCCGCCCCGGCTGGTCCGGCAGTCGATTGACTTTGACCGGTGTGAAGTACAGCGAGGGGATGAACCGGTTCCGTGGTTTTCCTATTGGCGCGATGACGTTTGGAATGAGGAATTGTTCCACGTGGAACAAAGCGGGACGGGAGCCGGCCAAGCGCGGAGCAATCCAGCGCGCTCTAAGTATCCGCCCGGCTCAATCCTCTCCCGACTGGGCGGCCAGATGACCTGCTGGATCACGTCCACCTCGCTCAGCACCAGGGATATCGTGCTCGCCAACTTGACCAAGTCGCCCATGTACTCGGGCACCATCGAAGGCATCGGTCCGCGTTACTGCCCCAGCATTGAAGACAAGTTCGTCCGGTTTGCGGAAAAGGAACGCCATCAACTCTTTCTGGAGCCAGAGGGCATCCATACCGATGAAATCTACGTCAACGGGTTCTCCACGTGTCTGCCCTTCGAGGTTCAGGTGGAAATGGTTCGGTCGATTGTCGGTTGCGAGCGGGCGGAAATCATGCGCCCGGCCTACGCTGTTGAGTACGATTTCAGCTTTCCTACCCAATTGTACCCCACCTTGGAGACTAAAATATGCCGGAACCTCTTCCTGGCGGGACAAATCAACGGAACATCGGGTTATGAAGAAGCGGCCGCTCAGGGATTGATCGCCGGAATCAATGCGGCTCAGAGGGTCCTAGAGCGCCCCTTGCTCGTGTTGCGTCGGGATCAGGCCTACATCGGAGTTCTGATTGATGATTTGATCACCAAAGGAACTTCGGAGCCGTATCGGATGTTCACATCCCGGGCCGAACACCGGCTCTTGTTGCGCCAAGACAACGCTGATTTGCGCTTGTCCCGAATCGGACACGAGGTCGGCCTCCTCCCGAGTCGCCACTACCAGAAACTGGTGGCCAAGGAGGAGGCGATCGCCGCTGAGCGAACTCGTCTTGCGCGTGTGCGTCATGGGCAAGATACTTTGGAACAAGTACTTCGACGACCGGAAGTGACTTATCAGACCTTGCCAGGGCGGGATGAATCCCTGTCCGCTGAAGTGGCCCAACAAGTGGAGATTGCCGTCAAGTACGCTGGCTACATCGGGCGTCAGGAGCTGGAAGTGGCTCGATTTCGGAGTCTGGAAGATCGGGCCATCCCGGACACGTTCGACTACTCGACCGTGCCGGGGTTGCGCAATGAAGCGCGCCAGAAGCTGGCACAAATCCGTCCGGGCACCTTCGGCCAAGCCTCTCGCATATCCGGGGTTTCCCCCGCTGATCTTAGTCTTCTGCTGGTGTGGTCTCGCCGGATGAAAGCCGAAGCCCGACCGCCACGTTCAATCGGAAGTGATGGCATCGACGCCCGGAAAGACGAGGCGGCTACGAATCAGTCATAACATGTTGGAAATGAATTAGTTGAATCGGAATCGACACCACGGACGAACGGCAGACGCACCGCTACAACTTATAGTTGCATATGCAACATCGAGTCAGCGGTCAGGATTCCGAGAATGCATCCTGAATTTGGCCTTACTTCGCGGGCTTAGCCCCAAGGGTCGAAAGCCAAATCCCTCAACCTAAAGAAGTTCCGAATCCCAATGCCCCATACATTACCGGGCGCCTCTACTCGATAGCACGTTCAGGTTCGATCAAGCGCCGCGGCTCAGAGGGGGCTATAATCCCCCTTGGCCCGAATCCGATTTTCTTTCCCGGCCGTTCCGACTGAACTGGGCGTCGCCATGAACCGAATCCTGGTCCTCTTCGATTCCCAAACCGGCAATGTCGGCCGCATGGCCCAACTCGTTGCCGAGGGCGCCCAATCCATCACCGATACCGAAGTGCGAATCCGGCCGGTGGATGAGGCGAGCGCGGAGGATGTCCTGTGGTGTGACGGATTGGCGGTGGGCAGTCCGACCAACATGGGAATCTTGTCGTGGAAGATGAAACGCTTCTGGGACGAGACGATGGGACCGCATTGGATGGAAGTGGATGGCAAGATCGCCTGCGCCTTTAGCAGCGCGGGTGGCTGGGGCGGGGGAATGGAACTGGCCTGCCAGTCACTGCTCACGGTCCTGATGAACTTCGGCTTCCTGGTTTTCGGCGTAACGGACTACTCCGGAAAGAAGATGACGCTGCATTACGGCGCGGTGGCCGCCAAGGAACCGCGCGAGGAGGAAACCCAGGAAGCCTGCCGAATCCTCGGGCGGCGACTGGCCGAGTGGACCGCGGTCCTGATTCACGGTCGCAAGGAGGAGCACCCGGCCAAGAAACCGACGCAGCGCAGGGCTCCGAATTGATCGGAGAGCCAAGCTAGGCAAACGGATAGCTTACCGACCGCCACCGGAAGCAGGCGTCCGCGGCGAATCGAACGCCGGACATGTCGGTGACGGTCGCGACTACGGGGGCGGGCGGCTGTCGGGTGCAGCGGCTTGTTCGGTCTGAATCTTGAACTTTCCATCACACGAGGCACGCGTTCGTTCCGGCCCCAGCGTCTCACGCTTCACGCTTCACGCCTCACGCTCCACTCTTCGCGCCGATGCTTGAAAATTCGGCTGAGGGAATGTGGTTGCCGGCGGAAGCGTGGGAGGCGGTGTTTCTCACGTTTCGCTTGGCGGCCGTGGTCACGCTGCTGTTGTTGGGTCTGGCAATCCCGCTGGCGGCCTGGTTGGCGTCGTCCCGGCGGCCTTGGGTGCCGTTGGTGGAGGCGGTGGTGGGTCTGCCGGTGGTCCTGCCGCCCACGGTCATTGGATTCTATCTGCTGGCGTTCTTCGCTCCGGACACGGGGTTGGGCCGATTTTGGATTCGTATCACGGGCGATACGCTGGCCTTTACCTTTGCCGGCCTGGTGGTGGGTTCCGTTGCCTACAGCCTGCCCTACGCGGTGCAACCTTTGACGGCCGCCTTTCGATCGATCCCGTCGGCGCTGCTGGAGGCGGCGCGTTCGGTGGGAGGACGAAGTTGGAGAAATTTCTGGCGAATTACCCTGCCCTTGTCTCGTCGCGGATTGCTCGTGGCGGCGATGCTCAGTTTTGCCCATACCGTGGGTGAATTCGGGGTCGTAATGATGCTGGGAGGCAGCATTCCCGGCCGGACCCGCGTGGCGGCGATCGCACTTTATGATGAAGTCCAGCGATTGAACTTCGCGACTGCCCACCGGTTGGCCTTGTTACTACTGGCGGTCTCCCTGGTGGTTTTGATTCCGCTCGCGTGGCTGCAGCGGCGGCGGGAACCAGCGTAGGGCGATTTTTAGAGTGCGCTTCGTTCCCTCAGCGGCTACGGGGAGCGAACCACACGGAAATGAGCGAAGACTTTTCTCGCCCCGCACCTTATGTTCCTTGGTGTTGCCTTTGTGTTCGTGAAACCCGCCGTCGCAACCCCCGCCGTCCGGCATCCTCGGCGCGGCCGCACCTTGGTGGTTCGGGTCGTCTGCTTGGGTCTCCGGATCCCGGCGGTGGTGTGGGCTGGCTTGCTGGCCCTGCTTGGACCGGGTCATCTCGGCGCCGCGGCGGACCTCAGTTTCCCGCGAGACATCCTGCCCCTGCTTTCCGACCACTGCTTTTCCTGTCATGGACCGGACGCCCAATCGCGCAAAGCAGGACTCCGCCTTGATACTTCTTCGGGCGCGCTGGGTACAGGACGGAGCGGTGCGCCGGCCATTGTTCCCGGAAAGCCCGAACTGAGTGAAGTCCTGCGACGCCTGACCACGGAGGATCCGGATGACCTCATGCCGCCGCCCAAGTCGAAACGGGCGCTGACGCCTGCTCAAGTGGAGTTGATCCGCCGCTGGATTCAGGAGGGGGCGCCTTGGGGTCAGCACTGGGCTTATGAACTGCCGCGCCGCGTCGCCGTGCCGGCCATAACCGGTGCGCACCATCCCATCGATGCCTTTATCCGGACGCGGTTGGTCCAAGAGGGTCTCGAACCGGCGCCGGAAGCCGCGCGCGCCACGCTCATCCGACGGGTAACCCTCGACCTCACCGGGCTGCCACCCACGCCCGAGGCGGTGGCTGCGTTTGTCGGTAACCCGGCGTCCGACGCTTATGAGCGGCTGGTGGACCAGTTGCTGGCGTCTCCCAAGTATGGCGAGCGGATGGCGTGGGAATGGCTCGAAGTGGCGCGTTACGCCGATTCGAACGGCTATCAGGGGGATAGCGAACGCACCATGTGGCCTTGGCGGGACTGGGTAGTGGAAGCCTTCAATGACAACCTGCCCTTTGACCAATTCACCGTGTGGCAGATGGCCGGCGATCTGCTGCCGGAGGCCACACCGGAACAACGGCTCGCCACCGCCTTCCTGCGTAATCACATGATCAACGGCGAGGGAGGGCGCATCCCGGAGGAAAACCGGATCGAGTATCTGTTCGACCAGACCGAGACCGTCGCGACCACCTGGCTGGCCGCGACCTTCAACTGCACACGTTGCCACGATCATAAGTACGATCCTCACACTCAGCG
>CAYYSX010000203.1:0-11173 GCA_964474315.1 uncultured Verrucomicrobiota bacterium | reverse complement strand
TCCGGACCGCGGCGAAGCAGGTGTTGGGGAACAGCGCGTCGGTCGTCCCTGCCCGTCAAGCGGGCGGCCTCGACAATCTGGGACCGGACGAAGCGTTTGGACGTTGGTCCTACCTGGCCTGGAGCGGTCCGATATATTCCGTGGCCACGACCACGTCGTCGAACCAGACCTTGATCCGATGACCCGCGGGCCGCTCCGTGTACACGTAGAGCCAGAGGAAATTGACGTTCAGCTCCGGAACGGTGCGCCAGCGGAAGCCCTCGAACGGCATTCCGCCCTCCGGTACCTTGAACCGCTCCGGCCCGCCCTGCTTATGGTCCCAACGGATCCCTTCCCCGCCCTGACCCGGAGTAAACTTGTCATAGGTCCACAACCCCTTCGGAAAGCCCAATCCAAGATGGGCGACCAGGACGCCATCGATCCACAACGCCTGTTCGCCGTTCGTGGCTCCGACGTCGTTCATCTGGATCAGTTGCTCCACACAGATCCAGCGGCCCTTCGCGACCGCCAGAGCCGGATCCCGAATGAAGCTGTTACCCCAAGTCTGTCCGCGCGGCGGGCTGCCCCGCATGTCGCACCAATAGGTATAAAAGTCCCACCTCCACGCCGAACCGAATGGTTCGATGCCCGACCAGAACGACCGCGCCCCATCGGTCGGCCGGCCCGCTTTTACTGACGGCCAGGGGGTTGCCGGCAGGTTGCCGCCTAGACAGGTGCCAAAATGGTGAATCTCACCGCAGTCGGGATCGAACTGGACATAATAGCGGGCGAACACCCGGTCAGAACCGAAGCCACCCGCTTGGTTCCGCAGCCGTCGGTAGAGCGCCGCACCCGGTCCCTCGGTCCGCTCCATCAGCAGGGATTGTTTCCCGGCGCTGCCCTTCGGCACGTCGCTGGTGAACGTCATGCCGGGCTGATCACTGATATTTTCCCAGCGCGCCCACAACGCCTCGAGTGTCCCGTGCTCGAAGTCTTCGGCGAAGATCACGCGCGAATCTTTCGCGATGCCGACATCACCTGGATAAGCGGCGGCGATGCCTTCCCGGGGAAAAGCCCGGGAATCCGTATCGGCCGCCGAGGCGATGCCGAGGCCGGTGAGCGCCAGCAGGCTGAGCAGGAACCTTAGCTTGTATGGCCTCATGGTCAGAGCGTGTGGAGCAGTGGACAGGCGGACATCCAGGCCAGTAGGAAAGTCAGTCCGGGAAGTGTCAAGCGACGGCTCTGGGCGATCCGTCAGACACGCCGCGGGATGCGGAAGCCGGAGTGGTCGGTGGCTTTTTACGGAGGGCAGGCTTCCCAGCCTGCCCGGCCCGCCGAGCTTCCAGCCTGGCGACCGAAGTGCCCACCGCCGAGCAGGCCAGGCGTCGAGTTACCTTGGGCGCGAAACCCACCAGATGGGGCCTCCAGCCGTCGGACGGCACGAGGCGTTCCTTTGGAGTGCGGTGCTGGGCACCGCTTTGGATTGGAGCGTGAATGGGCGTCGGAAGCAGAGGGCACTTCGGGCGTCCTCGTCGGATTCGATCCAAAGCGGCGGAAACCGCCGCACTCCACAGGAGCCACCGAGGGAACGAGACGCGCTACTTTTGCCACAGCGCCTCGTTCCTGCTTGCCCCGGGCGACTCTACGCGCGCCGCACAGTCAGCGCGCCCTGCCGTCCGCGGCTACGGGGATCGGAGGGACGGACCCTTGGCCTCCCAACCTCCGGCTTCCATTGTTCTGTGCGGTGAAGGCAGGGGATTTCGATTGATGACCTGACGCTCAGTTTGCTCCGCCATGCCGGCCCGCAAAACCAGACTGGAAGCCCGGCGCTTATTTCCACCAGCCCCGCATGATTATATTGATTTGCCGCTCTTTCAGAGCGCCTTTTGTCAACATAATCGACACCCCTTCACTTTCCAGCCTCCACACTATGGTCGGCTCACCGTCATCCAATGACGGAGCCTGCTTGAGTTGATGCGTCAATTCCGATTTTAATACATCAAACACCCCCTCAGCATCAACATAATCCACTGATATTCCTATGATTTTATCATCCTTAAATTCCAGCTCTAGCGCCTTTGGGTACACTCGACCAGCAACACGGTGAGATGCGGTGATGAATATCGCATTGGTTCCGACCAGCGCTGGATTGGTTCCAATAATAAGTCTATTAGGAATAACGACGTCGTCTGCCCGCAGATACGTGGTTAATGTTGTTGCTATTATAATTAAAGTGATTTTCAATAAGAAGCTCATGGCTTTGCGTTTTTGGATCTTTTTCAGTTTCTGCCTTATTCACCCGCATCACCCGCGAGTCATGTTCGAAGGGATCAATGGTTTGGTCCGGTTAAGCGGAGCGATGGGACGGTCCTGTCGTATTCGGTTTCCAGTTCACGGCTCGCTTCCGGGCGGTGTCGATGCGGTCCAGGATTTCTTTGTCGGCCGATTCCTTGGTGTTCGCCTTCCCAATGACAGCAACCAGCGTGGCGAGGGCCGCTATATCCGCCTGGTATTGCGTACAGCGCTGTTGGTAGTCGCGGAGGTCCTTGGTGCAGACGAGGGTTTGCGGTGAGCCTTTCCGTTCGGTGACGTGGGTCATGGCCAGTCAATGCCGGTCGATCGCTCCGTGCAGATGCATCCGGCGATCCTGGCGGACGCGGAAGCGATGGATTTGTTCCACCGGATTGAGGGCGAACGCCTGGAGTTCCCGGCAGTCGGCACACTTGCAAGAGAGCTGGACGTCCTGGCGCCAGTCGGTAGGCGCTTCCGGCGGATGGCTGCTGCGGCGAAGCAGGAATTCAGCGGTATGCCGCCACAGGTTGGCCACAGCGTCGTCCCATTTTTGAAGCGCGGCCAGCGCGGGGGTGAGAAGGGTGACTGGATCGAAGATCTCCGGCTGGGCCGCCAAGGTTTTCACCGCCGCGGCCACCTTTCGCCACACCGCCACCCAGGGTGAAGAGCGGGACCGGACGGAGGCCAGGCCGCTGAGCAGGTTGATGGTGAGGACGGGTAACGTCGGCAGATACTGGCGAAGGAGGTCGGAGAACAGTCGGGTGGCCGTGGTGCGTTCGAGCAAGTCGGCGGCGGCGCACAAGGCGGCGTTTTCACTGCCATCGTACTGTTCCAAAATGACGTGGGTTATGAAGTCCTCCACCAACGCCGGCTCATGGAGATCCACCAGCAACTGCAACATGCGGTCGCGTCCTTCCGGCCGGGAGACGAACCTGAACGAAGAGACCTCAGCCGGTTCCGTCCAGGACTCCGTGAGCCGCCGGGCCAGGGCCACGGCTTCGGTTCGCGCAGCAGTGGGAGCGTCGGGCGCCAGAGCCTCGGCGATGCGTTGCTTCAGGTAGGGCAGGACCGCGGTGACGCTGGACTGCAGAAGCACCTCGGAATACCGCTCCCGTCGCCAGAGCACGAGCGCCGCCCGATGGTACGACCGTTCGAAAGTCGCGCCCTCGTTGCCGCTGGCCTCCATCAGCCGTTGTTCATCCGGTTTTTCACCATCCAGCGCGCCGGCGGGAAGGAGTTCTCCGGGTTGGATGGGCACCTTACCAAACTCCACCGGTTGATCCTGAAGGTCGCGCCACTCGCTCACGAAACGACATTCCTCGGTCACTTCGACCACCTCGAAGTCGTCGCCCGACGCACTGTCCTCCTCGTCGTTGTCATACCACCGGCTGCGTCGGCTGTATCCCCCAAAGATGGGTTCCGCCGCCCCGGACTCCTCAATATGCACGATGCCCAGGTGGACGGTACATCCGGCGCGTTCGCCCGCCTGGGCCAGCACCTTCACCCGGGCCGCGTCGGACGATTTCAGAGCGGACAGAGAAAGGCCGGCCGGGCTGTACTGGTTGTCAATGTTCTCACCAGCCATGAACGAGGCTCACCACGGCCACTCGGCGGGTGCAAGCGTGGTATTGGGGGGAGGCGAGCACTTGGGCGCCTCTTGAATTGGTCCTTACTGAGGAGGCCGCCGGAAGGCATGGAATTCCGCCTTTAGGCGGCGGAGCGGTGAGCTTCTCCAGCGGGTGGTTCCGCCTCAGGGGCGTCGTTTCCAGGGACGTCTCCACCGGCTCAAGCCGGGACTCCGAACGCCGCTCATCCCACGGACCTATCAGTCAACAACAAAAGTTGCCTCACCTTTCCCACACCTGTTGATCGTGTTTCCGCACAGCAGTCCAAGGCTGAAGGCATTTGGACTGCTTGCGCTGAATTCCCCTTCGCGCTGAACCAAGGTCTCCCAGGATCCAGCCGCAACGGCGAAATCAAAAATCCGTGGTTGGCTGGGCGAGGTCGAGTTCTTTGATCCAGATGTTGCGGTAGCGGACGTCGTGACCCTCGGCCTGAAGCTTGAGGCCGCCTGGGGTTTCGGTGATCCGCTTGCCGCCGTCGTTCCCGCCGTCGAGGCCGGAATTGGGGCCGCCCCAGACCTGGGTGATTGGCTGGTTGGTATGCACCTTGATGCCGTTGAAGTACATCGTGACTAAGGCCTTCTCGACCCGCTCGCCGTCTTGGAAACGAGGAGCGCGAAACACTAAGTCGAAGGCATTCCATTTTCCCACGCCGGCGTACGCGTGGTAGGGCGATTCCGTCTCGTTGATCACCGCGCCCATACCGTGCTTGGTCCGGTCGCCGTCGAGGACCTGGATCTCATAGCGATTTTGCAGGTACACCCCGCTGTTTCCGCCCGGCTGGGAAACGAGGAACTCGAGGTGCAAACGGAAATCGCCATGCGGCTTCTTCGTCACGAGGTCGGCGGCCCCATATTTTCCGCCCTCGGCGGCCGGGTCGAATGTCATCAGCACCGTGCCGGCATCGATGGGGTCCTCGACGATCTTCCACTTGATGGGGAGCGAGGAGGCGAAGCGCGGTCCCTGCCAGTAGGTCCATTTCTCATCGAGCACCTCTCGCGTGCCGTCGAAGAGGACTTCCGCACCCGGAATCGGTTGGGCGCCGACGCCAAGGTCGGCGGCCAGGGTGGGCGACACGCTCGCGAGGACCACGAGCAGGGAAAGAGAGGGGCTGATGGACATAGCGGAATCTTACCGAGGTGGCGTCTCGCGTTGAACTGAAATCGGGGGAAACCCGGGCGCATCTCCATTTTTGGCCAAGTGGTGGAGCCGGGAAGAGAGGACGGAAGGCCTGTAGCGTTGGCTGTCCTCAGCCGACCGGGCGCGGGCCGGACCGCAATGGGGACACCCTGTCGCGAGGCGTTCACTTGGAAATTGGCAATCGGCAATCGAAAATCGAAAATCCCGGGGTGTTCCTCCAATTCCACGCGGTCTCCAAACATTATCCGGGAGTCCGCGCTCTGGCCGAGGTCAGCTTCGGAGTGGAACGGGGTTCCTGCCACGCCTTGATGGGCGAAAACGGCGCTGGCAAGAGCACGCTCGGGAAGATCCTCGCCGGCGTTCAATCCGCGGACAGCGGAGAAATCCACATCGACGGCCAGGCAATCGCGCCCTCCAGTCCGCTGGCCGCGCGTCGGTTGGGGATCGCCATGGTGCATCAGGAGCTGGCCTTCTGTCCCAACCTGACCGTGGCCGAAAACCTTTGCCTCGGGGCACTCCCCTCCCGAGCGGGCTGGCTCCGCCGCGGGGAATTGCGGCGTCAGGCCGGAAAACTGTTGTCGGCCATCGGCGCCCACCTTCCGCTCGACCAGCGGGTCGGTGAACTTTCAACCGGACAGGAGCAGCTCCTGCAGATTGCGGCCGCGGTGGGTACCGGGGCCCGGGTGATGATCTTCGATGAGCCGACCAGCTCGCTCTCCGTCGCCGAATCGGAGCATCTCTTTACGCTCCTGGCTGACCTCAAGCGCCGCGGCATCACCGTCCTCTATGTTTCCCATCGCATGGACGAGATCTTCCGCCTGTGTGACGCGGTCACGGTTCTCCGGGATGGAAGGCACGTTTCCACCGAACCCATTTCCGCCACCCATCCCGACCGTTTGGTGGAACAAATGGTCGGACGAGACCTCGACCTGTCACCGGGTGCCACCACCTCCGAGCCGGGACCCGCCGTGCTGGAGGTGAAAGACCTGACATCACCCGGACGATTTTCCGGGGTGAGCTTTACCCTGCATGCCGGGGAAATTCTGGGACTGGCCGGGCTGGTCGGAGCCGGGCGCAGCGAGGTGGCTCAGGCGGTATTCGGACTCGACAACCAGGCGCGCGGCCAAGTCGTCGTCCGGGGCCAGCCCCTGCCCGGTCGGAGTGTTCGTGCGGCGCTGCAGCACGGGCTGGGATTCCTGCCGGAAGATCGCAAGCGCCTGGGTTTGGTGCTTTCCCTCACTTGCCGGGAAAACACCACGCTGGCCGCCCTGGATCGACTGTCCACCGTCGGGTTTGTCCGGCGTTCGGCCGAACGCGTGCTGGCTCGTCGCTTCTTTTCGCGGTTACGCGTCAAAACGCCCTCGCTGGAAGCTCCGGTCAACGGCCTGAGCGGCGGAAACCAGCAGAAGGTGGCCCTGGCGAAGTGGCTGGCCCGCGACGGCCCCATTCTGATCGTGGATGAACCGACGCGCGGGGTGGACGTGGGAGCGAAAGCTGAGATCCATCGGCTGCTTCTGGAACTGGCCGGGGCCGGAACGGCGATTCTCCTGATCTCGAGCGAGCTGCCCGAGCTGATGCATTTGAGCCACCGGATTCTCGTCCTCCGCGAGGGGCGGTTGGTGGGCGAGGTGCCGCGGGCGGAATTCAGTCAAGCGGCAGTGTTGCGTTTGATGGCGGGAGTTGACTGAGGCGCGAAGCTCCAAAGGCCAAAGCCCAAGCTCCAAAGAAATCCCAAATCCCAATGTTCAATGCACAGCCGGACTTAGCCGATGAATTCCAGCCGCAGCCTGGAACTTAGGTCTTGGAGTTTTTTTGGAACTTGGAGCTTGGGTTTTGGAGCTTCCCGCCTACGGGAGGGATACGGTCCTGGCATTCATTCAAGGAAGGGCGGGCGTCACCACGCGGTAGAGCCGGGCCGAACGATCGTCTGTGGCATGGTCCGGAACTGCGATTGCGCGGGAAGGCCCGACCGGAATGTCTGCCAACTTCTGCCATTCGCTCGCTTCCAGCGTCCCCTCCAGGCGGAGGACCGAGTAGGACCGATTTTCCGCCGCCTGGAACCGGATGGTGAACGGATCCTCTCCATCCACCCAAACCGCCAGCCGGCTGTCCGGATCGCGCGGGTCAGTGCCGCTCAGGAATTCCTGGAGATTAGTCAGGCCATCCCCATCGAGATCCAGCCCAGCGTCGGACGGATCATCGGGATCGAGCTGGAAGCTGAATTCCCACACATCCGGCAAACCGTCCTGATCCAGGTCCAACTCGGCGTTGCCATTGGGGGCCAGGGGTGACCTCCAGGGAAGCCGGATGATCCGCGGCGTGCCGTCGGGGAATCGGCCCTCGGAGATGTCATCCGTCTGCGCGCCGAAATCCACCTGGTCCACGAAGCCGCGCGCGGGATTCGAAAGGCGGATGGTTTCCCCGAGCCGGTTGAGTCCGAAGTTGACGTGGTCCGGACCGAGAGTGGCGTCACTTTCGGCAAAGAAGAGGACGAATCCTCCGGCGGGCACGAAGCTCAGCGGCGCGATGGCGAACTGGGTGAGCCCGCTTAGGGATGGATCGTCGGTCAGGAAATGTCCGCCCAGGTCCACCGGCACAGGGCCTGGATTGAAGAGTTCGATCCAATCCTGTTCCTGAACGGGCGCCGCCAGCCATTCGTTGATGCGGACCAGGCTGGAATCGCCGAGGGGTTGGGCTTCGGCATTGGGCTGACCCGGGGTTGGCGTGGTGAGAAGCGCCCAGGAATCAGCGCTCAACCCCACGCTGCGATCCGGTAGTTGGAATCCGTAGGGGGCGCGATCCAGCAGGCGTCCGCGTGGGTCGAGGAGGGCCAGCACCCCACCCCGGTCGGGAAGAGGTTGCCGGAGGTTGAGTGCGGTACCGGGAAGGACGCGTTCCGTGGCCCAGACCACCAAGCGAGCATCGGCAGCCAGTTGAATTCCAGCGGGGAAGGCCCAAGGCGCCTGACCATCGATCTGAAGAGTGAAGCCGGTCAGGGACAGGACATTCGTATCGGCGTTATGGAGTTCGATCCAGTCAGCAGGCTGTCCATCGGGGGCGGGCGTAGCGCCTAAGTTGATCGCCATGAACTCGCTGAACCGGACCGTGGAACCCAGCGCTGCCAGGTAGTTGCTGGCGCCCGGGGTCTCGCTGAAGGGAAGGCTGGTCCAGGAACCCGTTCCGTCGGGAAGGCGACCGAAGGAAACCAACGGAATTTGGAGAGTGTACTCCACCCGGTCCACCAGGAGACCGTTTGCGCCGTACCAGCCAATCATTCCGCCGGCGGCCGGAAGCTTGAAATCGACCTGGGTCGGACCGGGACGCTCGTCGGCGATCAGAACCGCAAAGCCGCCCGATCCGATAAACGTCGGCGCACTCACGCGAAAGAGAGCGTTGCTGGTGCCGAGATACCCGCCCGTGAGAACGGCCGGCACGAGGCCCGGGTTGTGCAGTTCGATCCAGTCGTCGCC
Source organism: uncultured Verrucomicrobiota bacterium (assembly GCA_964474315.1). Taxonomy (GTDB): domain Bacteria; phylum Verrucomicrobiota; class Verrucomicrobiia; order Limisphaerales; family UBA9464; genus UBA9464. The sequence goes on along the minus strand of CAYYSX010000203.1, from coordinate 2,670 downwards.
CGAGTCGGAGTCAGCGAGGAATTCATTCAGCACGACGGCTTCCGGTCCGGCGGCTTGAGCCGCTTCATTGGGAGCGTCGGGGGTGGGTTCGCACAAAACCCAGGTGCCGGCCGGACCGATCCGCCCAGTGGTGTAGCCAGAGGCTTGCGGACCAAACTCCAGGCTGTCCACGACGTTGGTGTCCGCATTGAACAGCACCACCTGTTCCCCGCCGACGCTGAGTCCGAAAGGGGCACGCAAGGCAGCGGCCGGTCGGTCGGGATCACAGAGCACGCGCAGGAATCCATCCGCCGTAATTTCGGATCCGGCCGGGAAGACGAATCTCCGCGGCTGATCGGGATCATCGGTCAAACTCCAACCGGCGAGGTTGATCGCGCTGGAACCGGGATTGAACAGTTCGATCCAGTCGGGTCCCTGCACCGGTTGAGTGGAAATCTCGTTCAAACGGACTATCGGCGGAACCGGACTGGAATTGGGCCGACCCGGGGTCCCCCCGGATGAAGCGCTGCTGTGCCAGGTGGCAGGGGCATTGGGATCACCGTCGAAATCCCCTCGCTCCAACGAACTTCCGCCTCCATCGGGAGCCGTTGGCCAGAGTCCTCGATCCGAATAGGTGATGGACTCGACGACCCGTCCCTCCCGGTCGAGCAACGCGATCCGTTCCCCTCCATTGTTGAGGGCACCTGAGTAATATCCGGCCACCAGCACGTCGGGATAGCGAGCGGCAAAGGCGGTGGGATTGGCCGAACTGGCCAGGACCAGCCGCGCGCCCGGGCCGAGCGCCGGGGAGGACGAAGGAAACCGGAAGGTGATCCCTTCGAAGCTGAAGCCGGAAAGATCCACCGGCGTGCTACCCAGATTGAGGAGTTCCACGAATTCATAAGCATCGCCGCCGGGCGGGTTGTACATGAGTTCGCTAAATCGCACGGCCGGTCCGAGCTGTCCCAATTCGAAGACGGCCTCGGTCAATGCGCTCCAGTTGGTGGCGCCGTCGAGCGAACGGGCCTTGAGTCGGAAGGTACGATCGATGGCCAACGGCTCGGTATAAACCTGGGCGCTCGACGAAACTTCTTCTGTGAAGGGCACTCGGGGGTCGGAATCATCGGTGGTATAATAAATGGTTCCGCTGACATTGGTGAGGGTGAGGGCGTATCCGACCGGCACCGTTCCGCCGAACTGGCTAAGCCCGGGCGCATTGGTCGAACGATTGAATCCCGCCATCCCCAGGTGGTTCAGCACATACCGGCGCCGGTTGTTGATCCAGTTGTTGATGGTGTTGTTGAAGCTGGGAATGGTTTGCGCGGTGTTGAGACGCGCTTTCACCTCCTCATAGGTGGCGCGAATCCGGTCATCGGTCAGCGGGCCATCATTGAAAAAGGCGCGGTGGACGCGGTCGGCGAAGAGCATCTGAAATTCGCGCCCCCGCCGGAGTGAGCTGAACAGGCGTTGAATTTCCGTGGAGCCCCACGGCGGCGACAATGAGGAAAGTTGATTGGCGATGGTATTGAACGTGACGGAATGCCCGTTGGGCTGGCCAAACGACCATTCGGCGTCCCACACATAAAACCGCCAGAGTCCCCCCGGCGCGGCTTCGCGGGCGGCCCGCCAATTGTTATGCGGCCAGTCGTCGGCATCGACGTAAATGTTCGGCAGCAGGTAATCGACGAAGTTGGTCAGGTCCATCCGGGCACTGTACTCCAGGTGGTTGGCCTGATTGGTAGCGGGACGGGTCCGGGCGAGGTTGAGGAGCTGGTTCCACGAGGTGGGGTCGCCCTCCCGCACTTCGCCGCTTTGCGCCATGACGTCCCAGTGTTCGCCCCCGCCATGATAAGCCTGGAGGAAATCCACATCGATGCGTTCCGTTGGATTATAATAGCCCCGGTAAGCTCCGTTGAGGAACAGATGGACGAAGGTGCCGTGGCTGGCAGGCTGGCCCACGCTGGCGCTGAGTTGCCGGACCACTTCATCCTTCAAAAAGGGGTTGGACGGATCGTTCATGCCCGCGCGCAACACGACCGTATCGAAGGAATCGAGGGTCGTGCCGGGGAACAACCGGTACCGGAGACGCCCCTCGCCATACTCGCCGCGGAAGTAGAGACGGAAGGAATATTTGCTCTCGGGCAAGCTATTGCCCCGGTAATTGTAGCGGGAGCGGATGTAGTCGCCGCCCTGAATTCGCAGTCCGGCATCGACCTGGAATCCCACGTTCCCTTCCGGATCGAAGTATTCCACCGACACGGGACGCTCCCAGGCCGGACCGCGCCGGGTCGTGTTGCGCGGATTGGTCTCCATGATGCCGGTCCGGCCGAAAAGGTGGTTGGTGGCGGTGACCAGGGAGAGCGCTGGCAGTGAGCGGCGGTTGGGGGGCAATCCGTAGAGGTAGGTGTGGGTCAGGATGGGAGAGGGGAGTTGGTTGGGAGCGGTGGCCGCGGCGCGAATTACCCGGCTGGCATTGATTAGGATGGGGCCGGAGTAAATGAATCCGTTGGTATCCACCGGCGGGCTGCCGTTGGTGGTATAACGGATGAGCGCGCCCGGGGTGGCAGAGGCAAGGCTGAGGTGAAAGGGAGAATCATAATAACCGCGTTCGACACTGAAATGAACCGGGGCCGTCTGATTGGTGATGGAACTAAGGCCATTGTCTGCCCGGGGAGTCGGGACAGCGAAATA
>CAYYSX010000202.1:0-11193 GCA_964474315.1 uncultured Verrucomicrobiota bacterium | reverse complement strand
CTCCACCGTCACGCGCCGCGAGGCCTGCTCGCCGTGGTATGACGGCCGGCGTTGAGGCGGCTCGCCGGTCCGCCGTACCGCAGATTTTCAACCGGCGGTATCGCCGGCTTGCAGCCGGCCGGGTGTGGCTTTGCCTCCGTGGGCGGCGATGAAGGTGATCGACCCGCGTCGGAATGAAGTTGAGCAAGCCGTGCATTCGGGGCCATCGCATTTGGCTGTCGCTCATTCTCGATGGGCTGACCAGCGGCAGCACGTACCAGGAGATTCTGGAGAATTATTCCAGTTTGACGAAATGGACCTCCTCGCCTGCATCGCCTGCGGCTCGGAGAGGGTGCGGGAACGTCACGTGGCGGTCCCGCTCGAACCGACCGGAGAGTGAAACTGAGGTTGGATGAAAACTTGGGGGAGCGCGGGTCTTTCTTGCAGGCCGCCGGGTAAGGGTACCAGACCAAGCTCTGACGAGTGCTACGGACGGGGATCTAATCCAGCATTGCACGGTGGAAAGTCGGGTACTGGTCACGCTGATTTCGGCACAGACGACTGAAATGGGACTATTTGGGACAAATTTTTGTGTTTAGGAATGTTTAGTACTGTAAATGTTTATTTAGGTTTATTTTGTGCTTGAATGGTGAAGTATCATTCGCAAAAAGAGCCCTGTGAACTGGGTCGGTTTCAATCGGATCGTGACGGACAACAATGCTTGGAGGTTTTTTTTCTCACCGCGCCGAGGCGCGGAGAACTCGAGCAACAGGAAACGCGTCGCATCCACTGGCCTGACGAGAACGAAATGCCTCGAAATCTGGCTGGTTTCAGCCGCCGTGCTGGGCCTAAGCAGCCCGGCGCAGGCGGCCCACGAGGTGACGTTTGCGATTGCCGCCGCTCCGGACGCGGTGGCCATACAGTTTGATGTCCTTCCGTCGCAGCCGGGAATTCAGCTCTCCTCCCCCAAGTTCACAGGGACTTCGCCGCACACCGTGGAATCAAACGTTCTCGGTTCGTCGGGCGCGACACGTCACGTGGTCTATTCGACCACCGGGAGCCCGATCAGCGCCCAGGGCTAAGTGTCGGTGACGTTGACCTCGGATCAGCCCTTGAGCGACGGCTTGATCACCATTACCGGGGTAACGGCGAGCAACGCCGCCGGCCAACTGGTGGTGGCGGCGCCTAACTCCTTGCCGTTGTCGGGGTTTGCCATCCCGTCGCATGTTTCCGCCCCCGTTGGCCAGGCCGTGGAGGTAGTGGCTGAAGTGGTGGATCTTGACGGTTCGGTGCAATCGGTGGCCTTCGCGGTTGACGGCGTCAGCGCCGGCACGTCCTCGGCGAGTCCTCCCACGATCATCTACACGTCGTTGAGTAGCGGCAGCTTCGCAATGACCGCCACGGCGACGGACAATTCGGGTCAATCCGACACTTTCCTGATCGGCACCCTGCGCGCGTACACCCCGGGCGAAATCGCCAGGTTCTCCGACTTTCTCGATATTCACTATGGCGCGAATGCCAGTCCGGCCTCGCGCAACGTCGGTGCCGATCCCTTCGAAATCGGCGTCGCCAACGGCGTCGCGTACCTGCTGGGGATCAATCCCCATGCACCGGAGCGCTCCCGGCTTCCCTCTGGCTCAGTCGAAAGCGGACTGGCGGGCGACGAAGCGGTCTTCCGCTTCACCCGAATCCCTCTGACTTCCGGGATTTCCTGGAGCGTTCATGACTCGGGAAATCTTTCGGCGTGGGAGGAGGTGCCCGGAAGCTCAATCGTCGAGAGTCCCGGTGAATCCGGTTTCATCCAGGTCGAGGTGCGCCGGCCGTTTCCTGAGCCCCCCTCGCCTCCCCACACCTTCATTGGGCTTCACGTTTCGCTGACGCCATGAACCGAACAGCCTTTCCCCGATTGCTCGCTCTTCTGCCAGCCGTTCTTTCCCTCGGCACCGGAACGGTCGGGGGGCAGACCAGCCAGGATTATCTGGACAAAATCCTGGAGCGGCGCCCTTTCACGCCGGCGGAAGCGGCGGTGCTCAACAGAGACGCCCATCCCGAGATCGACGTCCGTGACCTCGTGATCTATTTGAGCGGTCAAGACGTCTCCGCCTCGTTTGCCTCTGCCGAAACCCTGGCTTTCCATCCGGCTGGCTTGACCACCTTACCGACGGTCACTCTACCGATTTACTTTTCGAAACCCGTCACCGGCACCATCAAGCTCGACCTCGGAGGAACCGCGTCGGAAGGCGCCGAGGCGGATTTCACCATTCTGTATCACCAAGCGGCGCAAAAGACGTTCACGGTGGTGAACGCGACCTCGCTTGACATCCCGATCCAACTCCGTCCGTGGCAGGGAATCGGCGGGGAAAAAGTCATTCGCCTCACCATCAACCGGAATCCCGAGATCCTTCCGGAGAACGGCACGTACTCCACTCACCTCCTCCGCATTCGCCAGTTCGACGCGGGTGAATTCGTGGGTATGCTCAGTTTCCCACCGGGTTCGGGGCTGCCCTCCTTGCCGGTCCGCATCGGCTTGGGCCTGGACGGAAGCGCGATGTGCTCGTTTCAGCAAGCGAGCACGTTGCTCGGTTCTTCCCTCAACTTTTCCTGGAATACCGGCTACCAGGGATTTCCCAATTTTCCTGAACCCGTTCCGATCACGATTCCCGGAGAGAACTTGAACCGCACCAACGCGGTCAACGCCACCCTTTCCATTCAGCGCCTGTCTCCTCCGTTCCACGAAGAGCTGGTGGCGTTCCTTGAAGGCTTCCCAGAGAACGATCAACCCGCCCTCTATCACGCCACCTTCACCTTCCATGATCTTATCGGGGCGGGCGCCCGCTTCTCCCCAGGACCCAATCCTTATGCGGTCGTCCATCAGGGTCGCCTCACCCTTCAACCCGTTTCCTACGCCGAGTGACCACTCACGCTCCCCATCCAATCTCGTTCCCGACCGGCTGGATTCTCCTCCTCGGAAGCCTCCTGTCCCTCCAGGCCGAAGAAATCTATTTCGGCCGGACCACTTCTGCGGAAGTGGCCGACGCCCTGGTCAGGGACCATCCCCATGCCGTTTCCGCCGAGGGCACCAAGCTCCGGGTGCTGTCCGGACCGGGACTGGCGGACTCCGCCTCGCCCGGTGGCCTTCGCCTGATCCAGGCTGGTCTCTCGCCGATCACCGCTTCTCCCCTCGGCTACGCGAGCCACGTGGACCATGCCTTGACCGGCGCCGCCCAAACGCTGCGAGACGCCGCCACCTATCGTTATAGCCACGGCCAAGGCGGCGAAAACGCGCTATGGAATATCCAGTTTGAAGGAGTGCCGCCGAAAACGACGCCGACCGAGCCCAATTTCTTCCCCGAGAAAATCGATGAGGCCATGGCCTCCGCCCGTGCCGCCCTTCGCGCGAATCCCTACCGAACCGGTCCGGGCAGTGGCTATGCCCTCCTCTTCCAGGCCGCTTACGAAGCCACGGTTCCTCATACCTGGTCCGGGAACGAATGGCGGGCCAAAGCGGAAAAAGACCGGCTGGGCCTGGAAGCCGGTGGCGCTGATCAGGCGAGTATCGATACCCGGCTCGCTTCGCTCCAGAACGCTTGCGACCGCTATCGCCGGGCGTGCCAAGCCTTTCTCGCCTTCCTCAATCACGAGGCCGAGAGCGCCTGGTTGCTCGACCCGGAAAGCGTGATCGGCGACGACGCCCCCTCCTGGATGCCGCCGGTGATCGTGGAGGAGGAACCGCAGCAGCGCTGGACCTGGGCTGCGCTTCTCTACCAGGCCTACGTCGAGGCGGTCGCCCAGTTTGCCCAAAGCCAGTTCGAGCGTCTCTATACCCGTTACCTCAAGGACTACGAAGCAGGCGGTCACAACGCTTTGCTGGACGAGATCCAACGCCACGCCAGCGAGATCGACCGCCTCATGCTCCCGGTCAGCGCCCTCAAGGCAGCGGACGTACTGGACCCCGAGATCGATACCGGCACGCCTGCCTCCTATTCCGCTCTGCTGCGCCGGCTCGCCGATCACGTCGTCGAGCGCTCCCTCTTCTTCAGTCCGGGCGTCAACCCCTTGTCCGGCAGCATCGCCTACTCCACTTACGGCCCGAACCATGTTCCCTTCCTCGTCCCGGCTCAGCTCGCTTCCCGGCCGTTTTCTTTCGACAATTTCCTCTCCTTCACTTTCGGCATCGATGGCGCCGATGTGCCTGTTACGGACCCGGAAGCCAGCCCTAACAGCCTGATCGGAATTGCGATCGTGGCCGACGCCGCCGCCACGAATGCGGTGGACCAGGTGCTTCAGCGTATCGAGGACCTGAATACCCTGCGGGACCAAACCCAATCCGAATACGAGACCCAGCTCAAACAGCTCTGCGGTCAGCGTCTGGTTGATCCCGGCAATTCCAGTGTCACGGTACCTGATATCCTCGGCTACCTTCTTCCTACCGAAGACCGGGAGCCGCTGTTGCCCACCGAGAGCTTCGGTGACATTGCCCTCCAATGGAACAAGATCGAACAAGCCGAAACCCGACTCCTCTCCGCTTACCGGGCTTTAGCGGAAATCGACGAAGAAGCACAGATCATCCGCGACTACGGAAACGAACGGCTCCTTTCCTATGATCGCATCGCTAAAATCCAACTGAACACCGGAGAACAGATCAGTGCCTTGGACTACCTTTCCGGTGAGATCAGGGCCAACGCGATTCTGGCCGAAGCGGAAGAGCGGGCGAAACAAGCCGAGAAAAAGAGCTGGTTTAGATCGGCATCCAAGTGGGCGGCACATGGATTTGCTGCTATTGCCACTGGAGGAGCAACGCTGACTGTTTCTCTCGCTTTTGAGGCTGCGACGGACTTGGGTGCGGCGATCGACCAGCATCGCGCCGCCAAATCCATGGCCGAAATGCACCGCAACATCGGCCGCATCCAAGCGGATGCCACCCGCCGTCAGGCCGAGATCCAGGTTCAGCAAACCCGCATTCGCGCGATGGAAGGCGCGCAGATCACCATGGAACAGGCGGGGCAGGAGGAGAACCGCATCCGTGAGGCGATCCAGAAACTGATGATCCGGGTGGAGCGTCAGAAGCTCGAAATCCTGTTCGCCCAACAACAGCTCGACTTCGCCGAGTTGGAACATGCGAACGTGATCGGCCGTATCTCCCATCTTTTGGAAGAATACCGCCGGGTGACCCTCCGCAATGCGAATAGTACCCTGAACCGTCCTGATGTCCGTCTCCATCGCGACTACCAGATCCAGGAAGCCGCCCGCACCTTCCGCGTCGCCCAAGAATACGCCTTCCTCTGCGCAAGAGCCGCGCGCTATCGCTTCGTCGGCCCAAATCTGACCTACCAGAATCAAATCAATGCCGTCGAATCGGCCATTCTCAAGGCGCAGAACGGAGAGCAATTGGAACAACTTGTCGGCGAGCTCATTGAGATCCGTGGACAGTTCCTGGCTTCCATCAACGGCTTGCCTCCGGTCCGCGAAGTTCGGTTTTCGCTGCGCGACCTCGTCGCCCAAAGCAATCATCCACAGGCGGTCGAGTATCGAAATCCCGATGGGACCTGGAAAGAAGGGCTCGTGACGTCCTTCTTGCAAGGCTTTCCTGGAGAAGGCGGTGCGGAGGATCTATGGCAGGACCTGAGCGATGAACAATTCGTGAGCTACCTGGAGAAGCATCTGGAGTCCGATGGAACTGGATCGTCCTATTTACGCCTGCGCTTTCCCATTGGTTTCGAGAAGACGTACGAAGATCGCGTCAATCCGCTTCGCGCGGAAACAACCGGCCAGTTCGGCCATGTCATTGTGGGTCCCGGACCCTCGTATGTTCATGGTGGGGCGGTGGGCGTTTTCGTGAACATCCGCAACCGTTCGATCAGCCCGGTCAGTCTCCCCGCCAGTGCGACCTTGCGCCCGGTCGGAACCTTCTACACGACCACCGGGCCCCATGGTTCTGCGACGACTCCCGTCGAATGGGCCAGTCTTCGGGTGTGGAATCCGGTCGAAAAACAAGGAGTGGGAGGATCCGCTTCGGTCAAAGTGTTGTATAATAGAGATACCGTCATCCTGGGGTGGGCGAGCCGATTCAGCGCGGACCTGGCCACCGGTTCCGGAGGCTTTCAACTTCACGAGCGGAGCCCGGCCAACGACCACTGGCTGTTGGAAATCGAGGCGACCGGAGGCAAGGAAACGGGTACCTGGGGAAACCTGCTTCCCAACATTCGAGATATTGAAATTTGCATGACCATCCAAGGCTGGACCAGCCCAAATTGATAAAGCGCCATGATAACGAGGATATTTGCCAAACCCTTCTGTGTTCTTTGGATTGTAACTCTGATTCTGAAGTTTTTGTCGTTGCAGGCCGCCGACCTCTTCACCTATCAAGGCAAACTGGCCAACGCCCAGGGAGCCCCGCTGGAGGACGGGCTCTATCGGCTTGGCGTGCGGATCTGGGATGAGGCGAATGGAGGAACCAAGCCGTTATGGGCCAAGAAATATGACGTGCCGGTGGTCAGCGGGGTGTTCTCGCTGATGATCGGCGCGGAAGGCTTGGTATGGAATGATCCGGAACCGTTGACCGAGTCGTTGAAACTGGCCGTGTCGGGGACGGGGTGCTACCTGGAGATCACGGTGATGTCGGAGGCCAATGGAACGGAAAAGGCCCCGGCCCAATGGCAGGTACTGGCTCCCCGGCAGGCGCTCAACGTTGTACCCTATGCCCTGAACGGCGTGCCGTCGGGAACTGTGGTGCCTTTCGCCGGGACGGTCATTCCCGAGGGATGGGTCCTGTGTGATGGCTCGTTGCTTGATGGCGGCGACCCTCTTTACGCATCACTCTTTGCCGCAATCCAAACCACCTATGGGGCGGGTGAAGGGGCTGGTTTCCGAGTTCCTGACCTGAGAGGAAGAGTTGCCGTAGGTGCAGGCCAAGGCAGCGGCCTCACGCCGCGAATTGCTGGGACCGCCTTTGGAGAGGAGATGCATCACCTTACAATAGACGAGATACCATACCATGATCATGGCGGATTAACATCAGAGAATGGCAATCATACTCATACAACTTCCGGTCGATCCGCGAGTGATGATGGTGGAGGTCCAGATACTCACTTTGCGCTCGGTGACTCTAATGCCAATCGAACGTGGCCAGGAATAACCATCAACTCTGCTGGTTCTCATAGGCACACAATATCGCCCGCTGGTGGCGATCAGCCCCACAACAACATGCAACCCAGCCTGGTTCTCAATTACATCATCAAACTCTGATCCCATGAACCCCTTCCAATCGCTTGCCGGTTTCGTTGCCGTCGCTTTGTCCGTAATGAGTTTTATTGCCGAAGCGGCGGCGGTTCCCAAACTCATCCATTATCAGGGTGAATTGGTGGATGCCGAAGGCGTAGGGCTCGCTCCGGGTACCTACACGTTGAGATTCGAGCTCTATAACGCCGCGACGGAGGGGATTTTGGTCTGGGGAGAAACCCGGCAGGTGGCAGTGGTGGATGGGATTTTCAATGTGATTCTCGGTGGGGAGGGAACGACACCAGTCGAACGGGTGGCAGTCAATGATCTGGCGTTCGCCTTCGGCGAGGCGGAACGCTATCTGGAGACGACGATTGTCTCCGGGCCAAGCGCAGCGCTGAATCAAACTCTTTCTCCCAGGCAGCAATTGATGAGTGTGCCTTATGCGATTTCCGCCGGCAATGGGTCCCGGTGGGAGCGATCCTGCCCTTCGCGGGAGTTATTTTGCCTGAAGGATATCGATTCTGCAACGGTGATGAGGTGAGTCGTAACCAATATAAGCTAATTATTTAAAAGTTGGATGAGAAGGCGTATCCAGCGCTTCACGTATTCCTTCATCCGGCCGAGTTCCTCCGGAGTCAGGGTTTCGGGATCGTCCGGATCGTCGGTTTCCGCCGCTGGTTTTTCACGCTGCTGAATCATGGGTCGGGTTATTCCTTCAACTCTAAATAACATGGGTGGACGTCTCGCTGGTCGGGTCCAGCCCAACCTAATGGGCTGGCGCGAGGTCTTCGCCTGCGGGCTCACGGTGCCGGCCGTCCTGCTGGGGCCGCTCCAGGCGCAGGAGATGCCAGACCGCCGGGCCCTCAGCCCGCAAACCATTTCCCTGTCGTCGGGACCCGGCTCCATCGAGGGATTGGGCGAATCCTTCGAGTCGCAGTTGAACACCGGAAGCTATGTTTTCCGCCTTCCCTTCAAACTGCCGCCGGTCCGGGGAAGGGCGCAGCCGGAGGTGTCGATGGTTTATAACTCGGACAACGGCAAGGCGGGGAGACTTTCCCAGGCGGCATTCCTGGTTCGACGGTGGCGGAAGGCGGCCAGGACTTTATTTAGAGGAAGGATCTTCCCACGGGTTCACGAGGCGGACTCCGGTGTCAGCGAAATCGGCGGTGTTGCGCGCAGCCCAGGGTACGGTCCCGAGGAAAATCCACTTCGGCACGGGCGAGTTCGTCATTTCCGAGGAGTTCCAGCAGCGAGTCCTGCTTCCGGTCGCGGTCGATTTCTTTGCGGATGAGGTTGGTAACCCAGCCGGAAAGTGACAGCCCCGCGTCCACCGCCCGGTGGCGGGCTTCGCGACCGATCCGGTCGTCGATCTTGAGGGTGACGTTCATGAAGAAGACATTCTTGTACTGCACGGTTGCACGGTGGCACAGCACGGTCAATTCCCTCAGAGAGGTCGTGCGGGGGATAGGCGGATGCGGCAGGCGAACTTTGGGGATGGGCGGGAGGCCCCGACTGCGCTGGGCCGTACCGGCCTTGCTGGCCGTCCTGCTGGGGCCGCTCCAAGCGCAGGAGACGCCAGACCGTGGCGCACTCAGTTCCCAAACCATTTCCCTGCCGTCGGGACCCGGCTCCATCGAGGGATTGGGCGAATCCTTCGAGCCGCAGTTGAACACCGGAAGCTATGTTTTCCGCCTGCCCTTCAAGCTGCCGCCAGTCCGCGGAAAGGCGCAGCCGGAGGTGTCGATGGTTTATAATTCGGGCAACGGCAACGGGCCGCTGGGATTGGGTTGGAATCTGCGAGTGCCTTCGATCCAGCGGCAGACGGACAAGGGGTTGCCGGCTTATGACGCGTCGGACCATTTTATCACCGGCGACGGCGAGGAGTTGACCGCCCGTGAAGACGGTTCCTACCGCCGCAAGGTGGAAACGGATTTCACGAAGTGGGAGCCGGTCGGCACGCCGCCTGGCGCGGACGGCTGGAAGGGCACGAAGCGAGACGGGACGGTGCTGCGCTTCGGCGCCACGGCGCAGGCACAGCAGGAATGGGCGCCGGGGCAAGTCTTCCGCTGGATGCTGGAGTTCGGCGAGGACCCCAACGGCAACCGGGTGGAGTACGCGTATGAGAAGCACGAGGGGCAGATCTATCTGGCGGAGATTCGCTACGGGTTGCACGCCACGGAGGGCACGGAGTCTTTCCGGGTGGTATTTGTTTATGATGCGGCCCGGCCGGACGCGTTGGCGGATTACCGCGGGCGTTTCCGGGCGGTGACCGCCCGGCGTCTGCGCGAGGTGACGGCGTTTCTCGGGGAACGACGGGTGCGACATTGGAAGCTGGACTATCACGAGGATCGACCGCTGACGCAGTTGGCGAGGTTCACCGTCTTCGGTGACGAACGCACGGAGACCGGGGCAGACGCGGCGCTGAACGAAGACTATCTGCCGCCGGTGGAGTTCGATTATTCACCGAGCGAACTGGGAAAGGCGTTTTCGTTTCACGAACCGGGGCCGTCGATGTTCGTGTCGCTGGCCAATGGGGAAGCCCGGTTAAGCGATCTGAACCGCGACGGGTTGCCGGATTTGTTGCTGTTCGAGGACGGGAAATATCACTCGATGGTCAATCGCGGGCCGGGCCGGGCTTTCGGGCCGTTGACGGCGTTCACCACCGCCGCCTTCTACCCCGATCTCAACGATCCGGCCACGCGGTTGGCCGACCTGCGGGGGGACGGCACGCTGAAGGTCTTGGTGGATGACGGCGGGGGTCTGTATTATCGGGAGTTCACCAGCGCGACGACCCTGGGTCCGCCGGTGGATTTCGCGCTGCCGGGGCATTTCCCGCTCGCGGACACGGCGATCCAGACGGTCGATATCAACAATGACCGGGCCATGGATTTCATGGCGGCGGACTCTGCTCGCTTTTCCTTGGTCATCAGCGGCGGCGGGGAGGCACCGAACACGTTTTATGAAAGCCCGCCAAACCCGGGGACGGCGCAAGTCAGCTTCGCCGACGGGTGGCAGCTTGCCGACCTGAACGGCGACCGGATGCCGGATCTGGCGGTGATCGACACCGTGAACGGCGGCGGGGTGGTATTTTATCCGGGCCTGGGCTGGGGGGAATTCGACGCGGCGATCACGATGCAGGGCGGGCCTGCGGATGCCGATCTGGGCTCGCGCGGACGGGCGGGGCTCAGTCTGGTGGATTTGGACGGCGACGGACTGGCGGACCTGGTACTGGTGGATTCCGGCGTGGTGAAGGTGTGGCCGAACCGCTCGGGGAAAGCGTGGGGTGATCCCGTGACGATTGACGACGCACAGGTGCCGGATTGGCACGAGGGCGGCACGGCGGTCCAGTTTCTGGACATGAACGGCAACGGTTCCACGGACATCGTGTGGAATGATCCCTCGCGGGGTATTTTTCTAAGATACCTCGAACTCCACCCCGGTACGAAGCCGAACGTGATGACGCGCATGCGCAATGGCATGGGGCGAGAGTTGGAGATCGAATACCGCTCATCGGTCGATTACCTGATCGAGGCGGAGATCGCCGGGGAGCCGTGGACGGCGAAGCCGCCGTTTCCGATTCCGGTGGTGTCCGCGTTTACGGAGCGCGATGGCTTCGGTTCCACCTATCGCACCGAGCTGACCTACCGCAACGGCCACTACGACGGCCCGGAGCGGGAGTTCCGCGGCTTCGAGCGAGCAATCCAGACGGAGGTGGGAAATGACGCGCAGGGCGCGCCGTCGCTGGTCAGCGAGTTCCGCTTCGATACCGGTGCGGAGGTCGAGGCGCTGAAGGGAGTGGTGCTTTCCAGCGAACTGCGGACCACCGGCGGGCACGTCTTTCATCGGGTGGAAACCGATTGGGGTCACCGCGCCCTGCCCGGAGCACCGGCGGCGGGAGAAACGCGGCCGGTGATCTTCGCGTTCCAGGACGCCGAAACCACCACGGTGATCGAGGGCGGCACGGAGGAGGCGGTGACGCTGCTCAAGGAATTC
>CAYYSX010000201.1:0-11208 GCA_964474315.1 uncultured Verrucomicrobiota bacterium | reverse complement strand
CACCGGCAATGCTGCGGTCAACTCACGGCGCGATTCCACGCACGACCCAGATGCGGTGGTTCTCGCTGTCGCCCAGGTAAAGCGCGCCATCAGCATCGACGAAGACACCGTGCGGTCGGCTTAGTTTCGCCTGCCGCGGATTTCCGGCCGGACCGTCTCCCCGCGTTCCCGTGCCAACCACGGTTTCAATGGTGGCGCGTTTGGGGTCGATCCGCCGGATGGCATGATTTTCGGTGTCGGCGAGATAAACGCGACCGTCGGGTGCGACCGCAATTCCTTTGGGCCCCGCCAACGTCGCCTCGCGGGCGGGTCCGCCGTCGCCGGTAAATCCCTTTTGGCCCGAGCCAGCTACGTGGCGGATGACTCCCCGCGCCAAGTCGAAGCGAAGCACCTGATTCCCCTCGCGCGTCACCAGCCAGAGATCGCCGCGGGCATCGAAATCGAGCGACCGCGGGCCGTTCAATGGCGTGCCGGCAATCGGCGCTCCGTCGGACGTGGGACCGGCTTGTCCCGTTCCCGCGAACGTGCGAATGACCCCCCGGTCCCCGGCCACGCGGCGGATCACATGGTTCCCAATATCAGCGACATACAGATCACCCTCAGGGCCGAGCTGGATGCCAATGGGTGCTCGCAATTCGGCACGGTCCGCCGGTCCGTCGTCGCCTGAATAACCCGGCTTCCCCGTGCCCGCAAAGGTCGAGATCTGGCCAGACGACAAATCGACCCGCCGAATCGCGTGATTGCTCGTATCGGCGATGTACAAGCGGCCTTGCCGGTCGAAGCGGATTTCATGCGGACGATTCAAGGTCGCCTCCCGCGCCGGGCCGCCGTCACCCGAATAGCCGGGCCGCCCCGTGCCCACCACCGTCGAAATGATCCCGTCGCCGTCAATCCGGCGAATCACATGCGCTTGATAGTCCGCGAACCACAACGCCCCGTCGGGTCCCCGAACGATCCCAAACGGATTGTCCAAGGCCGCCGCCGTAGCAGGTCCTCCGTCACCACTGAATCCCGCCACGCCGGTGCCAGCCAAATGGGTCATCGTCCCGCGACCGCCCTGGCCTGGATTCACGTCGGTCGTTGCCGCCTGGGTTCCGGTCCCTTCCAGGCCAACCAGCAAACCCACGAGCAGCAGAAAGCTTATTGCGCCAGCAGCTCTCTCTTTCGTGGAGATCATTTCCCTAATGATAGGTTCGTGGGATGGGCCACACTCGGCGCTCGGAATCCCGGATTTACTGAGGGGACCGGAGGAGGGACGACATACAGAGAGAGATTGGAGTTCTTCTTGTTCGGAGTCCCGCCTTTAGGCGGACACGCGCTGGCCAGCCGAAGGACAGTGGACCTGGTTGACGCGGGGGCACGGCCGACGCCCCGCCGGCTGAAGCCGGGACTCCGAGCGCGGAGTGTCGCCCGCCCTGCGGTCTCCTCGGTGATGGTCATTTCCTCGCCTCGGGTGTCACGGTCAGTTCGACCCGTTCGCTCCCACGGAGCACCGTGATCTTCACCGGCTGCCCAATCTTCACGGCATCGAGGGCATAGGTATAATCATAGATGTTCACAATCTTCTGCCCCGCAAATTCGACAATGACATCGCCCGATTTGATGCCCGCCTTGTCGGCCGGACTCCCCCCGCGCGCCCCCGACAGTTTGACCCCACTGACTTCGGTGGCGTAATCGGGAATCGTCCCCAAGTACGCCCGCAGCGACTCGCGCGAGCTGCCACCCCGTTCGCTGCGTTCGACTTTGAGGTAGTCCGGCCGTTCCGGCGCCGAAACCAAATCGCGAACCAGATGGGCCGTGAATTTCGCCACGCGCTCGAGCCCTTCGTAGTTCAGTGTCGAAGCTTGGTCAGCGGGCCGATGATATTCCTCGTGGGAGCCGGTAAAAAAGGCCAGCACAGGAACGCCCTTCGGATAGAACGCGGTCACATCGGTCGGCGGAAATGGATCATCGAGGAGTTGGAGATTGAAGCCCGCGGCCACGTTGCGTTTTTCCAACAGCTTGCGCCAGACCCCCGAAGAACCGATGCCGTTGAGTGTGAGTTTGTTGTCGCGCAACCGGCCCACCATGTCGAAATTCACATAGGCGACGGTATTCGTGAGCGGGACGACGGGATGATCGGAATAATGAGTCGAACCCAGCAGACCCAGCTCCTCGCCGGACCACAGCGCGAACACGACTCCCCGCCGGAAGGATTCGGGTTTCTCCCGGTGTTGTTGGGCCAGGGCCGCCGCGATTTCCAGGACGGCGGCCGATCCGGAGGCGTTGTCGTCCGCCCCATGATGAACCTGGCCTTCCTCTTCTTTGCGGGTCAACCCACCCGTTTCGCCATGGCCCAGATGATCATAATGCGCGCCCACCAGCACTACTTCACCGTTGGTGGCTCCGTCCGCCGGCGGCAACCAGCCTATCACATTCCGGTCGGTTCGCTTGTTATGCTGGACGGCGGTGGTGAAGCGCACCCGGGCGTTGGTCAGGGCCAAGGTGCCTTCGACATGGGGGTTTTCGTCATCCAGCGCGGTTTGGAGTTCCTTCAGGGTACGTCCGGAACCCGCGAAGAGGCGCTCAGCCACTTCACCGCTGAGGGTCGCCGCGACGATGCCGGAGCCGGTTTGGCTGGTGTCATAAGTGAAGCTGGCCAGCTCGCCGGCATTCGGCGAGTTGGGTCCGGTGACCACGAGCAAGGCCCGCGCGCCGCGATTGCGCGCGATGAGCGCCTTGTAGCGCAGTCCGGCATAGCGATTGAGCTCCTGGCGCCGCGCGGTGTCCACGGCCTCGGGCACGTAACGCAGCACCAGCACAATTTTGTTCGAGACGTTCAAGCCCGCGTACGAATCGTAAGCGGGGCCGGTACTGGACGGTACGGAAAGCCCATAACCGGCGAACACGACATCGCCTTCCGCCATGCCATTGGCGGTGAACGACAGCGGGCGGTAATCATGGCCCAACTTCAGATCGGACACCTCGCCGTTCGTGGAAATGAGCGCGAAGGCATTCTGATTCGTTAGCAGGTTGACGCCCGCGCTGAACTCGAAGGTTTGGAAAAAGCCGTCGTTCTCTCCCCAGGGTTGAACGCCCGCTTGCCGAAGCTGCTCCGCCAGATAGTCCGCGGCCTTCTGCGCGCCTAAGGTGCCAGTGAGGCGCCCCTCCAGATCATCGGACGCCAGGAAGGCGACTTGGGCGCGGAGATCCGCCTCCGAGATGTCGGCCGAGAACGCGGTGGATGCCGGCGCGCTTGGCTGCGCCGTTCTGGAAAGCGCTGTGGCCGTGACTTCTCCCGCGGGGGAAACCCCGCGAGCCGGCGCGGAGTCCAAGGCCGCCAAGGCCGCCGCATGATTCCAATCGGCGAGGAACAGTTGCGAGTTGCCTTGCGGAGTGCGGTTCGAGGTCCACGCGAGTTTCCGACCGTCCGGCGAGAACACCGGCAATCCATCAAAACCATCGTGCGTGGTGACCCGCACCGGTTCCCGCGTGCCTTCCGCATCGACCAGATAGAGCTCGAAGTTGGAGAAGCCCAGCTTGTTCGCCGCAAAAATTGCATAGCGACCCGACGGGTGAAAATACGGCGCCCACGACATGGCTTTGAAGTCGGTCAACTGCCGCACTTCCGAGCCGTCGAGTGCCATCGTGTAGATGTCGGCGATCGCGCCGCTCTCATCGAAGCGTCGCCAAATGATCCGTTGGCCGTCGGGAGAGAAGAACGGACCGCCGTCGTACCCCGGGGTGGTGGTGAGGCGACGCGGATTCGTCCCGTCGGCGTTCATCAAATAGATCTCGCCGAAGTAAGCCGGATCTTTTTCCAGGCGCTGGCGGTCCTCGGGCGAGAGTTTGTCCTTCGGATAAGCGTCCCGCAGCGAACTGAAGACAATCAGCTTTCCATCCGGCGAAAAGGAACCTTCCGCGTCATAGCCCGGCGATTCGGTCAGCCGTTTCAATCCCGAGCCATCGCGTCGGGCCGTGAACAGGTCGATGCTCTCGTCATAGTCCCAGGAGTAACGGCGTTGTTGGCCGCTGGCCCGGAAGTCGAGTTCGGCCTGCTGCTTCGCCTTCGCGTCCACGTCGAGATGCGACGACGCAAAGAGCACGTCGTCCGAACCGGGGCGGAGAAAAGCACACGTCGTCTTGCCGAAGCCGGGCGAAACGCGGTTCACGTCGCCTGACTCCAGGTCGAGCAGATAAATCTGATAAAACGGATTGTCGGGTTCGCGTTCGCTTTGAAAAACCAAAGCCTTGCCGTCGGTTGAAAAATAACCTTCGCCACTACGTCGCCCTTCGAAAATGAGCTGGCGGGTGTGGCTCAAAAAGCGGTCTTCGCCGGCCGGCTCGGCTCCCGCCAGCCAATCTGCCGACCCAGCGGCCATCCACGCGAAAAAACCCACGAATAAACGGAACGAGAGCATCCACTTCATATATCACTATTATCACTATTGAACGGCAAATGACAGCGTTACCACCGAATGGGTAACTTGGCGTTCGACGGGTTCGACCAGGTCCACTTCAAACGGTTTGCCGATGTTGTTGCCGGCCAGGTCCTCGATGATCGTGGGAATCACCAGCCGGTAGGGGCCGCGTGGCCAGGGCTGTACCGGCACAAAGCTCCAACGATGCTCTTCCTGGCTCAAGTTGACCGTTCCGGCCAGCCTCCGGCCTTCCCCATCCATCACTCGGAGAACCCGCTCGGTGAGGGCGTGGTCAAGCGATTCCGGGAACGTCAACGTCAAGGCGCCTCGGGCCCCGGCGGACGGCGCTTCCAGTTTCCAGGAAGCCGGGTCAGGCGGGTCACGGTCTGCCGCGCCGACCGAAAACGTCTTCGTGAAGCTCTCGCGCAACGGGTTGCCCGCACTGTCCTGCCACGCCCGATCGATGACCAGGGCGTAGTTCTTTCCCTCTTCCAACGAAGGACCCACCTCTTCCAAAGGCCGGACCCCTCGTTTAATGCGACCGGGGTCGAGGAACAGCGTCAGGCGGGTCATCTCCGGATTCCACAACTCCTCATCCAGCTCGAGAAAAGGCAGTTCGACCTCTTGGCCCGCCGCGTTGCGCAATTGAATGTAATCATAGACATGGCCGCGGCTCATGGGGGCGGAGAAATGTAAGTAGAACTTCAACAGATTCTCCGGCAACACCGACGCCGAGGGATAGATCTGAGTGACGACGGTGGTGGAACTGGCCGGGCGCGCTGGCACGTGATGCGTCGCCACCAAGGGCTCGCTCGTCTCCGTACCCGCATCCGGCAAGGCGTCGGGTCGGAACACCGCGCGATACCGCACCCCGGGTGCGAGCGGAAATGCCGGTACGAAACGCACCGTATGGTCAACCACCTCGTAGGTTCCCGTCATCGAGGGCAAGTTGAGGTCCGTAATGAGATCCCCCGACTCCGCCACGACTCTCATCAATCTCTGCCACTCAGGGAGAGTCCAGTTGGTCTGGGCCAGCCGACGGAGGCTGCCGGCTGGAATCCCCGCCACTTCGACGACACTTCGGTTGGTATCCCCGGGATCAGGCCGCCAGCGAATCTCAGCTCGGAGCGGCTCGGCTGCCTTGGTTACCGCGGAAAACCAAGCGACCGCCGCCGCCAGCGCGGCGACGATCGCTCTGGTTCGGCCCCAGGGTAAACCCCTCCTCGGAGTTCGTCCGCCCGGGCGACTGGACCCTTCGCCCCTCACGGCAGGGGCAGCGACTCGAGCGTCTCAACTCCCGGTGTGTCCGATCCTTCCCCGATTCGACGCACGACGAGAGCGGTTTGGGCATCCAACCGATCCAATTGATTGATCCCCGTCCAGCCGGCAACGGTTTCGTAGCTGAGTCCTTGGGTGGCACCATCTCTGACCGGTTCCACAATCCTATCGGCATTTTCAATCCGGTCGGTGTTGACCTTCATGACGCCGCGGCTGCTATTGGCGAGCAACAGAAACTCTTTTCCGTCCTTTTCATACACGATCATATCCAAGGGTCGGTTGCGGTTGCCCAGTTCGGCGATGGTCTTGCCTTGGATTTTGGCGCCGGGCTGAAGCTCTTTGAGCGGGAACTGGACGAGGGGAGTGCAGGTGTATGCCGCGAGCAAGTGCGGCTGGTCCCCCACGTTGAACGGAACAAAGGTGCGGATGGGCGAGCGGGTCTCGAACCGGCCGTGCGCCCCATGATAGATTTCGACGCTCGTGCCATTGTCCACGGTTTGGAACGGGAACGGAATGGCTCGCAGCGTCGAAGCAAATTCTTCGTTGGAAAGTCCGGCCACCAGCACCCGATCCTCGAGGAAGGCGATGTCGGTAATCGATTCCAGCCGCGGGTTGCTTTGTCGGCGGCCCTCGCCCACCACCCCGTCGATGGGGGCGTCGGGCAGTTCCGCCCGGGCGAATTTAACGTTCTCCAACGTCACCACCTCCAAGGCGCTATCCTGACCGACGCGAACCAGGACCGGAACGGCATCCGGCCCGCGGCCGCGCGACACCGCCAGATAGGCCTGACGGGAGATGGGATTCACGGCGAGGTCATCGATGAGAATCTGGTCGGCGGTCGTGCCGAGCAGCGCGGCGATCTTCTGATTGACGGCTTCCACCCGCAGGGGCTGGGCGGAGGCGGGTTTCGTATCGCTGGTCGCGATGGCGAAAATGGTGGCGGCCTTGGTATCGGCCACGAACAGGATGCCCTCGGGACCGAAGGCGATCTGGCTGATGGATTTGACGGGTGGTTTGCCTTCCGTGAAGCCGGCGGTCCAATCCGTTGCGGCCGAAGCGGAAAGCGCGAGAAATGCCGCCAGGGTGGCGGCGGAAATGACTGTTTTCATAGGAGTAGTTTGGTGGCCGGTGTGGTGGTGGAGCACCGTAGGGAAAGAGCCACTGGGAAGGGCTGAGGTTACGGCGTCCTGCGGACAAATCACGGCCGACGGTAGGGACTCTAGCCGTGAGGTGGCGCAGCCGTGGCTTCTCCCCGCAGGCGCTTCAGGCTCCGGTGAGTCGGTCAGGTCGGACCGCCTTTTGCGGGGGCTCCATTTGAACCACGGCGCCCGAGCCCACCATCGGGGGAGGCGCTCGGCGGCTCATGGTTCTTTGTGTTTTGGTTTTTGGCCTTTGTGGAGCCTGGGGTCGGCCCGCTGTCCAAGGACAAATTCAAAATGCGCCCGGCGCACGCCAAATAAAATGGGGTTGCAGTCCGGATTCCGCCGGAATAAAGAGGAAAACTCGTGATCTCCCGTTGCCCACGCTGCCAAACTGAGCTCGACGTCGGTGGTCCCGGCTCAACCAAATGCGGAGTCTGCGGCCATACTTTCCCGGTCCCTAAGCCGCCGCCAAACGATCCCAACCTCTTGTACCAGGGTGGGGGAATCAGGGTAACACCTGATTTCCTTCAGGCTGAAGCCCGCAGTTTCGCGATCAATAAGATGGCATCCGTGGCCGTAAAACAAGTATCTGAGGGGAGGGTGCCCGGTCATTGCCCTGGCTTTCCTGTGCTCATTGTTGCGATTCTGAATTCGGGAGAAACCATGGCCGAAGCCAACTGGACCGTGTTGTTTCTCACGTTGGCTTCGATAGCGTTGATCGGAAACCACCTTCGCAGAAAAAACCGGGGGAAAAGCCAGCAACCAAAGGTCGTCTTACCTACACCCTCACTGCTCTCTCCGGTGGCACCCTCCGGTCCGGACCCCAAAGACGACGGCAATGACGCTCGGAAGGAGCGATCACTCACACCCAATCAAGACTTCGACTCTACTGTCATTCGATTCTGGGAACATATTCGCCAGGTTCACTTCGCTTTGATGCTGGCCAGTGCGACCATCATGGCGGTGTGGTGGAATACATCAGACGACGCAGCGCAGAAAGAACTCGCAGCTGCGATCGATATCCGGAACGCCTGGCGGTCAATCTTGCAGTGGATCTCGGTAAACTATTCTATTTGGACACCACGGCCTCGACATTCGAGACGCGACAGTAGGAGTAGCTGTTTGACGAATTAGGACCTGAAATGAAAAGGCCGCCGAAGAATTTCCGACGGACGTGATTGCCAATCAGAATTGGCGACGGGCGCCCTCTGGTTGGCTCGACCTGGTAGCGACCGGGTTTCTCATCATCGCGATTCCGTTTGCCCTCTTGATCCTCATTTCCGCTCTACTCCGCTCCAAGTCCAGGCAGGTTCAGCAACGGTTGGCCGCCAAAAAATTCGGGCTCTGGCATGAGGAACGGCCGCGGAAACAGAGGCACCGGAGGTAGGCGTTGATTGAGACCTTCTCGAGCGAAAGGCCGCCGGCATTGCGCTGGCGCCATGAATTGGCAGGTCCACTCAGTTGAAGCGGAACTAAAGCTGGTCGAATGGATATGCCGGGCTTTAAGGCTGTTCATATGGAAATTCAGCTCTAGATTTGCAACAGAATTGAAGCGACAGTTCGATTAACGCAGATCTCCTGGGTCGCTAAGCGGAGGCGTCAGACGAAAAACTGAATAGAATTTAGCCCTGAAATGTAGCAGCAATGGGGGGGATGTGGCAGCGGAGATCTTGCGATAAAAATTGAGTCGAAATAATAGATATATTGTTAAACAAAACTTGAAAGACTATAAACAACAAATGGTTGCATTCCCTGTCAGACATACATAATATGACTCTCATGATATTAGTCCCGAGCGCGACGTAAAAGGTGCCGGCCACGTGCGGCGCTGAGATAAAAAACGCACCGGGCCACCTGACGAACTCTTGCCGGAGAATCAGGTGGCCCGGGAGGCAAGCCTCAAGCCAAGGTGGCGAAACTGGTAAACGCGCCGGCCTAGTAAGCCGGTTCCTGAGGGATTGCGGGTTCGAGTCCCGCCCTTGGCACTTCTGAAACTAGATTTGAGCGTATCCAGTTTCAAGAGAATTTAGCTCTTAATTTCAAGCTGAACAAACTCCCAGACCAGTGGTCCAGACGCCACTGGCACTGCGTTGCCCCAAGGCATTCCTCTGGCGCTCAGGTTGCCGCGGAATCGAGTCGGCAATTGGCGCCCTGGCAATGGGTGCCGCGCCGTTCGTCATCCTGGCTCTGATCGTATTCTAGGTCAGGTCTGCGTCGAGCCAATCATTCATCCCGTGCCGGCGCCCGAGAGGGCGCCGACCCAGGTAACTTTGGACTTTGGGGTCAGGGTGTTTTTGTGTCTGGAAATGAAGAATACTGCACAAGAACACCCTTGTAGTTCCAAGGCAGCTCATCCATAGCCGGAGGCACAAGCCGGTCTTCATTGAGTTCTTCCAACCTATCGTTTCCTCGCTCATCTGGAACGGGAACTACGGGGAACTTTTTACCACTTTTCTCGATCATTTCAACCGGACCGGTGACTTGGTTTCCTTCGTAGATATATGTAATATTTAATATCATAGGTCATCAACATACACGGACTGTCGGTTAATGTCAAATGGAATTATATAAAACACGAGATATTTTGGTTTATTTTTCATTTTGACGGAAAAAACCCAAACCATTGTTTCGGCTGCTCATTAGCAACCAGCCCATTGTAGTGACTAGGTTAACCACCAACTGAATTCCCCGATCCCCGGGGGCACCCTGTCCGCATCCTGGTGGTGGGCCAGCAGGTATGAGGCGGCGGTGTGTCGCACCACATCGGCCGGCCATTCTGACCACCCCATTCGCTCCTGGGCATCAGGCAGGGCTCGACAGCGGATCGAGCGAGGAAGCGCCATCCGCAAATCCTTACAAATCCGGAGCCGCTCCAAGGACACCCGCTCCGGCGGAATAATGCGTTGCTGACGAACCTTGGCCGCCGCCGCCGCCGGGCGAAGGACTTGCACCAACAGCAAGGCTCCGACTCGGAACCGCGCCAGGTCGCCAAAGCCCTGGTCGAGGCCGCGGAGACCATCCAGTAGTTGGAGAGGATGAAGGCTGGCCCTTGGTGAGGCTGGCTGGCCCAGATGCAATCGCCTTCCTTCACGGATAGCATTGACCCTTCCGGCGAAACGGAGTAGCAAGCTAGCATACTTATGAATCAGCATTCCTTCGATACAGCGGTCATTTGTCCAAACGGGCACGTCCTGACAGAGGCGCTTTTTTATGGAGAGATTAGGTGTACAGATAACTTCTGCCCTCAGTGCGGCGAGCATCCATTGGACAAATGTCCCTACTGCAGTCGGCCAATCCGGGGTGCAATGATTGGGCCAAAGTCAGGCTCACCGACTACGAAGATGGCAATGAATCAATCAGGATTCCCAACCACCGTCTTGGAGCAGATGAAGTTTCCGCACTATTGTTACAATTGCGGGAAACCATATTTGTGGACCGAAAAGCTAATTGGAGCGGTGCGAACCGTTGTTAATGACTCGCCTGATTTGGATCCTGAGGAGAAGGCCATTCTGCCTTCTCTAATCGAGACCGCTGTAATTCGCAATGGTCCGGATGCTCCAGACGCCGTCGCGAAAGCGGGGCTACTTGTGAAAAAGCTTCGCGGTCCAGCTCTTGATATTCTCAAGAAGGTGATGGGAGAGGTCTGCAGCGAATATGCGAAGCGCACCCTTTTTCCATAGCTGCAAGATCGGAGGACCGGTCAGCAGGTTCCGGAGATTCGGCTTACCGCAACCCGCGTTATGGAAAGTGCGGCTACCCGAGTGGGTGCGCTAAACCCAGCGACAAAAGTAATTGCGTATTATGAATTCCGGCTGTAGAGTCTCCCAATGCAAGCACTGACCATATCTGATCCCGAAACAATGATCTTGGCATTGCAAGATGAGATCCGCCGTTCTGAAGAATCTCGCTATGATCACCGGCTTCACGGAGTGCTGTTGGTGGCCGAAGGCTTTAGTTGCCGGGAGGTTTTTAGGCTGTTGGGCGACTCGCCTCGGACCGTCGAATACTGGGTCCACCGTTTCGAAGACCGCGGCTTTGGTGGGTTGCAGGAAAGAGAACGTAGCGGGCGGCCGGCCCAATTAACAATGCAACACCTGGAGCGAGTTAATCTCATCCTGCGAGGTTCTCCACGGACGGTGGGAATTCAGGCCAATCTTTGGGATGGACCAACCCTGCGGCACTGGATCAAAACCGAATTGAAAATCGAGCTTTCGGTTCGCAGTTGCCAGCGCTTGTTCCGACGGCTGGAGTTTCGCCTGCGGAAACCGCGTCCAGAGATTGGACCGTCCGATCCCGACCAGCGTGAGGAACTCGACCGATCTCGAGCCACGCATACTACCTAGACAGATGAATAGGCTACACTAGGCGCTTTGAAAAATGACTTGAGA
>CAYYSX010000200.1:0-11399 GCA_964474315.1 uncultured Verrucomicrobiota bacterium | reverse complement strand
CACGGAGGTCCAGAGTGCTCCACAGCTCGCCGTCGTAGAGGCTCACTCCCGCTGGAGTGCCGCACCAAAGCTGCCCGCGCCCGTGGAATGCACCACGTTGATGGACAGGCTCGCCAGACCGTCCGCAGGGGTGAACTGGTCCCATCGGCCGGCCCGTCAGCGAAACAACCCACGACCCTTGGTGCCCACCCAGATGGACTGACCGGCGTCCGGCGCGATGGCCGTGACGCCTCCCCCGCGGAGGGAGCCAACGGGCCAGTACCACGTCCATCGCCAACCGTCAAAATAGGCCAATCCCCCAACGTGGCGTGCCCAGCCGCCCCCTCCGGAGGCCGGCCGCCATTCCTGCGGCAGGGAACTGGCTCCCGAAGGCTGGGACGGCGCCCAGGGCAGGGGAAGCGAAGGCACACCGGGCAACGGATCGTCGGGTCGCAACAGCGTCAGACGGTCACCGGTACAGCGAACGGTTCAAGCCGGCCTCGAAATCCATCCGCTGGCAAAGTCCATGGCGGCCGTGCGTGGCTTCCAATTCAAACTCCCCCGCCGCGGCCACGAAAGAGGTCAGAAAGCGCCCGTCGGGTTGGGCGAAGAATTCATGATCCACCCGTCCGTCCCGCCAGAGTCTCATCCGCACGGGCCCCGAATCTCCGGCGGAGGTCCGGACTGTTCCCGATATCTGAACCGGCCGGTGAACCTCCCCCGATCCCGGCTACGGCTGAGACGTGAGCCGCGCCCCGCCCCGCAAGCGTGCGAGCAGGCGACCCGGCCCGGTGGACCAAGTCACTTGGTCCGATCCATTCGTGTGCGCCCCGTCGAATTGCCACGCCGCCAGGAGTCCGGGTCCATCGCCCCGGGCCGGGTGCCTCAGGCACTGGAGATGGGTCTGATCGCCGACAACCTCCTCTGGATCTGGAGGGTCGAGGCGCACCGGCGGCACCCCGGCTGCGGATCTCGCTTGAGCTTCAAGGGATCGGTGGAGGCGGCCCGCCAGTACCGCCTCGTCATCGCCCAAGCTCGCTCCCGTAAAAAACAGCCGCCATGGATGGACGACCTCCTCCGGATCACCGCCACCGATCAGGTCCCCGACCGGCCAGGACGTCGAGAGCCTCGCGCCCTCCAGCGCCGCCACAAAAACTACCTCCTGCTCAACGGTCCTCGCCACCGCTACCAAGAAATCCCTCATCGAACACGCCATCGCAAAAATCGAGGCCTTATCTAAGCGCCATTCCCCCTGTCCCCTGAACCACATCGGCCATGGCAGGTCGGGCGTTGCCAATCCGGGCTTGGCGAAGTTGCGCGGCGTAATAATTTCCCCCGGTGGGAACTGGTCCGTCGTTTTGCAGCATCTAACTAACGCGCGCGTGCGTAGCGACTCGGAGGCTGGCCCACGTGCCGGCTGAACGCCGTGCTGAAGGTGCTTGCCGAGCCGTAACCGACGCGTTCGGCGACCTCGTCGAGCCTGAGGTCGTGACGGCGGAGCAGATCCTTCGCGACGGCCATGCGCCAAGTGAGCAGGTATTCCATTGGCGGCAGGCCCACGGTGCGCGTGAAGCGCTCGAAGAACGCTGAGCGCGAAATTCCGGCTGTCTTCGCTAACTGAGCCACTGTCCACGAATGCGCGAGCTGACCGTGCATCTGCTGTATCGCTTTTGCGAGTCGCGCATCAGCCAACCCGCGTAGCAGTCCTGGCGGCGCGACGTCACTCGGCGTCGAGCGGAGGGCTTCGATGAGGAGCACTTCCACGAGCCGGCTGAGCAGGAAGTCGCGGCCGGCCCGCTGTTCGCTTGATTCCTCGCCGACGAGCCGCACCAGTACCGAGAGTCGCTCGTCGCCGCTTACATGCACCAGCGCGGGCAGCAGCGATACCAGCAACGCCGCCTCGGGCGAGTCGAAGACGAACCAACCGCCCAGCAGCCGTACGTCGGGGTCTCCACCGCGCCGGCCGTGGCGGACTTCACCCATGTGCCGGGACGTCACCTTCGGGTCGAAGCGCACGGGCTTTACCTCTTCGAAGCCAGACAGGGTAAAGCCCGGCGTCGCCGGCAGGAGTACGAAGTCGCCCGCCTCGAGTGTAAGGGCACGCTGGCCGTCCACGGCGAGACGACAGCGCCCCTCGAGCACGGCGCCGAAACTTGGGTGGCCGAATTCCGAGTAGGCGACACCCCAGCGACCGGCGCCGCTAATGCGTCTCGAGAACACGGCGCGCGGCTGAAGGAGCGCGATGACCTCCGAGAGTGGGTCGTTCATATTTGGACGCTCACAAATGAAATGTGGACTCCACGTGGTAGCGCGTCCGGCGCCTCTCCGCCATCGTCACCTCCATGAAAAACATTTTCATTACGGGTTGCTCTTCTGGATATGGCCTCGCAACCGCGCGCCACTTTCACGCGCAAGGTTGGAACGTGGTCGCCACCATGCGAACGCCGCGCGAAGATATTTTGTCCCCGTCGGAACGGCTCCGCGTGCTGGCGCTCGATGTGACCCAGCCCGAGAGCATCGCGGCCGCGCTTGAAGCGAGTGGGCCCATCGACGTTCTCGTCAACAACGCGGGCATCGGGCTCATGGGTGCCTTCGAGGTGACGCCGATGGCCACGGTGCGCGAGGTATTCGAGACCAACACCATCGGTGTGATGGCGATGACGCAGGCGGTGTTGCCCCAGTTCCGCGCGCGGCGGTCGGGCATGGTGGTGAACGTGACTTCGAGCGCTACGCTGGCGCCCATGCCGCTGGTGGCCGTGTACACCGCGAGCAAGATGGCCATCGAAGGGTTCACCGCGTCGCTCGCGTTCGAGCTCGAGTCCTTCAACGTGCGCGTGAAGCTGGTGGAACCGGGCTACGGCCCGACGACGCGCTTTACGAGCAACACGGGCTCGCGCATGGAAGGACTGATTCCCGAAGCGTACGCGCCGTTCGCGCAGCGCATCTTCGCTTCATTCGCGCAGCCGGCTGAGGTGACGACGGAGTCCGACGTGGCCGAGGCGGTGTGGCGTGCCGCGAACGATGCGACTGGGCAGCTCCGATTTCCCGCCGGTGCCGACGCGGTGGCGCTGGCTCAGTCGAGCTAAGCGACGGCGCCGTCGGGGGGCCGGCGACGTGGATGACTGACAAGCGCTCCGTAGTCCGCCGTGCGTTTTCGGCGTTCGGCGTTTGATGTTCGATGTTCGATGTTCGATGATCCATGGCCATCTTCGATCTCAATTCCGCTTCACCCGATAAAACCGGTTCGCGGAGGCCGGCATTGGGCGGGCGATCCGGCGCGGGATTCCGTCGCAGGCCGTTTACCACCACGCATTGGTAACCTGGGGCGGCAACCAGATGCGATCGGGCATGTCCTTGGGAAAGCGGAAGAACTCCACATGGCCGTCGCCGAACAGCATGTTGAACCGCTCCTGGCCGCGGTAATTGTGCCAGGCATGCCGGATATGGGTGATCAGACGGTTGCCGTGCCACGGCAGATCGCCCTGGATGATTTTGTTGACCGGACTCAAGGCGATTTCCGCCTGCTTGATGGGCCGGCCCTCCGGATGCGTCATGGGGAGCGATGCATTGCCGTTTACATGACGCACTTGAAACGAATCGTGCCCGTATTGGGCGTTGTAACTGTTGCCATAGCTTTCGAAGGTATTTTTGGCACCATAGAGCAGGTCCCCCTTATCCGCCGGGCAGCGGAAAACCTCCGGCGCGGCGTAGCGGTTCAGCGGCCGGTTGGTCGTGTCCGTATTCACTCCGAGGCCCTGCACGACGTCCGGTGTCATGCGGGGCGTCGTGTTGTTGGTCCCCCGTTTCCCGCCGTTGGCCAGCCAGCCGAAGTGACGCGGATAAAAGTCCAGATTGTCGTCGGCGTAGAGCACGTTGGCGATGCCGATCTGGCGCTGATTGCTACTGCAGCGGGCCTGAGTTCCCTTGGCTTTGGCCCGTGCCAACGCCGGCAACAGCATGCCCGCCAGAATGGCGATGATGGCGATCACCACGAGCAACTCGATGAGCGTAAACGCCCGGGAATGCCCCCGGAGCTGGGAACCGAAGGCGGGGGTCGGTCGCCGCGGGCGGGTCGGACCCCCGGGTACCTTCGTCGCCTCCTCCATCTGCTCCGTCCTCATGCCCTGATTTCCTGCGCCTTCATTGGCATTCCGTCGATAGAATTTTCGGGCTCGGCCTGATTTCGAGTTGGGGAAGTTCCGGTACTTGGAATCCGCCCTGGGTCGCTTAGGGCGAACCGCAGTCAGGGAGCGTCACGTCGGCCGTAGCGCTTCCATAAAGTCGTTCGGGAGATTCCCAAGCGCTTGGCCGCCTCGCCGACCCGGCCGTGCGAGAGGGTCAGTGCTTGTTCGATCTGTTCCCGTTCGGCTTTCTTCCGTGCGTCGGCCAGCGTCGGTTGAGGCAATGCATCCAGAAGAGTTTCCGGGAAGATATCGTCAGGCTCGAATCGCTCGCCTTGGGCCAGAACACTGGCTCTTTCGAGGCGATTGCGCAGTTCACGGATGTTGCCGGGCCAGTCGTATCGCAGCAGCGCGGATAAGGCGTCCTCGGAGAGCCTCGGTAAGGACCGACCGCGGCGGGCCGCGATCTGTTGCAGAAACTGTTTCGTTAGCGGCTCGATCTCGGCGGGCCGCTCCCGCAAGGGAGGGAGGTAAATCTCAATAACGGAGAGCCGGTAGTAGAGATCGTCGCGGAACGTTTTTTGCGTACGTCGGTGGACCAGGTTGGCGTGGGTCGCAGCGACGACGCGACCCGTGAAACGGCGCTCCTGCCGTGATCCAACCGGGCGAAATCCGCCGTCCTGGAGGACCCGCAGTAAGGCCGCTTGCAAGCGGGGATCGAGTTCACCGATCTCGTCGAGAAAGAGGGTGCCGTGGCGGGTCTCCTCGAAGAATCCGATATGCGCCTGCAGGGCGCCGGTGAAAGCGCCCCGCTCATGGCCGAAGAACTGGCTTTCCAAAAGATCGTGCGGAATCGCGCCACAATTGACGGCCACGAACGGCTCGTTTGCGCGGGGCGATTGCGTATGCAGGTAGCGCGCGGCGACTTCTTTTCCCGTGCCGGTCTCCCCAGTAATGAGCACTGGCAGGTCGGTGTCGGCGACCCGACGCAATTGTCCGGCGATCACTTCGGTGACCGGGGAAAGGGCAAATTCTACCGGGGAGCTGCCGGGTTGCTTCTGCTTCGCCCTGATCCGTTCGCCAATCCGCTCGATCAGATCATCGGTATCATAAGGTTTGGTCAGATAGTCGTCTGCACCGGCCTTCACGAGCCGCACAGCTTGCTCAATCTCGCCGAAGGCCGTGGCAAATATAATGGGTGTGTCGCCGAGATAGGACTGGGCCTTACGATAGAGAGCCTCACCTGAACCATCGGGCAGGACGATGTCGGACAGCACGAAATCAGGTCGCTGCCGCTTCATCGCTGTCAGGGCAGCCGCACTGGTCTCGGCCCAGACGACCTCGAAGCCTTCCAGCTTGAGCCTCTGGATGAGGGCGCCGCCCAGGATCGTGTCGTCTTCGACGATCAAAATATAAGCCGACGGTTCGCTCATTTGATGCCCCCTTCTTCAGAGAGTGGAAAGGAGAGCGTGATGGTGGTGCCCGATCCCGTCCGTGCTTCCACCGCCACGCGTCCTTGCAAACGCTCGACCAGACGGATCACCACCGCGACTCCGAGTCCCGCCGTGGCAGCGACCGTTTCGCCGGCTTCCATGGCTCGCGCCAGATGCGGATCCAGACCACCACCTTCGTCCTTTACCTGGATGAGCAACCGTTTTTCCTGAATGTGAGCGCTCAGCCGCACGATTCCGCCCTTCGACGAGGCTTGCACCGCGTTGAGCAGCAGATTCAGGAGAACCTGACGGACTTCGAGCGCCGCCACGGGAATCTCCTGGGGTACTTCCAGATCGACGTCGATCAAGACGCCGCGCGATCGGCCGTCCGCTTCAACCAGCAAACGCAGGTCTTCGAAGTCCTGCCGCGAAAGTGGCCGCCATTGAGGACGGGTGCGGTGACTTTCCAGCGTTGCCTCGACCACTTCTCCCAGCGTGTGAACACCACGCTCCAGAAAGCCGATGGCCTCGTGGCGGGTGTCGGGACGGTCTCCATATCGTTTGAGGGTGCTGATGGCCGTCCGCATGCCGCCGAGTGGATTGCGGACTTCGTGCGCGATGGTCGCAGCCAGCCGACCCAGCACCGCGTCGCGTTCCTGGTCTGCCAGATGAGACAGCAGCGCTTCTCTTTCGTGCGTCGCATGGGTCATGGCGTTGAAAGCATGAAACATCCGCAACGTTTGACGATCCCCTTTGGGCATTTCGTCCGGTCCGATCGGGCGCGTTGATCCGAGCGCGGCATCGTAAAGATGTCGTGCCAGAACGGCAACCGGCCGTTGTAGCCGCCGGACCATGAAGAAGCCGAGGACGGCGCAGAGGCCACTGAAAGCAAGATCGAACAACAGAAGAAGCCACCGCAGTCGTCCCCGCGCTTCGTGGAAGGTCGAGATGTCGAGATGGGCCACCACCGTTCCCAGCCTGACCGGCCCATCATAAAGCCCGCGCCAGATCCAAAGGCTGCCATCGACTGCCGACAGCGACGTGCCGTTCCCCTCCGGGTTGAGATCGGGTGGAAGGTCGGCGCTCGGATCGTCACGGCGCGCGTCGGCGACGACCTGCTGATCCGGATTAAGAAAGACCAGACGGCGGTCGATGACGCCTTCGTGGAACTGTAATGCCTGTTTCAGGACCGCTAATATACCTGCTTGATCGTCATCCCGGACATGAGGAAGAAGAGCGGCGGACAAGCCATCGAGATAAACTTGTCCCAGCGTCTCCATCTGACGCTCGGCCTGATGGGACAGGAAGAAGATGGCCATCTGGGTGGAAGCCACGGCGGCCACAAAGATCATCAAAGCGGCGACCAACGGCAGCCGAATAATGACAGGTAACCTGTGTGCCAGCGTGTCCAAAATGCCGATACTCCACTTACGATATTTTTCGTAGATTCGCAGCCGAGAAGGCCCGCTTCAACCGAAAACGATCAGCGACACCCTGTTCCATGGTGGGCGGGAACTCGGTTCCCGACGCTGGAGCCATCCGGTCCGACTCTTATTGCCGAGGACCAGGACTTCACAATCGGCGAAGCCACGTGCCGGGTGGGCGGTCTCCGGCCCATCGACCCGCCGGCCCCGATCGCTCGCCTGGGCTCGCGCTTTGGCCAGCACCGGGACACTGACGGTTGGGTCACCTTCCAGATAAAGCTCGGCCTTCGGCCACGGGTCGAGGTTGAGCAGCCAGTGCCAGGTGTGATTGCTTTGCTGCGAACCATCGTGGAGAAAGCCGACCCGTCGAACCTCTGGGACGGGCCCCGCAATGACGATGACCGGCCTTAGGCCGTGGCGGGTCAGACGGGTTATGGGATCCATCCGCTTCTTCGACACGCCTTGATCAAACCACGCATCACGGCCAACGATTAGAAGAGCGTCATCTTGTTGACGACTGCGTAGAATAGGGATGGGGTCCCCTTCGGCGACCTGGACGCTGAAACGAACTGCGGAATCGGCCGCCGTCTGCTCGAAAAGCTGAACCACCTGGGCCACAGCACGGCGGGCGTTACCGATGAGGGTGTGGCGCAATTGGGTAGCATAGTAATTGCCGCCGATGGGAACCGGGCCGACGTTCTCCAGCATCTTGGTGTCCACGATGGCCAAGCCGACCAATTCGACGCGATGGGTTTTGGCCAGCATGACGGCGTGGCGGATGGTCGGTTCGATCGCGGGTCCGTTGACGAGGCAAAGAACGATCTGTCTCAAGGTGGGTGGCACGCTTCCCGCGGGACTTGCCACCGCGATGGATGATGCGGCTTGGTCGAAGTCGCCTCGTCTCAGTTCCCGGCTGAGTTGATCCTCGCTCGTCCCACTCCACAACGGCACACCGGCGACGTAGCCCGCGCAGCCCAGCAGGTGACCGGCAATTGGCGTGGTTAGCAGGAGAAATGCGATGGCGATGGTGACCTTGATCCACAGGCCGAAGGAGGGCTCGGCAAACCCGACCCCGATCAGGATCAAGCCGCAACCGGCCACGCCAGCTTTGGTTGCCGCATGCATGCGGAGGAAAAAATCAGGCAGACGCAACACCCCGATGGACGCCAGCAGGCAGATGAGTGCGCCCGTGACCAGAAAGATGGCGGCCAGCCAGTTCGTCATCGCTTTTCCTGGTCGTTGATCGAACCGCGTTCGATGAAGCCGGCGAAGGCAATGGTCGCGAGGAAGCCGACCAGAGCCACTCCCAGGGCGATGTCAATGAAGGCCGTGGAACCCGACGCGAGAACCGCGATTCCCGTGATCGCGACGCCGAGAAGACTCAACATATCCAAGGCCACCACGCGGTCCGGTCCGCTCGGTCCACGGATGATGCGGATCGCCGCACACACCAGGGCCGTCGCCAGCAACGTGGCCGCGACCGTGACGCCGGTCGCCAGGACGACTTCGCCGCTCATGGAAGTACCTCCTTCACCCGGCGCTCGAAACCGTCCTTGATCTGGCGGACGCTTTGGGCGGACGCGTTCATTACATGGACGTAGAGCGTCGAGCGATCTTTGCTAACATGGAGACTGGTGGTACCTGGCGTCAGCGTGATCAGGTTAGCCAGCAACGTAATACCGGCATCGCTCCGGAGACTGAGCGGAACGGCGACGATGGCCGGGCGAATCGAACGTCGTGGTTGTAGCACGGTGAGCGCGACGTCCTTTACTGACCGGACGAGTTCGTAGAAGAACAGACCGGCCAAGCGGACCCAGGCCGCTGCCGCTTTGGTGTGGCTGGTCATGGGTTTGTCTCCAGGAGGGCGTGCAGGGTATTGTTCTGCGGTCCGAAAACCGCGTCGATGTAAGCCGACTTGTTGAGGAGCTGCTCTCCGGCTCGCATCGAGAAGTTCAGGAAAGGTTCGGCGAAGAATCCGATGGTCAGGGTGACCGCGGCCAGCGCGATGATCGGCGTCAGCATGGCCAGCCGTGTCGCGCGGTTGGATCGCCAGTGGCGCACCGCCATGATTGAACGTTCGGGGGCGGATTTCCAGAAGGCTTCGTTCCAGATCTTGATCATGGAGTAGAGCGTCAGCAACCCGACGACGAGACCGGTCGTGGCGAGGACGAGATGACCACGGTCGAGGCTCGCCTTGATCACGACGAATTTCGACCAGAAGCCGGAGAGGGGCGGCAGCCCGGCGAGGGAAAGCGCGGGAATGAGGAAGAGAAGGGAAAGCAACGGCAGGCGGCGGTACAGGCCGCCGATCTCTTTCAGGTGGAACGAGCCGCCGGCCTGGTTGATCGCGCCCGCGATGAGAAAGAGATTCGCTTTCACCACGATGTGGTGGATCACGTAAAGGATCGCACCTCCCAACGCCAACGGCGTCGCGATGGCGATGCCCAGAAGCATATAGCCGATCTGACTAATGATATGGAAGGACAGGATGCGGCGGAGATCGAAATGCGCCGCCGCCCCGAGCACCCCGGTGACCATGGTCAGCGCGGCGATGGCGCCGACGATCGGCGCGGTGTAGCCGGTATCCCCGTTGAAGAGGAGCGTGAAAGTGCGGATGATCGCATAGACGCCGACCTTGGTGACTAACGCGGCAAAGATGGCGACCACCGGCGCAGAGGCCGTATGATACGCGGCGGGCAGCCAGAAGAAGAGGGGGAACACCGCGGCCTTGGCGCCAAACGCTATGAGGAACAGCAGGGCGAGCGTAGTAACGAGGCCCTGATTTTCGAGAGTGGGCAGCACGCGGGCCAGGTCGGCCAGGTTGAGCGTGCCGGTGGCGCCATAGAGGAACGCCACGGTGAGGAGAAACTGGGTGGTGACGATGAGATTGATCGTCACGTATTTGACACCGGCGTCGAGTTGAGCTTTCGATCCTCCGAGGGCGAGCAAGCCAAAAGAAGAGATCAGCATCACTTCAAACCAGACATAGAGATTGAAGATATCACCGGTCAGAAACGCTCCCGTCACGCCGAAAAGAAGACCTTGATAGAGCGGATGATAGTGCGCCCGCTCACGGGCTTCGACACCGTCCACCCATCCATAGATTCCAACGGCGACGGCCATCAAGCCCGTGATGAGCACCATTGCCGCGGCGAGCATGTCGGCCACGAAGCTGATGCCGATCGGTGCGGCCCAGGCTCCGAATTGGGTGGCGAGCACAGTTCCGTCGTGGACGGCTGTCAGCAGCGCCATCGCGGATAGAAAAAGTCCCAGGCTCGCCAACAGGCTGATGGTGCGTTGGGCGAGCGGCCGGTTCCAGAGCAGGATGCAGAGCGCGATGCCCGAAAGCGGAAAGACGAGCGGAAGAATAAGGAGCAAATGCGCATTCATCGGACCGGCTCCTTTGTCCCAAGGCCGCGCGTTGGGGCGGCACCGGCCAGAGTGTCTTCGAGTGGCTCGGCCTCGCGCATGGCGTCGGTGTCAAGCGTGCCGAGACGGCGGTGCGCGCTTTGAAATAGCACGGCGGTGAAGGCCACGAGCGAAAAGGAGATCACGATCGCCGTGAGAATCAGGGCTTGGGGCAGCGGATTGGCGCTCACGGCAATCGTCGTCTCTGCCGGGTTCACCAGCGGTGGAATGCGGGTTCCGATGCGTCCCGCGAGGAAGATGGCGAGGTTCACTGCATTGCTGAGGACCAAGAGACCCAGCAGAATACGCAGCACGTTGCGCGATAGGAGCAAATAGGCGGCGACCGACACCATGACGCCGAAGGCGAGGGCGAATATGGGTTCCATGTCAGCCTTCCAAATAGTAGGAAAAGAAGGTTAGAACGGCTCCGACGACGACAAGATAAACGCCGAGGTCGAAGACGAGAGTCGTCCCGATCGCGAAACCGCCCGGGAAGATCCACTGATGGGTAAGGAAAGGCTTGGCCAGCAGCAGCGCCGGCATTCCTGACACCAAGGCCAGGATCAGACCGGTCCCCATGATGACCTTCGGCGATAGGCGCAGGAGTGGGAGCAGCGCGTCGCGTCCGCGCGGCAACGCATGGATGGCGAGACCTGCCGCCGCGATCAGACCGCCGATAAAGCCGCCCCCCGGTTCATTGTGTCCACGGAGTAATACGTAGATCGAGAACAGGAGCGCCGCCGGAAGAACCAGCCGGCTGCTGGTATGCAGGATCACCGAATTCATGACGAGTTCTTGGACAGCTTACGACGCAGGCCGGCGATGACGGCCGCTGCGGAAATGGCGGCGAGACTCAGCACCGTGATTTCGCCCAGCGTATCGAGACCGCGGAAATCAACGATGATGACGTTGACGAGGTTCCGTCCCTGCGCCTCCTGCACGCTGGATTGCCGGAAGAAGTCCGACAGCCGCCCGTCAAAGGGCAGTGAGAGCACGCTCAGGAGAACGAGCGTCGCCATCAGGCCGAAACCGGC
>CAYYSX010000199.1:0-11449 GCA_964474315.1 uncultured Verrucomicrobiota bacterium | reverse complement strand
TTAGTCCAGGAGGTGGGATGGCGTTCCATGTCGGCCTTGAGCGCGAGAAAATCGAAACCCGGTCGGCGACGGAGACGGTCCACTCGGCCCTGCGAGCCGCCCACCCAGAGGTCGCCAGCGGCGTCTTCGAGAATGCCGAGGACGTCTCCAAAGCCCGGTGGTGCATCGAGTGACCAGGAAACCCAGTTAGTGCCGGAGCCGACGAGCAGTCCTGCGCCACTGCCGAACCACAACGTGCCATCCCGACCTTGGGAGTAGGCCGAAGGACCCGGATGATACCAGCCGCGAGGGTTCGTTCGATTGGTAGGCAGGAGCGGTTCGGGGACAAACTGGCCTTGGACCAGCCGCCGAAGATGCTCCCCACTGGCCCACACCTTGCCATCCGCGGCATTAAACACGCGTAGAAGAGCGAGGAGGGTGGGATTCGAGCTGCCGTCGGGATGACGGTATTCGAACTTCTCCCATCGGCCTTCATTCCACCGGCTCGCGCCATCGCTGGTACCCACCCAGACCGAGCCATCCGGTGCTTCACTCACCGACCAGACATCATCGTTTGTGAGGCCGTTGGCCGTCGTATAAGTGAGCAACTGCCGCGGGCGAAGACGGAGCAACCCCTGGCGGCCGGTGCCGAGCCACAAGCAGCCATCGTGGTCGGACAGGAGGCAGGTGTAGGGCTCGGGTCGAATACCGTCAGGCGCGCCGTAGAAATGAAACTCGTCGTGGTGAAACCAGCCGAGCCCCAGTTCCGGCAAGGCCAGCCAGAGGCCACCTTCCGCACGA
The DNA here is from genome assembly GCA_964474315.1 of uncultured Verrucomicrobiota bacterium. Classification (GTDB taxonomy): domain Bacteria; phylum Verrucomicrobiota; class Verrucomicrobiia; order Limisphaerales; family UBA9464; genus UBA9464. The sequence continues at coordinate 10,669 of CAYYSX010000199.1, read as the reverse complement.
ACCGCGAGGGTAGGAATCCAGCCGGGTTTGGGATGAGGCCACTGGTCCAGCGTCTCATTATGCCATCGGTAGATGTGGTTGTAGTCGGAAAACCACAGTTCATCCTTCTCGTTTGCGACGAGAAAGTTGACTCCTTGATGAGCCATTCCGTCGCCCATCCGGGCGCACCAGTGGATCTTGCCTTTCCCGCGCGACCATTCCAATAGGCCGAAGTGGTCGCCCACCCAGACCCGGCCATCCTTTCCTTCAATGATCCCGGAAACGGGTCGCTTCCAGGCACCGCCATCCTCATCCGGTTGCAAGTCCCACAAGCCGTCGTGCAGGAGGAACAGCCCCCAACCTGTCCCCACCCACATTCCGCCGTCGCGGCAAGGCGTCAGCCTGAAGATACGGTTCTGCGGAAGACCGGCGGGATTCTCAAAGCGATTCCAAATGCCCTCCCGGTAGCTGACGACTCCGTGCCCAGTACCAATCCACAGCGTGCCCTCAGGGGTTTCGGTCAGGGAAATAATGCCATCCGAGCGAAGTTCCGGAGTGTTCGCGCGGTGGAAGACGCGGAACTGCCGGCCGTCGTAGCGTACCAAGCCCGCCTTGGTCCCGATCCAGAGATAACCGTCCTGCGTCTGCAGCAAACATTCGATGCCGTTTTGGGGCAGCCCGTTCTCCACGGTCCAGCGTTGGACGTGGAACTGATCTTCGAGGGAAGCGAGAGCTCCGGCGAGGGCCAGCACTCCCCCCAGCAGAATTCCTGCACCGCGAAGCATGTTTGAACCTTATCGCATTTAATAGGTGAGTGGGAGGGGCTTTCTCAAGTGGATCCAATTGGTGGATGAGGGGGACGGGAGAGGGAAGGGCAACCGGTCGGGGAGTGTGCGGTTGTTGGGTTGGAGGGCGGAACGGTTCGGGCGGACGAGCCGTCCGCGCTCCCGTCGCCGAAGAGGATTTCGCCGTCCACCACGACTTGTTGGATGACCGCCGTGGGCGCAAGCCGGTGGTCGGGCTGTTGGGCTGGCTTGGAGCTTCTTGGGAACTTGGAGCTTGGCTTTTGGAGTTTGAGGAAGGCGATGGGCCGCTCTTGGGGCTCGGTCCGCGGCTTTAAGGACCATTTCCAGGTGCGCCCCTGCCCTCCTCCGCCAATCGAATGGGCTTGTTCCCACGCGGTTCGACAGGATGATTGTCGTTCGTCCTTGGCGGACGATGCTTTTGAATTCCGATGAGACTGTCCCAAGCCTTCCGCGTTTTCTTCCGCGTCCTGCGCGATGAGTCGTTTGCCGGGCAGGTGGCCCAATTAGAACGGCCCGCGGGCACGGCGACGGCCACTCCAGCCCCAACCGCCCCGGTTCGCCCACCCGGTCGCAACGACGCGCTGACCTTGCTCGCCGTGTTCCAACGGGAGGGACGCTTGGTGGACTTTCTCCAGGAGCCCATCGAATCGTATGGCGATGCGCAGATCGGCTCGGCCGTGCGCGAGGTTCATCGAGGGTGTCGTCAGGTGATCGAACGGCTCTTCGATCCGGGCCCGGCCCTCACCGCCGCGGAAGGAGCGACTTTCCGGGTGGAAGCGGGCTATGATCCGGCGCGGATTCGGTTGACCGGTCCGGCCGCCGGAGCACCGCCATGTTCCGGTACCGTGGCTCACCCCGGGTGGGAGGCGCGCCGTTGTGAACTGCCGGAATGGACGGGCTCGGCGGAGACCGCACGGGTCATCGCTCCGGCCGAGATCGAAGTTCGCTAAGGGGTCGTAGGGTGGGAATCGAGTTGGGAAACGAAGTCACTATGGCTGCGAAATACTCCGTCGGCATCGATCTGGGCACAACCAACAGTGTGCTCGCGTGCATGGAACTGGGACGGGAAGGCGCTGTTCCCGAGGTGGTGCCGATCCCGCAACTGACCGCCCCGTCCACCGTGGAAGCGCGGGAGATGTTGCCGTCCTTTCTGTATCTGGGCACGCCCGAGGAGGCGGAAAAGGAGGTCTTCCGACTGCCGTGGGGCAATCCGTCTTACGCTGTGGGCGAATGGGCCCGACGTCAGGCCGCCGAAGCTCCCACCCGCACGGTGGCCGGAGCCAAGTCGTGGCTGGCTTATGGGCGGGTGGACCGGCGGCAAGCGATCCTACCCTGGGGCGCTCCGCCCGAGGTGGAAAAAGTCTCACCGGTCGAGGTCTCCCGCCGCCTGCTGGAACATCTGCTGGCCGCCTGGGCCGCGGCCCATCCGGAGGCGCCGATCGCGGAGCAGCAGGTGGTGCTGACGGTTCCGGCTTCGTTCGACGCCGTGGCGCGGGAGTTGACTCGCGAAGCGGCCCTGCAAGCGGGATTGCCGGAAAATTTTGTGCTGCTGGAAGAACCGCAGGCCGCCTTTTATGCGTGGCTGGCCGACCAGGGGGATACGTGGCGGAAGCGAGTCCAGCAGGGCGACGTCGTGGCCGTGTGCGACGTGGGCGGAGGCACCACGGACCTGACCCTGATCTCGGTCACGCAGGAGGAAGGGGAACTGGTGCTCCAACGATTGGCCGTGGGAAACCACATCCTCGTCGGCGGTGACAACATGGACCTGGCCCTGGCCCAAGTGGCGCAGACCCGGTTCGCCGAAACCGGGGTCAATCTGGATGCGTGGCAATCGGTCTCTCTCTGGCATGCCTGTCGGGCCGCCAAGGAGACGTTGCTCGCTGCGGACGGCCCGGCGAAGTCCCCCGTCACGGTGCTGGGCCGCGGCCGTCGCTTGGTCGGCGGGAGTGTCTCCGTCGAACTGACCCGGGACGAAGTCGTCACGGCCTTAACCGAAGGCTTCTTTCCTTCGATACCGTTGGATTCGCGGCCGGCCCGGCGGACCCTTTCCGGATTCCGGGAACTGGGGCTCCCGTTTGAAGCCGATCCGGCCGTCACCCGGCATCTGGCGCACTTCCTCAATCAGCAATCAGGAAACCGGCCCACCCGGGTGTTGTTCAATGGCGGGGTGTTCAAGTCGGAGTTCTTCCGCCGCCGCCTTTTGGAGGCATTGGCGGGTTGGTATCAGGTGGACGCCGGATCGCTGGAATTGGCCCACAATCGGGACTTCGACCTCGCGGTGGCTCGTGGTGCGGCCTACTACGGCCGGGCCAAACAGGAAGGGGGCGTCCGAATCCGTGGTGGAGCACCCCGTTCGTATTACGTGGGCATCGAGACGGCCGGACCGGCAATTCCCGGGGTGGTGCGGCCCCTGCGCCAGTTATGTGTCGTACCACGCGGCCTGGAGGAGGGATCCGAACTGGAGATTCCCAGTGACACCATCGGACTGATTACCGGCGAGGCGGCGGAGTTTCGCTTCTTCAGTTCACTGACCCGACGCGATGCGCCGGGCACGGTGGTGACTCATTGGACCGAGGAAGAAATCCAGGAAACGTCTCCACTGGTAGCCACCCTGCCCGCCGCCGCCGAGGGTGAGAACGACTACGTCCCGGTGCGATTCCACGTTCGGCTCACCGAGCTGGGAGTCCTGGAATTGTGGTGTGTCAGCACCCTCTCCCCGGATCGCTGGAAGCTGGAGTTCAGCGTGCGTGAGGCGGAGGAGTGAACCCGAGCGCCGTCCTCATCGATGCCTCCGTCCAACGCTCCCGCAGGCCCCGAGGCGGAACCCCCGCGTTTTCTCGTCGGAATCGATCTGGGCACGACGAACTGCGCACTGGCCTACGTGGATTCCGCGGCCAGGCCCGCCGTCGTTCGTGATTTTCCCATTCCGCAGTTGGTCGCCCCGGGCGAAACCGAAGCGCGGGCTGTGTTACCGTCGTTTGGTTATGAGCCCGCTCCGGGAGAATTCCCGCCGGGAGCGTTGACCGTGGCGGGAGGGATGGGCGAACGGCCGTTGGTCGGCTGGTGGGCCCAACGACTCGGCGCGCAGACCCCGGGACGATTGATCGCCTCGGCGAAGTCCTGGTTGTGCCATCCCGGGGTGGACCGCACCGCACCGTTGCTCCCCTGGCAGGGGGCGCCGGACGTCACGCGCATTTCTCCGGTCGAGGCCAGCACGCGTTATTTGGCCCACTTGCAGGCCGGTTGGGATGCCGACTTTCCCCAGCACCCGTTGGCCGAGCAGGAGGTCGTGGTGACCGTGCCCGCCTCCTTCGATGAAGTAGCACGGGAACTCACCGTGCGCGCGGCGGAAAAAGCCGGCCTGAAACAACTCACCCTCATCGAGGAACCGCAGGCGGTTTTCTATGCCTGGATGGCCGCCAGCGGTGCAGCAGCAATGGCCCAGATGCAGCCCGGTCCATTGACGTTGATCTGCGACGTGGGAGGCGGGACCACCGACTTCACCCTCATCGAAGCCCGGCCAGGCTCGGACGGTCAGGTCCGATTCCATCGGGTGGCCGTGGGGGAACACCTGATTCTCGGCGGCGACAATATGGACTTGGCGCTGGCTCATCAGGTCGAGGGGCGTCTCGGGAGTGGCCGTTTGGATCCACGTCGCTGGGGCAGGCTGGTGCAAAGCTGCCGGCAGGCGAAGGAGACCCTGTTGGGCGCCCAGGCGCCGGAGCGACTCTCGATCAGCGTGGCCGGCGGCGCGCGGTTGATTGGCGGGGCGCTGCAGGTGGAGATCACGCGGGAGGAGGTTCACGCGCTGTTGGTGGAAGGGTTTTTCCCGCGGGCCGGATGGAGCGAGCGGCCGTCCACGATACGGTCTGGATTTCAGGAATTCGGCCTGCCGTATGCCGCGGACCCGGCGGTGACGCGTCATCTGGCGGCGTTCCTGGCCCGCCATGCGGCCCACGTTCCCCCCGGCCACGCCGGGTCGGTGTTTCCCGACCAAGTCCTGTTCAATGGCGGGGTCTTCGAGGCCACCGTGTTGCAACAACGCCTGCTCGAAGTGCTCCACGCCTGGCAGCGCGAAGTCGCGCCCGGGAGTTCGCCGCTGACAGTTCTCCCAAACACCCACCTCGACTTGGCCGTGGCACGGGGCGCGGCCTACAGCCGCTGGTTGCGACGCCAAGGCGGTCGTCGGATCGCCTCTGGCCTGACTCGGGCCTATTACGTGCAAGTCGGGCGCCCCGGAGACTCCACGCCCGCCGCGGTGTGTCTGGCTCCAGCGGGCTTGGAGGAAGGCGGCGAAGTCGAACTTCCGCAGCCGTTCCTGCTCCGTCTGCACCAACCGGTGGCGTTCGCCCTGTTCACCTCCAGCACGCGAACCCAGGACCAACCGGGTGACTGGGTGACCGTGGATCCTTCCTACCTGTCGCCCTTGCCTCCCATTTCCACCGTCGTCCGGAGCGGGCGTTCGCGTGACGCGGGTACGGCCGAAGTCCGCTTGCAGGCGCGCCTGACCGAGATTGGCACCTTGGATGTTCGTTGCCGCGAGACCAATCAGCGTCGTTCCTGGAAGCTGGAATTCGATGTGCGGGGCAGTGGACGACGCGGGCAACGTACGGTGAGTGGCGGGGCGACGGGCCGAGGCGAGGCCGTGGAACAAGCGTTGATCGAAAGTTGCGCCCAACAAATTCGACCGGTGTTCCGACCGAAGCCCAACACGACCGGCGGCGATCCGGCTGGCTTGGTCCGCCGGTTGGAGGAGCTCACCACCCTGAGCCGGCAGGCCTGGCCGTTGTCCCTGTTGCGCGCTTTGTGGGACGAACTCATGGAGGTGGAAGCCGGCCGCGAACGCGGGGTAACTTATGAAACCCGGTGGCTGAACCTGCTCGGCTTCGCCCTGCGGCCGGGATTCGGCTATCCCGTGGACGACTGGCGGGTGCAACAAACGTGGCGATTGTTCACGAAAGGCACGGTGTTTCCCCGCAACGAAATGTGTCGGGCCGAATGGTGGATTCTGTGGCGTCGCATCGGCGGCGGACTCGGGGCCGGACACCAACGGGTGGTGATGGAGTCGTTGCTCCCCGAGTTTCGTGCCAAGGGTGGGCGGAAGGACTACCGCGGCCTTCACGAAACGGGGGAGATCTGGCGGTTGCTCGGGGCGCTGGAGTTGCTGCCGGTTTCCTTCAAGGTCGAGATCGGTGAATACCTCGCGGACCGGCTGGAGCGCCGACTGGAGCCGGTTCTCCTCAAGGCGGCCTGGTGGGCTCTCGGACGGCTCGGTGCCCGCTCACCGGCTTACGGTCCGCTCAACACGCTGATTCCCCCGGCCACCGCGGAAGCATGGCTCGCGCGAATCCTCCGTCACCCGCCGGCTGATCCCGAGATGCTCTTCACCGTGGTCCAGCTCGCCCGTTACACCGGCGACCGTTACCGTGATCTCACGGACGAGACCCGGACGGCCGCCTGGACCTGGCTGCAACAACACCACGCTCCGGAGCCGTACGTGGTGATGGTGCGCGAGGGCGGAGAATGGGGTACTGCGGAAGAGACCCAGGTTTTCGGTGAAGCGCTTCCTCCCGGTCTGCACGTCGCCGGAGAGTGAACCGGTCCTTTGACGCCGCACGCTGGGCGCATCTGGAATTGGTCCTTACCGCCGCGGCGAAGGGGACGGGGGGCGGAAGCTCCAAAAGCCAAGCTCCAAAGAAGTTCCAAATTCCAACGACCAAGAGCCGCCCGCTTTGGACACGCGGTTCTATGCCGGAAAACTTCCGGCGGGAGATCTCGGAGCTTGGTCCTTGGAGCTTCTTTGGAGCTTGGGATTTGGAGCTTTTCTTCCGGTGATCGAGCGGGCGAGCCGCCCGCGCTCCGTCCGCGGGGAAGAAAACCGTTGAACCAAGGTCGGTCGCGCCTAGTATCCCGCCGCCTTCATCGGCACCGCGGTCGGGGCGTAGCGTAGCTTGGTAGCGCGTCTGAATGGGGTTCAGAAGGTCGTGAGTTCAAATCTCACCGCCCCGACCATCCCGCTTCCTCCACGGGTTCAGTTTTTCCGAATGCTCAGTCCTTCCTGGACGCGGTGACCTCGGACTAGCCGTCGGACACCGCCCGGTTCGACTCCCTGGGGAATCGGTCCACTCATCTGTCCCGCAATCGGGACGAGTGAATCCCATTTGCGGGCCGAGACCTGCGGAGGCGCCGTCACAACCATCTGGTATTCAATCGACTGCCGGGAACCGTTCCGTGGCACGGGGCCTGCACAGGGGATTCGAGCTGGGCAAGAATGATGGTCCGGCCTCACTGTTTTCACCGTAACTCCAACGCTTTCTCGCATGACCTCACTCATCCAGCTCAAGAACCTGGAAAAATCCTACCCGACCCGCCCTCGTCCCACCTGGGTTCTGCGGCAAATCAATCTCACGATCGAAGAAGGGGAATTTGTCACCATCATGGGACCGAGTGGCGCGGGGAAATCCACGCTGCTGAGCCTCCTCGGCCTTTATGACAGCGCGTGGGAAGGTGAATACTGGCTGGATGGACAACCGGTGCATGCCTTGAAGCCCAAGGAACGCGCCGTGCTGAACCGCCGCTACGTGGGTTTCGTGTTCCAACGGTTTCACCTGCTCGACGATCTGACCGTCGCCGAGAACCTCGACGCCCCCCTAAGCTATCGTGACCATAAGCGGTCCGAGCGGGAAGCAATCGTGGCCGACACCCTCGACCGGTTTGGCATCGTGGGGAAGAAGGACCTATTCCCCGCGCAGTTGAGCGGGGGCCAGCAGCAGTTGGTGGCCGTGGCCCGGGCGGTCATCGCCAAACCCAAGCTGCTGCTGGCGGACGAACCCACCGGCAACCTCCATTCGGAACAAGGTACCGAGATCATGAACCTGTTCGAGCAGCTCAACCGCGGGGGAACCACCATCATCCAGGTCACCCACTCCGAGGCGAATGCCGCCCGGAGCAACCGGGTCATCCGGTTGCGGGACGGTTGGATGGAATAGCCGCGCCGATTCCCGGACCCGGTGGGTGCCCCGTCCCTTGATTCATGCGGATTCGGTTCGACCTTGGGGCAACACATTCCTCTTCACTTCTCTTTTCCCATGAGCAATTCCATTCCTCCCATTCCTCCCGGCTACCACTCGCTGCAGGCGTATCTGGTGCTGCGCGATGCCGCTCAAGCGATCCAGTTGTACCAGCAGATCTTCGGGGCAACCGAACAGGTGCGCATGAACTACCCCGGTTCGGACAAGGTCATGCATGCCGAGCTGAAAATTGGTGATTCCATCCTGATGCTGGGCGAGGAGGTCCCGGAGATGAATATCCATTCCCCGGCCAAGTATGGAGGCTCCCCGGTGAGCCTAATGCACTACGTTACCGACGTGGATGCGGTGTTTGCCCGGGCGACTGCGGCCGGATGCACCCCGGTGATGCCGCCCACGGACATGTTCTGGGGTGATCGTTTCGGCAAGTTCATCGATCCGTTCGGACATGTCTGGAGCGTGGCCACCCACATCGCGGATCCCACGCCGGAGGAAATAGAAGAAGGCGCGAAGAAATGTTTTGGCACGGGTGAAGCCGCTCCGGTTTGACCGGCGAATCAAACCTCGGGCGTTGATGCATCAGCCGGGGTTTATTTTTGTATTGGGGTGAGTTCGGTCCCGGTCGGGAAGGCCTCACTCCGGCCACGAATCATCTGACTGCGAAGTATGGAGTACCGCCTTTAGGCGGCGGAGACGTCCTTGGTCCCGACGCGTCGAAAAACGACCAACCCGCTGGGGAAGGCCACCGTTTCGCCGCCTAAAGGCGGTACTCCGTGCTTCGCAGTCTCAGGTGACAACCAGGTAAACCTGGACACAAACCGGTTAAACCATCGTTACAGACTTAGATAATTCTTGCCGTCATCATCATCCGGTTGATCTGAGTTGCTCACGGAATCAGTCCGCTGGTCCGGATTTGATGAACTATCGTTCCATCTGGATATCCGATGTGCATCTGGGGAGCCGACACTCTCAGACTGGCCTGCTGTTGGAATTCCTCCGGACCCACGAATGCCGCCATCTGTATTTGGTTGGGGACATCATCGACGGATGGGAACTGCGGCGCCGCTGGCAATGGAGCGAGGAGGCCAACACCGTCATCCAAAAAATTCTCCGGAAGAACCGGAAGGATACCCGGGTCACTTACATTCATGGCAACCACGATGAATTCCTGCAGGATTACACCGGGCTGAGCGTCGGCGGGGTCCGGGTGGTGGCACGGGCGGTTCACGTCACGGCCGACCGCCGCCGGTATCTGGTGATCCATGGCCACCAACTGGACGGACTGGTCCATTTCAACCGCCTGCTCGAGCGGGTGGGAACCCGGGCGTACGATGTCATCCTGAACCTCAACACCTATTTCAACCGGATTCGCCGCCGGTTCGGTTTCGGATACTGGTCGGTTTCCTCTTATTTGAAGCACAATGCCAAATCCGCCGTGTGTTATATTACCGAATTTGAAGAGGGGATGGTCCGGTTGGCGCGCGAGAACCGGGTTCACGGGGTGATTTGCGGGCACATCCATCGCGCGGAGATCCGCCGGGTCGAGGGAGTCGAATATTTGAACTGCGGCGACTGGGTGGAGAGCTGCACGGCGTTGGCGGAGGACTTCGACGGTCGGTTCCACCTGCTGAGACTTCATGAAACTGCTGCTGACGGTGCAAGGGGAGGGTCGTGGTCACATGACCCAGGCGCTGGCGTTCCAGCAATGGTGCCGGCGCCGGGGCCACGACGTGGTCGGGGTTCTGGCGGGCGCGAATCGGAGCCGGAGCTGGCCGGGCTTTTTTGAGCGGGGCTTCGACACGCCGGTGCGGCGGCTGGCCAGCCCCGGATTCGTCTTTACGCGCCAGCGTAGCGTGAATCTTCCGGCCACGCTCTGGCAGGCGGCGGCTCGGTTCAGTGAATTTCGCGAAAGCCGGCGCCTGCTGGCGCGCACCGTGAGCGAGACGCAGCCGGACTTGCTGGTCAATTTTCTCGAGCCGTTGGTGGGATGGTATGTCCGGACCGGTCGATCCTCGGTTCCCGTCCTCGCCGTGGGGCACCAATTCATGCTCGGACATCCGACGTATGTGCGGTCGGATCGCCGCCGCCTTCAGCAATGGGGACTCCGGCGCTATGTGGAGGCCACCGGAGCCGGCGCGTTGCGGTACGCCCTGTCGTTCTATCGGGCCGACGACGACGAACCGCGGCGCTGTCTGGTGGGTCCGCCGCTGCTGCGCGACGAGCTGTTCGGTCTGGAAACGACCCCGGGCGAGTTCCTGCTGGTTTACCTGCTCAACGAAGGGTACCGGCGGGATCTCGAATCCTGGCACCGGCGCCATCCGGACATCCCGGTTCATTGCTTCTACGACCGCCCGAACGCTCCGGCGACCGAGCCGGTGGATGCGACTCTGACCTTCCACGCGCTGCACGGGGAGCGGTTCCTGGACCTGATGGCGGCGTGCCGCGGGGTCGTTTGCACCGCTGGATTCGAGTCGATATCGGAGGCGGCGTGGTTGGGGAAGCCGGTGCTGGCCGTGCCGGTCGAGGGGCATGTGGAACAGATGTTGAATGCGGTGGATGCCGAGCACTGTGGGCTCGCTCTGGCCGGACAGGGGTTCGACCTGGACCGCCTGCTGGAGGCGCCGGCGAAACGCGCGGCACGGAATCAGTTTCGCGAGTGGATGCGGGAATCGGATGAGCGTCTGGCCCGAGCCGTGGCCCGGGCCGCACCGGCGGCGGTGGGATCGGGGCTTGTCCCCGTCTGAAGTCGCTCGCTCGAAGCTCCAAAACCCAAATCCCAAAGAAGGGTAGACCTCCAAAAACCGGACGTGAATCGAGGCCCTGAACTCTCCCCTGTAGAGTCGTCTCTCCCGAGAC
>CAYYSX010000198.1:0-11453 GCA_964474315.1 uncultured Verrucomicrobiota bacterium | reverse complement strand
CGCCGCCTTCACGTCCTGGTCCGACGGATCCAGGCGTCGGTCAAGTGCCTCCACCTTCGGCTTGAGCTCGTCCGTCTGCCGATCCTCCGGCAGGTCCAGCCACTCTCGTTCTTCGGGAGACAACCGGGCAATGCGTTCGTCGCGCAACCGCCACTTCACCGCTTCCAGCAATTCCTTCCGCTGCTGTTCCACCGGTTCCAGCCGGGCCTCCACCGCCTCGTTGTGCTGCCGGATGGCCGCCTGATCGGATTCGACGTCGATGGGCAAGTCGTCGGCAAACTTCACTGGCTCGAAAAAGGCGCGCATCCGAAAATGGTCCGCCTGGGACACCGGGTCGTATTTGTGGTCGTGGCAACGGCAGCAGGAAAACGTCAGTCCCAGAAACGCGCTGCCGGTGGTCTCGACCAGATCGGCCAGGAGTTCGGAGCGGCTGCGATCCTGCTCGTTGAACAACGGCGCGGCATTGTCCTGCGGCCCGAGTCGGAGATAACCCGTGGCGATCAGGGCCTCCTGTTCCTCCCGGTTCCGCGGCGGGCCATCGAACAATTCATCCCCCGCCAGTTGCTCGCGCACGAAACGGTCAAAGGGTTTGTCGGCGTTGAACGAGCGGATCACGTACTCGCGAAATCTCCAGGCCTGCTTGCGGAATTCATCCCAGTCGAATCCGTTGCTGTCGCTGTAGCGGATCACATCCAGCCAGAGGCGGGCCTGGTGTTCTCCATAGCGCGGAGAAGCCAGGAGCCGATCCACCAGCCGCACATAAGCTCCCGGCGCCTCATCGCGGAGAAACGCGTCCACCTCCGCCGGAGCCGGAGGCAGTCCAGTCAGGTCGAACGCCAGCCTCCGCACCAGAGTGCGGCGGTCCGCCTCGGCCGTTGGATGGAGTTCTTGTTCCTTCAGGCCGAGGGCAATGAACCGGTCGATCGGATGCGCTTCCGTCGTACCCGGAGGAGCGGTGTTCCGAACCGGCTGGAGGGACCACAGGTCCAACCGCTGGCCACCGAAGATCCGGACAATGGGATTACGCGGATCGCTCCAGGCGTCACCCAGCCGTTCGGTGCTGGAATTCGCGACGAGGGCAGGTGCCGGGGACTCCGGTGTGATCCAGACCGCTCCCTCGCGAATCCAACGCTCCAGCACGTGGACTTCGCTCTGGGACAATTTGTCCTTAGGCGGCATCGCGAGATCGGACTGGGCATGAAGGACCGCCTGCAACAACAGGGAATCATCGGGTCGCCCCGGAACCAGGGCGGGTCCGTGGTCGCCTCCCTGCAACACGGCTTCGCGGGAATCGAGGCGGAGACCGCCCTTCACCTGGTCTGGCCCATGGCAACTAATACACCGGCGGTCCAGCAACGGCTTGACCTGTTCGAGAAAGTGCCGACGCGCCTCTGGCTCCTCCGCGCGCACCACGGTCAACCTGAGGAACAGGCCGGCCAAGAGGACTACGGTGCGGAGAATCACCCGGCGACTATTCCTCCGACCTGGCGTTTTCGGCAAAACCGAAATGCATCAGCCACGGTCAGCGGATCAGTCTGATCGACCGTCAGGCCGATCCGTTTCCACGGTGGGGAACCTCATCCTCCCGGCGGTGCGCGAACCGGCCCAGTGGATGATACCGGGCGATGGCGTGAGCCGTCGAACGGGCGCCCAGCTTCTGATAGATTCTCCGGATGTGGCTCTGGACGGTGAACGTGCTGATCTTCAACCAAGCCGCGACCTCTTTGGCGCGAAACCCGCGGGCATAACCGTCCAGCACTTCCTCCTCTCGCCGCGACAGGTCCATCAGGGCGGCCAGTTCGCCCGGCTCGAGATGCAATCGCTCGACCAATAGTCGGAGGGCCAGTGGATCAATGCAGGCTCCTCCCGCGGCGACCTGGAAAATGGCATCCAGCACCTGGGGGGCCGGAGCTTGCAGGGGCAACAACCCATGGGCGCCCGCGGCCACGGCCAGTTGCACCGTGTGCCAGTCCAACTGCCGACTCAGCACGACCACGCGAACCGCCCGCAAAACGGTACGGAGCTGGAGAACGCCCAAGAAGGCCGGAAAATCCGTCAAGTTGGGCTCGATCAGGACAACGTCCGGTATGTTCACTTGCAGGGCACACAAGGCGGCATGGCCGCTGCGGCAGGTCGGCCCGAGCAGCAATCCCGGGGTGGTCCGAATCAGCAAGGCCAGCGCCTCGGTCGTGGTGATATCGCCGTTCACTATCGCGACATGAATGCTCATGGTGTCTGATTGAGTTTCTGGGTGAATAGGATGTGTTTAATCTGCCCCCCCACCGCCAACGCCGCCAACGCGGAACAAAAGACCGACGTCCATCAGACTGGGTCCATTGTTGTCCTACCTGAATGATCCGATCTAAGCCTGTGCAAACGGTTATCGATGCGAAATCATTCAGCGGATCTCAACGCCTTTGGGTGGGGAAGTGTTAGGATCATGTTAAATTCATTTTCGCTGTCTAGAGATATTTTAAGTGAACCAAAAAATGCTAACCTGTCCCACCCACCGCTCCTCACCTCACTCCACCACTCTGGGCGTGATGAAGATCACCAGCTCCTTCTTCCGCCGGGCCTCGAACTCACCCTGAAACAACCGGCCCAAAAGTGGGACATCGCCCAACCCCGGAATCTTGCGGCGACTCCGCGCCGACTCCGAATGGATGAGACCGCCTAAGACAATCGTGGAGCCACTGCGCACCCGAATCAGCGTGGACGCTTGTTTGATGTCCAGCACCGGCGCCGTAGTGGTCCGGTTCGGCGACAGTTTCGTCTCCAGCAGGCTGGTGAGCACCGGAGAAATATCGAGGGAAATCCACTGATCATCAGCGACTTGGGGCGTGATCGCTAGAATGGTCCCTACCGTGACGCTGGTCACCGTATCCTGCTCGATGACCGCCGAGGCGCCCGACGTGGTGCCTCCGGGAACGATGGTGGAAACACTCTGAAAGAACGGAGTTTCCGTGCCCACTTTGATGAGCGCCGTCTGGTTGTTGAGCGTTCTCAGTCGCGGTTTGGAGATCACCTTGACCTCGCCCTGTTCTTGCAGGGCTTGGACGATCACCTGGGTGTCCGTGCTGTTGAAGACGAGGTTGAACGAGTCCGGCGCGAGATCGAAGCCCCCGATGGGTTTGAGGAGCGTGGGCGCTCCGCCAATGCCCAGCAACCCCCCGGAAGTTTCAATGAGGTGTTCCCAGTCGATACCGAACTGAAATTGGTCGTTTAACGTCACATCATACAACCGGGCCTCGATATCAACCTGACGGCGGATGACCTTAGTAACATTACTTAGGTAACGTTCCACCCGCTGCTGAGCGCTGGGACGGTCGGTGACCTGAATCAGACCGGCGGTGGGATTGATGGCCAGTGACTCGCGCCCGCCTGGAGTCAGCAATCGTTCCAGGTCCGCCCCCAATTCTTTCCAGAACTCGATATGATTCTCTGCGCTGAGGTTGACGGCGGACGCTCCCAAGCCGTCGGAGCCCCCACCGCCCGAAGCAGCGGATCCCCCACCGGATACGGTGACCGCCGAGCCAGTGCTCGAAGAGGCGGCCATGGTGACGGAGTTGTATCCGATTCCTTTTCGGCTCAGGCGCAGGTAGTCGATGTGATGAATCCGCGTCTGCCGGGTTCGGACGCGGATCAGGCCGCCTTCCTCCTCCCACCAGCAGTCGTTGGCCTCCAGCAGGGCCTGCATGACTCGAGCGAAAGGCAGTGAATGCAGGTCAACGGTCACCAGACCTTCCACATCATGATCGGCCACGATATTGAGGTGGTGGACCTCGGCGAAGAGGGCGAGGGCTTCCTTCAACTCCAGATTTCTCGCCTTGAACGAGTAGAGGTGGGCGTTTCCGTCCTCCAGATGATGCGGATCGGCCAGCGGAGCGGGGTGGGGCTCGGTTGATCCTTCGGAAACGGGTCCGAATGCTTCCTCCGGAGGACGCCATCTGAGGTCCAGGAGTTCATCTTCCAGTCGTTTCCATTCATGACCGTTTCGCCAGGTGCCCGGGGAAGACTCTCCCCTTCCCCAAGCCGAGTCCGCAGTGGTGCAACCGCAATGGAGGGCGAAGGACAACAAACTCCAGCCAACGATGAAGAGGCAGCGACGGGTTTTAAGGGTGGGATTCATGGAGAAGAGAAGAAGTTGAACTCAGGGCCGGGCGATCCGGGACGGAACGCGACAGCGGCAAACGCCGGCTGCCGGTCCGCACTCCCAGCCACACCGCGTCCCGGTCGCAATGATCGAGACGGAATCCCTGGATGGACTCACCGACTTGCAGGATGCGACGATTGATAATGGCGAACTGCCGGCCGGGCTCACGCCAGATGGCCGAGACCTGAAGTTGGTCGAAGCTGGCAAAGGGATCGGGAACTGGTTCCGGCGACGGAGCACCGAAGAAATCGCCGCCCGAGCCGTTGATCCATCGGCGCGTCAGCTCCTCCAGCCGATCCGCCTCGACACCGGTGCCCGCGGGTGGTGTTCGCTTGGGCTCCGGAGCGAGGGGTTCGGAGGTGTGCTCCGTTGGGGGAACCGATCGGCGGAGTGGCCGGCTAAACCGCGGTCGCATGACCGCGAAAACCAGGAGCACGAGGGCGATTCCCACGATCCAGACCTCCCGTCGGTAGCCGGTTGCTTTCATCATTCCGGAGGAATCGTCCAGAGTTGGGCGCTCAGACGGGCGTGCTCCAAGCCGTGACCGCGTCCCTGCAAGACCAGTCCGGAAATCAGCAAGGCGTCCCCCATGAATTCCAAGTCCTCCAACAGTTCCACGAGGCGAACCACGGGGCTGATCGGCGACTCGGTGTTTTCCGCTGGGCCCAACTCCAACTCCAACTGCACCGGCACCACCTCGACCGGCAGCCCTTCCAACGCCAGTCGTTCGCCCAAGCCGAATTCCGTTTTGACGGTGAAGCCATGCAGGGCTGCCGATTCTCCGACGCGGTCCATCCAGTCCCGTCCCCCCGCTTCACCGGCAATCAACCCTTCGCGCAACGCCGCAAATCGGACGGTGGTCTGATCACGTTCGGCCGACACCAGGAGCAGCTCATGATTCAACGACTCTTGCTCCAGGGTCTGGACCTGCCGGGTCAACTGAGTGGTCTCTCGAGCCATCCGGATCAGGCGTTGTCCACTCCACAGCGCCAAGCCCGCGGCCAAGGCGAAGGGCAGCAGCACTCCAACCCGCCCGCGAATGGCCTTCCCCCACTCGACCGGAAATCGTCCGAGCTTCATGGGGCCACCCCCTCGAGGCGAAACTCCGTGGTCGTCTCCACGGGGATCGGCGCGGTCGATTGGAGTCTCTGCGTCCACGAACCCGCGTGCTCGGTCGCCTCTGTTCCCGTTGGTTGCCGAAGATCGATCGCCACGTGTAGCGGACTCATCTCCAGACGCTCGGCCAACTGCGTGACGAGCTGGACAGTCGAGTGGACCGCTACGCTGGACCGGACACCCGCCAGCGTGACTCGCCAGCCGGGTTCGGTAGCGGTCAGGGTCAGATGGGTCACCACCAGGCCAGCCGGCAACGCCCCCGCCAGCACCGCGGGCAACCAGCGAGGCACGGGAGACCGCGTCGCGGCCTCCCACGCGGCAAGCCATTGCCGCTGCCGGCGTTGTTCTTCCACCAACTGTCGGGATTCGACCAAGCGGGCTTCCCACTGGCGGCGCTGGATCCCGAGGTCCTGAAGGTCGGCCAGTCCCTGTCGTCGCAGCCCTTCCGACACCGCGGAAAACCCGAGCGCCAGAACCAGCGCCAGCCAGCCCAAGCCCCGGCTCCAGCGGAAAACCGCCCGACGCTGCGGTGCCTGCCGTTGTTCGTGCGTCAGCAGATTCGTCCGGGTTTGGCCGGTTTTCCCCCGCGCCCACTGCGCCCACTGGCCCGGAGAGTCCGGATCACAGCGGTCCACCGCGATCCCCGCCTCGGATAGCAACACTTTCAGCGTGTCCAACACCGGCGTGGGACCGGACAGGTACACCTGCTCCACTCCCACCGAGTACTGCTGCCGGATAAACGACGAAGTCCGACGGATCTCGTCCAAGACTCTCTGTGCCGTGGGGTCGGAAAGCGGGACGGAGCGAACCAGCAGCGGGCCGTCGGGTCGGCCGGCCGTGAGAATCAAAGCTCCCGGGATGAGGGCAGCGAAGAGACTCGACGATCCGTTCCCTGGCTCGACGCGGACGGCTTCAGAGACGGGATGGATGGACTGCAGGTCAAACCCGTTGCGCTGAAACGCGCCGACCAGGTCGTCATGCCATTGCCGCGAAAACAGATGGAGCAGCCGCGCGGTCCGGGAATCGACCGTGGCCGCGTCCTCATCGCGCCACACCACCGGTCCGGCAAACGTCTTGAGACGCTCCGCTTCGCGGTCGAGAAGGCGACGGACGACCGACGCCGAAGCCGGGGGAACCTCCACCATGGTTTGGGACAATTGGGCATGGGCGACGAGCAGAGCGGCTGACCCTCCGGTTACTCCCAACGCCTGGGCGCCTTCCTTCAGGGCGGCCGCGAATTCGTCAGGCGTCTGCACCCCGTGGGGAGCCGACCACGATTCCGGTCCCCGCGGGGATTCCACCGACAGTTCAAAATGGCCGTTCAGCCAAGCCACACCGAGGTGCGTTGACGACCGGGACCGTTCCGATCGGCGTCGCTCCGGCCGGCGGTCACGCGGGGTGAGTCGCGGTTGAAGGTGCAGGGTCATGGCGAGGTGAGCAGGGCAGCGGCGGACGCGAGTAGCTCAGCGTGCGCCAGCCGCAGCGATGAATCCTCCGTCAACGGGTTGGAGTGGCCCCCGGCGGCCCAAGTCTCGTATTCCGCCGCGAAATGGGAGAGGGCAGCGCGCATCCGGGCTTGCGCTCCGGCGGGGAGGTGAGGACTGGCTGGACTGCGCAGAAAGCGGTCGGCCAGCTCGGCCAGATCGCGGCCGCCAGGCGCTTCGGGCAAACCGTTCCACGCCCCGGCTCTTCGCCATTTGCCCTCTTCAAACACCCACGAAGCCGCGGCTTGAATCGTCTCCACTGACTGAACGACCCCGGTCGAATCCATCAACCGCAACGGAGTTCCCACCAAATACCAGCCGGTGTGCCGGCCGTTCGGCAGGGTGAGGGCGGCCTGAGTGGAAGCGGCGATTTGCGGCGAAGCCGCGCCCCGGGGGTGGAAGGTGATCGGAACGAATTCTTCCTCCAGATCCACCCGGGAAAGGAGCAGCTCGTCGGCGCGGCCCGGCCAGGTCCAGCCAGACGGCAGGAGACCCGGCTCAGTCTGCCAGAGGGCAGCAAAGGCCGCGGCGGTCAGTCCGTTTTCTACTGACAGTTCGTCAGGAAGCGGTTCCCCCAGAGACGAGAGCAGGAGCAACCGCGTCTGGGCCGGTGCCGCCCCGCCGCCCGAGGTTGGCTGATAGGGCAGCGTCCGGTTGGTGGCGGGCCCGGCTTCCCAGTCCGGATGAAAGACCACCCGGCGGGCGAGGCCACGCGCATTGGTCAGAAGGTCAGCGGTTCTCCATCCGAGCGTCGGTGCCAGCCACGCGGGAAGATCGGCGGCGGCCGGGATGAAACCGGTACGCCGAATCTCCCGACGCAGGGCGGTGGCCATTTCGTCCAACCGGCGGGCTTCGACCTTCCGCGCCTGCCGTTCCAACTCCTGCAGCAAGGCCGGCGTCACCACTGCCAGCAGTAGCGCCATCACGGACAGAACGGCAATGAGTTCGATCAAGGTCCAGCCGCGACGAAAGACCGGCGACGGGGTCCGCATCGACGCGGTCGAGAGGAGATGGAAACGTGTCTTCATGGAGTGATCGGACTCAGTCCCAGCAGCAATCCGGTGGCGTCTCCGAGCTGCGAAACCGCTTCCTGCAAACGTCGATAGGTGGGAGCGGGACGCCCGGTCACACCGCTGGTCTGCGGAAAACCGGCTTCGGCCCACGCGCAGTACCCGCCGAGCAGTTCGTTCAATACGAGCGCCACATCGGCCGCACTTCCTCCCCACGGCGTCTCGGACAGCGCAGCGAACCGATCGAACTGCAGGGCCAAGTCCGCTTGTGCGTGCGCGATTCCGCTGACCAATCCTCGATGCCAGCGACCGGCTTCGAACCCGAAACTGAGTTCCTCAGTCACGGGCAGCACCTCCTGGATGGTTCCCGCCGCCTCGATCAGCAGGAGCGGGGACTCCACGAAGAATGCCGTTTCCATCCGGCCGCCGGCGGGGATGACCACCCGGTCATTGGTGGCGCCCAGGGCAAACGTGGCCGGTGCGTCCAGATCCAGGTTGTTGAGGCGGACCCGGCGAAAGAACGGAAGAAAGCTGATCCGTTCGATCACCAGGTCCGCCGGGCGGCCCGGCCAGGAACCCGGCCAATGCGACGGTAGCCGGTCTGGTGGGCCGTCCCACAACTCGTTGAAGTCCACGCTGGCCAGGTTCGGGAAGTCCTCGGCCAGGGTGGAGAGCAGCACGGCCCGCGCGCCGACCGGTGAGCTGCTTCCGATCGCAGTTTGCTCGAAGGGCGGCAGGCTGGGCGGCGAACCGACGCGAAAGGCCGGATCATATATTAGGCGGCGGTTCCAGCCGGCCCGATTGCGCCCAACTTCGGCCGACGGCACGGCCAGGGTCCGAGCTGCCAAGCCCACCCAATTGGTTTCCGCTGGGATGGTCCGTTCCGCTATCACCCCGCGGCGCAAGGCGTCCGCTATTCTGGCCAGCCGGCCGACTTCCTCCTGACGGATGGTGTCCTTCAACCGCTGAAACACCGTTTCGGTCGCCACCCAGGTCAGCAGAGCCAGGATGGCAAGGGTCCCAATGAGTTCGATCAACGTGAACGCGCGACGACCAGGATGCGGGGGAAGAGTGGGGTTCATGTTCAGCGCAGGCTTTGCATCAACGACAGCACTGGAAGGATCACGGCCAAGGCCACCAACCCGACAATCGCCACCAAGCCCAGAATCAGCGTGGGCTCGAGCAAACTGAGCAGGCGTTTCAACCGCCGGGGCAATTGCTCGTGGTAGTAGGCGGCGAGTTGTTCGAGCGAGCCGTCCAACTGGCCCGTCCGTTCGCCCACCACCACCAAGCGGATGAGAAGTCCGGGAAACAGCGGCTGGCGGCGCAGAGCCTCGCTCAGGCTGGAGCCGTCCAGCACCTGCCGGCGCACCTCGCGGACGGCCGCGGCCGCGACGGCGCTTCCGGTCACGCCCCCCACCAGATCTAACGCCGATGGCAGCGAAACGCCGTTGCGATAGAGCAGCGCCAGGTTGTGGGCGAAGCGGGCCACGATGACCAGGCGGGTCAGCGATCCGAGCACCGGAAGAGACAGGCGAACCCGATCCAACCCTTGTTCCAAGGCCGCCGACCGTTTCCGGAACAGCGCCAACGCGCCCATCACCCCGCCGGCGGCCAGCAGCCACTTCCACCCTTCATCTTGAGCGAACGCACTGACCGCGAAGACCACACGGGTGGGAGCCGGTAGCGGCACTTTCACGGCCGCCAGCAGGGCCACGAACTTGGGCACCACGAACGTGAACAGAATCAACACGAAGCCCGCCGTCGCCAGCAGGACCAAGGCGGGATAGATCGTCGCCTGCTTCAGTTCGGCGGCGATCCGATCCTGCCATTCCAAATGCTGCCGCGCCTGGGTCAGCGCTTCGGGCAGGGCGCCACCTTGTTCCCCGGCGCGGACGAGATGGACCAAGTCGGCTGGAAAGGCGCGCGGCAACTCGGCCAATGCCTGGGCAAACGTTGCTCCGCCTTGAACCCGCTCGCGCAGGCCGGAAATGACCTTTCGAAACCGAGGCGACCCGGCATCCTGTGCGGTGACCTCCAACGCCGGCAGCAGTTGAATGCCGGCCTGGGTTTGAAACGCCATCAGCGTGCAGAAGTGGATCAACTCGCGACGCGAAAGCCGGGCGTCGGACCGACGGACTACGGCCGAACGGTTCTGTTCTGCCTGGGCTTCAAGCAACCAGAGACCCTGCGTACGCAAGGTCGTCTCGAGCTCCTGCTCGTCCGCCGCCGCCAGCGCGCCGGCCTGCCGGTGGCCCTGACGATCAACTCCTTGGAAGCGAAAGATAGGCATGGCGAGTCAATCGAAACGGGTGGCCTGACGCAGTTCTTCCAAGGTAGTGGTGCCGTCGAGCACGAGCGGCAGGCCGTTCTCCAGCAGCGACCGCATTCCCGCCTCCCGGGCGCGTTGTCGCAGCTCCGCATGCGAGGCCCGGCTGACCATCAGCTCATGGAATCGTTCGTCCGGCGCCAGCAACTCGAACAAGGCCCGCCGGCCCCGGTAACCCGTATCCCGGCATTCCGGACCACCGCGCGGACACCACGCCCGAGGTTCGTGTCCGGCGGGAACAACCAGGCCCGCTGCCGCCCACAAGCGCTCCGGTTCTGCTTCTGGTTCGCGACAGAGCGGACACAGCCGCCGGACGAGTCGTTGAGCTACCAATGCCGCCAGGCTCCCGGGCAGCAGACACGGCTCCACCCCCATGTCGATCAACCGCGGAATCGCGCCGACCGCATCGTTGGTGTGGAGCGTGGTCAGAACCTGGTGCCCGGTGAGCGCAGCCCGAACCATCAACTGGGCGGTATCGGTATCCCGCGTCTCGCCGACCAGGATGACATCCGGGTCCTGTCGCAGCAGCGCCCGCAAGGCGACGGAATACGTCAGTCCCGCTTCCTCGTGAATCTGGGTCTGCCGCGTTCCGGCCAGGGGCATTTCCACCGGATCTTCCAAGGTGAAGATGGCGGTATCGGGCCGGTTCAACTCGTGGAGCAACGCGTAGAGCGTGGTCGTCTTGCCGCTGCCGGTCGGACCCGTAACCACCACCACGCCATAGGGCCGGCTGATCGCCCGTCGCAAGTTCGCCTCGGTATCGGGATCCAACTCCAACCGGTCCAGGGTAGGTACCGCGGAATCGGCGGGAAGAAGACGAACCACCACGCTTTCACCGTCCTGGGTGGACAGCGTGGAGAGGCGTAGGTTGATGCGCTTGCGGTTGGCCAGAAACGTGGCACGGCCATCTTGAGGCAAGCGCGACTCCGCCACGTCCAGTTCGCCCAAGATCTTCAGCCGCGCAGTGACCGCAGCCTGGAGCGGCTTGGGGATCAACACATCGGGAATCAGAACGCCGTCGAGCCGAAGGCGGATCCGCAGGCAACGCTCAGCCGGCTCGAAGTGGACGTCGCTGGCACCGGCTTCGACCGCCCGGCTGAGAATCTCCTGCACCAACTGCACGACGGGCGCGTCGGTGGGATCCGGGCGCGGCTCCAGGATGGACGTCTCCGGGCGAACCGTCGGAGTCGCCGGCTCCTCGGCCAGCCACCGGGCAATTGCTTGCGGCACGCCGAGCCCGGCCGGCTGTTGGGCATCGAGGGCATTGAGGATGTCGCGTTCAGGAGCCGCCAGCAGTTCCACCTCTGCTCCCAACGCCTGACGCAGCCGGTCGATGGCGATGACGTCGCAGGGATCCGCCA
>CAYYSX010000197.1:4561-11476 GCA_964474315.1 uncultured Verrucomicrobiota bacterium | reverse complement strand
AAGTGGTCAGTGAATTCGAGTTCCGCGCGGCCCGGGCGGAGGGATTTCCGGAAGAAGTTTTCCTGGTCAATGGTCCCGCCAAGCAGCGCTGGCTCCCGGCGGTCAGCCGCCCGGGATTGCGGGTGAACTTCGATTCGCTGGGAGAACTGACCACGTTGCTTCCTTGGGCGCGTCGGCAGGAATGGCGGACGGGACTACGCGTGCGGACTCCCGGTGAAGTGGATCCAGAATTTCCCTCGTTTCCGACGCAGTTCGGCTTCGAGCCGGACGAAGTGCCCGAGGCGTTGCGGCGCCTTCGTCGGGCGGGATTGGAACCGGAAACGGTCCATTTCCATCTGCGGACCAATGTTCCTGAGGCCGAGAGGTACGCCGA
This sequence comes from uncultured Verrucomicrobiota bacterium, assembly GCA_964474315.1. Taxonomy (GTDB): domain Bacteria; phylum Verrucomicrobiota; class Verrucomicrobiia; order Limisphaerales; family UBA9464; genus UBA9464. Next base: position 11,103 of record CAYYSX010000197.1, on the reverse strand, counting down.
GGCGGTCCGGGCGGTGGCCGCGGTCTGTGCTCGAACCGGCTGGCAGCCGGCGTACCTGAATCTGGGGGGCGGCCTGCCTCCCTGCTTCACACGATCACCTCAGGGGCGGCGGTTCGATCGGGGAATGCGCCTCCGGGACTATGCGGCCGTCGGTCGCGGGGCGGTGGAACAAATGCCGTTTGTCCGGGAACTATGGCTGGAGAACGGACGCTTTCTCAGTGCGGGTTCCGGAGTGTTGGTCATCCGCATCCTCGACGTGAAGGAGCGGGGACGGTGTCGGATCCTGATTGGCGATGGCGGCCGGACGCTGAACGCGCTGGTGTCCACCTGGGAGGATCATGAATTACTGCCGCTGGAGCCACGGCGAGGACGGCGAGTGTTGACGGCGGTGCATGGTCCCACATGCATGGCGTTCGATTGTCTGGGACGGCGGCGGCTGCCAGCTTCCCTTCGCCCGGGCGATCATCTCGTGTGGTGGGAAGCCGGGGCCTATCATCTCCCGTGGGAAACACGATTTTCGCACGGACTCGCCTCGGTATGGTGGGAGGATGAACAGGGATTGCGCGAAGTTCGGAAGGCGGAGTCGTTTGCAGGGTTCTGGTCGGTTTGGGATCCCTCCGCTTCACGGCGCCCGGATGCCGGTGGGGATGCGTCTTGAATTGGTCCTTATCGGGACAGTGATGAAAGCTCCAAAAGCCAAGTTCCAAGCTCCAAAGAAGCTCCAAGTTCCCAGGTTGGTGGTGCAGTTCAATGGGCAGAGGTGCTGACCGAGGCCGTGACCGCCAACGCCTCGTTGCAGGGCGGTACGAACGGGAACCGGGGGCTTGGAGCTTGGGATTTCTTTGGCGCTTGGGATTTGGAGCTTGGAACTTCCCCGGAGTTGTCCAGCGGGCGAGCGCCCGCTCCTGCCGGTAAGAACAGATTCAAGATGCGCCCTTCCGGTGGTCAAGGGGCGAATCCGGTTTGAACTTCCGTCGATTTCTCCGGAGCGTGTTCACCCGTGACCGTCAGCAAAACAGCCGTTCTCCAGGCCATCATTCAGCGTTTGGAGGAGCAGGTGGAGATGTACGCTCGGGCGGCCCGGGCCGCCCATGCCGAGGCCACGGATGAGCAGAGCCGGGCGGAGAATAAGTACGACACCCGGGGGTTGGAAGCGTCGTATCTGGCCCGGGGTCAGTCGCGTCAGGCCGCGGAAGCGGGCCAGGCGTTGGCGCAGTTCCAAGCGCTCTCTCCGCGTGCGTTCGGGACGGATATACCCATTGAGGTGGGCGCATTGGTAGAGCTGAAGTTGGGAAACGAGTGCTCCTGGTACTTCCTCGGTCCCCGGGCGGGCGGACTCGAAGTGGAAGTGGATGGCTGTGAGGTCACCGTCATCACTCCCCAGTCTCCTCTCGGGGGACAGTTGACCGGACACCAACCGGGGGAGCGGTTGGTGCTGGAGCTGGGCGGGCGGAAGCGGGAGTTCCGGATTGCGCGGGTGAGTTGATCACCCTTTTCACTTCGTTCAAGCGGTGCTCAAGGGGACGCAAAGACAAGCACGCCGTTCACAAAAACTACCCCGAGGAGGCTTTGCTTGTCTTTGGGATACGGGATAAAGCCTTCCGTGGTCCTACCGCTGGCTTGGTGCGTGGTCTGGCGGTCGCTGTGGCGTCAGTGGCGTCGGCGGGAGGCGGGATGATCCCCGGCGGGAAACGCCACGACAGCCGGCTGCCCACGGTGCAGGTATATTTCTCCTCCAGTTCAAGGAGCTCTTCAACAGTCAACTTTGGGCGAGGTACGCGCCTGTTCATTTCGGAGAGATCGTGGGCCTATTTTGCGGTGCATGCAACTGCCGAGCTTTACCCAGCGCCTCGGACGCGCTCTGAAGGTTACTGCCGAGCCGGCGAGCCTTGAACCATGAATACCGACTCTTCGGCAACGAGAACCGATCATCGAAATTCTTGCGATCAAATGCCTTTTTGTAGAAGTCCACCGATCCTTTCGTGGTCTCGCCCCAGATGGAACCCGCATTGATTTCCTTGGCGACGTTGACAATGAAGTCGAGCAGGCCGTATCCGATACCATTGATCTGGTCGGTAGTTGCCGGATGCTTGGCCAGAAAATCCAGGCAAAGGTGGTTAGCCCAAGTCCGGCGAAAGAACGCCAGTCCAAGGCAAGAAGGGGGTGAGAGCCGATCGGACCCAACCACGCATATCATTCCCAGTTCCACATCAGGGTCTATCCTAATACGCTCTTGGAGGTCGCGAATCGAGCCTGCGATCAAGGATTGATCACGATAGTAACGCCACCGTTTGTGGGCCAAATGTCCAAACTCGGCTGCATCGCTGGAGTGTGCATCCCCTTGAATACCAATATCCCAGTCATCCATTGACAACTCTTCATCTCTCCTCAGGAACCGACATTCCCCGATGTGAATTTCCTGGCCTTTTTTGAGCCAGACAACCTGCGACTGCTCGCGACTCACAAAAGGCATGTGGTGTACTTAATTGGAGTATATTATTAACTGATGGATATGGAGAGAAGATTGAGGTCCCTCTTGGTCCGTCTGCGCAAAAGACAATTCGATCGGCTTGGCGCCTGCACTCGGAAAGTATTCCAGGCGGTACTTTTCGTACTGCGCGCCGACGGCGGCTTGTTCGCCATGAAAAACACGGTTCCCTCTTCGCCGCCTTTGCCACACTCGGGTGTATGATTGCTCCGCGTCATCTCATTTAACGTAACGACCATCCAATCTTCGGACATTCGGACAGATTTTAGCCGTTTCGTGTCCCACCTGATTGGCATCCTGAGACCGACCGTGTCCGGCGAATTCTCCGCCTGCGCGGTTGTTGCGACTCAGTCGCCTCGTTCAGCTCTCGACTCGGGTCCACGCGGCGTTCGCCTTGGACGAAGCGACCACCGCCTCGATAAAGGCCATGCCGCGGACGCCGTCGCTGATCTTTGGGAAATCCAGGGCCGGGTCGTCTTTGGCGAGTTTACGGCCTTCCAAACGGGCGCGAACGGCGGCGGCGAAGTTGCGGTAGATGTTGGCGAAGGCTTCGAGATAACCCTCCGGATGCGCGGGCGGGGTACGGCCGGCCGCTTTGGCCGCCGCGCCGAGGTATCCGTTGGCGGTGCGATAGACCTGCATCGGTTGATCGGGCCACTTCAACAGCAGGGTGTTCGGTTCCCGTTGGTGCCATTCCAGCCCCCCCAGTTCCCCGTACACCCGCAGGTTGAGGTTGTTCTCCTCGCCGACGGAAATCTGGGAGGCGTGCAGGATCCCCTTGGCACCGCCCTTGAAGCGCAGCAGGACATTGCCGTCATCGTCCAGTTTCCGCCCCTTCACGAAGGCGGTGATGTCCGCGGCCAACTCCGTGATCGGCAGGCCGGTGACGTATTCGGCGAGGTTCTCGGCATGAGTGCCGATGTCGCCAATACAGCCGGCCGCGCCACTGCGTTTCGGATCGGTGCGCCACGCCGCTTGTTTCTGCCCCGAGGCTTCGATCCGGGTGGCCAGCCAACCTTGGGGATACTCCACGACGACCTTGCGGATTTTTCCCAGCTTGCCGCTGCGAACCAGGTCGCGGGCTTCTTTGATCAACGGATAACCGGTGTAGTTGTGGGTCAGGCCGTAGAGCAGTCCGGATTTCTTCACCAGAGCCTGAAGTTCTTTGGCTTCGGCCAGGTTGAAGGTGGCCGGCTTGTCGCTGAGCACGTGGAAGCCGTTTTCCAGGGCGAGTTTGGCCGGGGGGAAATGGACGTGGTTGGGGGTGACGATGGCGATGAAGTCCATCCGTTCGCCCTCCGGCAGGGCCGCTTCGGCTTGGATCAGTTCGGCAAAGCTGCCGTAACAGCGGGCGGGGGGGAGGAAGAGGTCGGCTCCGGAAGCACGCGACTTCTCCGGATCGGCGGAAAACGCGCCGCCGACCAGTTCGATCTGGCCGTCCATGTTGGCGGCAATGCGATGGACGGCACCGATGAACGCGCCGCGTCCGCCGCCGACCATTCCGTAACGAATCTTTCTGCTCATGAGGGATAAATTGGTTTGAAACCGGGTGTTGAGTGCGGTGACCCGCGGCTTATAGTGGACGGGCAATTTGCGGGTCAACGAGCGACTTGGTTCAAGCCGGGCTGTGGGGTTCGGTTTCGTGCCTGACCCGAAGGCCGTTCCCCATGCTGGTTCATCTCCTTAAATCCAAGATCCACCGCGCCACCGTCACCGCCGCCAGCGTCGATTACGAAGGAAGCCTGACCCTGGCCGAGGATCTGATCGAAGCCGCCGGACTCCTGCCCTTTGAACGCATCTTGTGCAGTAACATGGCCAACGGCGCCCGATGGGAGACCTACGTCATCAAAGGTCCGCGCCATTCCGGCGTCGTGGAACTCAACGGCGCGGTGGCGCATCTGGGGAAGCCGGGTGATCTCGTGACCATCATGGCTTTTACTGAGGTCGAAGCTGAGGTCGCCCGTGACTATCGACCCACGGTGATCGTTCTAGGGGCCGGAAACCAGGTGGTGAATCGCCGCGGAACCTGACTCGTCGGGCCGGGAGGCCCAAGGCGACGACGGGTGGGGGGATCTTCGGAGCACATCTTGAATCTGTCCCTACGCGGCGGGCCGAGCCCAAGCTCCAAAGGCCAAATCCCAAATCCCAAGGAAGCGGTCCCGTCCTGAAATAGGTTGTCGCTGATATGGCGAAGAAGCGATTGGACGAGGCGCGACAGATGCCCTGTCCCCAACGCCCAGCTTCAAGAGCCGTTCTGGCAGGAAGCTGGAGCTTGGAGCTTGGAGTTTTTTTGGAGTTTGGAGCTTGGGTTTTGGAGCTTCCCGGAGCGCTTCCCACCGGCGGGCGAGCCGCCCGCGCTCCCGCCCCTATCTTCGTCCGCTTCATTTCGCGGGCTGGCATTTTCCGACCGGTGTGAGACGCTTCGCCCGAATCGATCTCATTACCTCCCATGCCCACGTTCACCGCTGCGCAACTCGCCGAAAGACTTGGGGGACAGGTCGTCGGAGATTCCGCCCTCAAGTTGAATGGTTTTGCCCCCGCCGATTCCGCGAAGCCGGGTGAATTGACCTTCGCCGAGAACGAGTCGTACTTCGCCCGCGCCGAAAACAGTTCGGCGGCGGCGATCCTGGTCGCCGAAGACTACGGCGAGAACGGCCGCAAAACCCAGATCCGCGTCCCCAACGCCCGGACCGCCTTCGCCCAGGTGCTTCCCCTGTTCTTTCCCGAACCGCCGTTCCCCCCCGGCCAGCATCCGACGGCGGTCATTTCCGCTTCCGCCCAGATCGACCCCACGGCTCACATCGGTCCGGGATGTGTGGTGGGGGAACGCGCCCGGATTGGCCCCGGGGTCGTGCTGCAGGCGCGGGACTTTGTCGGCGACGACTGTGTCCTGGGTGAAGGGGTCCGGCTCTTTCCGCAGGTGACCCTTTATCCGCGGTCCATTCTCGGAAAGAGGGTGCGAATCCATGCCGGGACGGTCATCGGAGCCGATGGGTTTGGGTATGTGTTTGACCAGGGACAACACCGCAAAGTGCCGCAGGTCGGCCAGGTGATCCTCCATGATGATGTCGAAGTCGGCGCCAATGTGGCCATCGATCGCGCCGCGCTCGGAGCGACGGTGATCGGAAAAGGCACCAAAATCGACAACCTCGTCCAGATCGCCCACAACGTCACCATTGGCGAACATTGCATCATCGTCGCCCAGGTAGGCATCGCCGGCAGCACCAAGATCGGCAGCTTCACCACGATCGCCGGACAGGTGGGCATTGCGGGTCACCTGAGGATCGGCGACCGGGTGACGATTGCGGCCCAGTCCGGGGTGATGAACCACATTCCCGAAGGCCAGAAATGGATGGGAACCCCAGCCCATCCGGACCGAATAACGAAACGCCAATGGCTGGCCGCCGACCGCCTTCCCGAGCTGCTCCGGCGCGTGGGCGAGCTGGAAAAGCAACTGGCCGAACTCAAGGGCGGCTCTCAGTAGGCCCGCATCTATTTCCTCAGTTTCCTCCACCGTGTCCAGTTCGCCATCTCTCCTGCGCCCGCAGAACATCGTCTATTTCGACCTCGAGACCCAGAAGTCAGCCGACGAAGTGGGAGGCTGGGACCGCATCCGGGACATGCGAATGAGTCTGGCGGTGACGTACGCAACCGCGCGCGGTGGCTATCGGATCTATCGGGAATCCGAGATCAACGAACTCCTCCGTGAACTCCAGCGGGCCGATTTGGTGGTGGGATTCAATCACCTGCGCTTCGACTATGAGGTCCTGCATGGGTACACGCCGTACGACCTCACTCAACTGCCGACGCTGGACATGATGGTGGACCTGAAGGAACGGCTGGGTCACCGACTGGGACTGGATTCGATTGCCGAGGCGACGTTTGGGTTGAGCAAGACCAGCGAGGGCTTGCAGGCCATCGAGTGGTTCCGCCAAGGGCGACTGGCGGAGATTGCGGAATACTGCTGCTTTGATGTAAAATTGACCCGGCTGGTCCACGAATTCGGGGTCCAGCACCGGCAGCTTTTCTACAAAAATCGCTTCGGTGCTCTGTT
>CAYYSX010000197.1:0-4461 GCA_964474315.1 uncultured Verrucomicrobiota bacterium | reverse complement strand
GGCATCATCGGCGGTTCCGGACTTTATCAAATCGAAGGGTTGACCCGCCAACGGTGGCGGACCGTCAAGACGCCTTTCGGGACCCCCTCCGATCAGGTTCTCTGCGGTGAATTGGCCGGGCGGGAAGTCGTGTTTCTGCCCCGGCACGGCCGCGGCCATCGCCTGCTGCCGAGCGAGCTCAACCACCGGGCCAACCTCTGGGCCATGAAGTCGCTGCAGGTCGCCTGGATCATTGCGGTGAGCGCCGTGGGTTCGCTCCAGGCCCGCTACCGGCCGCGTGATGTGGTGTTGGTGGACCAGTTCATCGATCACACCAAACGTGATTTCGAGCATACGTTTTTCGGCAACGGCATCGTCGCCCATGTGGCCTTTGCCGAACCGATCTGTGAGGAGCTCCGCCAGTTGCTGTTGCAGTCGGCACGCGCCTGTGGAGCCCGTGTCCATGACCGGGGCACCTACGTGAACATGGAGGGACCTGCCTTCAGCACCCGCGCCGAATCCCGCCGCAACCACCAGGCACGTTTCGACGTCATCGGCATGACGAACCTCGGTGAAGCCCGGTGTGCCCGGGAAGCAGAGATCGCCTATGCCACCCTGGCCATGGTGACCGATTACGATGCGTGGAAAACGGACGAAGCCCATGTGACGGTCGAGATGGTCATCGACAATCTCCGTAAGAACGCTGCTCTAGCCCAAGCCATCGTGCTCGACGCCCTGCCACGACTGCCGGAAACGCCGGGTTGGTCCTGTCACGACGCGCTGCGGAACGCCCTGTTGACCGAGCGCTCGTTATGGCCGGCCGCGACGATCCGACGGCTCCGGCCTCTGCTGGCTCGGTATCTCTGAACCGACTTCAGTGCGACGACCTTCGATCCGACCCACTTCGCCCATGGTCCCTAGTCACTTGGCGCCTGAGTCCGACTCCTGGAACTGGCTGTTGGAAACGGCCCGAGAGGAAGTCCGGGAGACCGTCCAGCATCTCCCCGCCGACCTTCGTCCGCACGCCGAACAGTTAGCCGTGACCTACGAATCCTGGCCCGACGACGCCCTGCAGACCGACGGCTGGGAGAGCGATCTGCTCGGTTTGTACATCGGGGATCCGGTCGATTCCCCGGAACTGTCCGGTGCGGCCCGTCAGATCATCCTGTACCTGGAAAACATTTGGAACTTCGTCGAAGGCGATCCCGAGGGATTCCGGGAGGAAGTTCATATTACTTACATCCACGAGTTTGGTCACTACCTGGGCCTCAATGAGGAGGAACTGGAGGAACGCGATCTGCTGTGAACCGGGAGATGCGCGGATTCGGCCGGAGCGCCGGAGAAGCCGGGAGGAAGAAGGGATGGCCTCGACCTTCCGGAGCGCCTCTCGCCTTCCCGGTCAGCGCAGCGTCAGCACCGCGGTTCCCAGCACCAACACCACGAACACCCCCAGCGCCACCCAGTTGACTGGCGGCCGGGCGCGCTGAGGAACCAAGGCCGCCAGCGCCCCAAATAAGATCCCGAATACCAACCCTCCCGCGTGCGCCACGATGTCCGACGACGGATCCGTGCCCAAAAGAACGAACAACATCGCCCCGGCCCCGAGACTGGTCAGGACGACCCGGTTTCCACGACGCCCCGAACGCCAGCCCGGCAGGGATTGGGCAACGATCATTCCCAGGGCCGCCATCACGCAGCCGGAGGCTCCCACTCCCCGGTAGTCCTCCCCGCGCAACATCATTCCGGTGAAATTGGCCAGGGCGCCGGCGAGCAGCGTTCCCAACAGGGCTACGCCGGCCCCAAACCGCGCCATCGCCAAACCCAGAAACAGCAGTCCGACGGCCAGATTAGAGGCCAGATGGGCGATGTCCCGATGCAGCCAGGTCGCCGTGAAGGCCCGCCACCATTCCCCCTGCCGAACCTTCGCGGTATCAAATACGGCCGGCTCCATGGGACCTTGGGTGACTAGGAACACCAGCGCCAACGCCAGCGCCCAAAATACCACCCGGCCGTCGAACAAAAAGTCGGAACCCGGGACTTCCCGATGCCACTCGAATCCCCGGTTCTCCCGGCAGTATTGCCGAATCGAACTCCGCGCCCGCGCTTCATCCGCCGGCCACACCAGCAGACACCATCCGCCCGCCACCGGATCCTGGTCCAAAGCCACCTCGATCCCCTGGCTCGTCAGCACCAACGACCAGTCCATCGCCTGCCGTTCGGTACGGGCGCGAATGACAGCAAGATTGGCTTCCGAAACAGACACGGCGGGAACGGTCGCAGGCCGACGCCCGGCGGCAACTGGCATTCAGATTCGGATTACTCCATCTTGCGTGGCCAAGCCGTGCGGTCGGCTGAGGACAGCCGACGCTACAGGACTTAGCCACTTCGGTTCTCCATCGTCTGTCCTCTGTTCTCTGTCCTCCCCTCTCCTCGGCTCCACCACCTCGCTAAAAACGGAGAGGCGCCCCGACCGAGGCGGGCACGCTCCCCCCGACCGAGTTCCGCTCAAAACAAAAAGTAGCGCTGGGCCAGCGGAAGCGTCTCGGCCGGCTCGCACCGCAGCAGTTCGCCGTCGGCGCGGACTTCGTAGGTTTCCGGGTCCACGGTGATCACCGGGGTCGCATCGTTCCAGCGCAGATCCTTCTTCGAAACGGACCGACAACCGCGGACGGCCTCCAATCGCTTGTTGAGTCCGTATCGTTGCACCACCCCTTCATCCAGACTACGGCGGCTGACGAAACTGACCGCACTCGATCCGATCGCGCGACCGAAGCTGCCAAACATGGGACGCATGAACACCGGTTGGGGCGTCGGAATGGACGCATTGGGATCGCCCATCTGCGCCCACGCGATGAACCCGCCCTTGATCACCATCTCCGGCTTGGCTCCGAAGAACGCCGGCTTCCAGAGCACCAGATCGGCTAGCTTGCCCACTTCGACCGACCCGATGAGGTGTGCCATGCCATGGGCCAAGGCGGGATTGATCGTGTACTTCGCGAGATAGCGTTTGATGCGCAGGTTGTCGTTGGCGCCGGTTTCACCCGGAAGCCGTCCGCGCTGCTTCCGCATCTTGTCCGCGGTCTGCCAGGTGCGGGTGATGACTTCACCAATGCGTCCCATGGCCTGGCTGTCGCTGCTCATCATGCTAATGGCCCCGAGATCGTGCAAAATGTCCTCGGCGGCGATGGTCTCCCCCCGAATCCGGCTTTCCGCAAAGGCGACGTCCTCGGGCAGAGTGGCATCGAGGTGATGGCAAACCATGAGCATGTCGAGATGCTCATCGAGGGTGTTGACCGTGTAGGGTCGGGTGGGATTGGTCGAACTGGGCAACACGTTGGGTTCGCCGCAGATCCGAATGATGTCGGGGGCGTGTCCGCCCCCCGCACCCTCGGAGTGATAGGTATGAATGGTGCGGCCCTTGAACGCCGCCATGGTGCCCTCGACGAAGGTGGATTCGTTCAGCGTGTCCGTATGAATCGTCACCTGCACGTCGTGTTCCTCCGCCACGTTGAGACAGCAGTCGATGGCGGCCGGCGTCGTGCCCCAGTCTTCATGCAGTTTCAGCCCGATGGCTCCGGCGCGAATCTGGTCGGGAAGTCCGGCCGGAAGCGCCGTATTGCCCTTGCCGGTCAGGCCGAAGTTGAGCGGAAGCGTATCCAGGGCCTGCAACATGAGGCGCAGGTTGAACGAACCGGGCGTGCAAGTCGTGGCACAGGTACCCACCGCCGGACCGGTGCCGCCGCCCACCATGGTGGTCAGCCCGGCGGCAATGGCTTCGTGCGCCTGTTGCGGACAAATAAAGTGAATGTGGGTGTCGAGTCCCCCGGCGGTCAGAATCAACCCCTCGCCCGCAATGACTTCGGTCGTGACCCCCACGATCATGCGGTCGGTCACTCCCGCCATGACATCGGGATTGCCGGCCTTGCCGATCCCAACGATCAGACCATTCTTGATTCCAACGTCCGCCTTGAAGATTCCGGTGATGTCCAACACCAGGGCATTAGTGATCACCACGTCGAGCGCCAAGTCATCGCCCACACCGGCGGCCTGTCCCATGCCTTCGCGGATCACCTTTCCCCCACCGAACTTGCATTCGTCGCCATAGACCGTGTGGTCCCGTTCTACCTCCAGGATGAGCGAGGTATCGCCCAGCCGCAGGCGGTCGCCGGTGGTGGGCCCGAACATTTCAGCATAGTGCGCGCGGTTCATTCGGTGCGGCATGGGGGAAGTTAGTAAATCAACCTAAGCAATGACGGAAGGGTGGGAAACCACGAATCAACACCAATGGACACGAATTAGATGAGTTAAGGAGAACTTCGATTCTTTGGTATCGGCACTCTTGGTTTGAGTTGAAGCGGGGGGAGTAACCAGATGGAAACTCGTCACCTACGGCTTTGGGTGGTGGCCTTGGTGCCCCTCGTATTCGTGTCCATTCGTGGTTGCCTATTCTCTTCTCTATTGGCGGTCCGGTTCCTCCTGGTG